>NZ_JBEOTD010000029.1:0-111389 GCF_040426375.1 Streptomyces sp. NPDC096012
GGGGGGCGGCCCCCCCCCCCCGGGGGGTGGGGGGGTGGCGCGGCGCGGCGGTGCGCGGGCCCGGTGCCCGGTCAGGCCTTGCGCCGCCGCCTGATCGGGGCACCCACCCGGTGCAGGTGGGCCAGGGCCTCACGGTAGGACCGGATCAGGCCGGTCTCGTGGTAGGGCACCCCGATCTCGGCGCAGTACTCGCGCACGATGACCCGGGCCCGGCGCAGGTGCGGGGCCGGCATGCTCGGGAACAGGTGGTGCTCGATCTGATGGTTGAGGCCGCCGAGCATCATGTCGGTGAGCCGGCCGCCGCGCACGTTGCGGGAGGTGAGGACCTGGCGCCGCAGGAAGTCGGGCCGCTCGTCACCGGTGCGGGTGGGCATGCCCTTGTGGTTCGGGGCGAAGATGCAGCCCAGGTAGACGCCGAACAGGCACTGGTTGACGGCCAGAAAGGCCAGCGCCTTGCCCGGCGGGAGCACCAGGAAGAGCGCGGACAGCACTCCCGCGAGGTGCAGCAGGAGCAGGGTGCCCTCCAGCACCCGGTGTTTCATGCCCGGTGAGCGCAGCGCACGCAGGCCCGCGGCATGCAGGTTGAAACCCTCCAGCGTCAGCAGCGGGAAGAACAGCAGCGCCTGGTGGCCACCGATGAGACGGGCCACTCCGCTGCTCGCGCGGGCCTGATCCGTGGACCACACGAGGATGTCGGGGGCGACATCGGGGTCCAGGTCCTCGTGGTTGGGATGGGCGTGGTGGCGTGTGTGCTTGTCCATCCACCAGCCGTAGCTCATGCCGACACCCACGTTGCCGAACAGCCTGCCCATGACCTCACCGGGCCTGCGGCGCCGGAAGACCTGCCGGTGGGCCAGATCGTGCGCCACCAGTGCCACCTGACCGAACACGAAGGCCAGCAGGGCGGCCACGGCGAGCTGCCACCAGGTGTCGCCGAGGGTGAAGAAGGCCCCCCACCCCAGCGTGTACAGGGCGACCACCAGGCCGATCCGCGCCGTGTAGTAACCGGGGCGCCGCTTGAGCAGGCCGGCTTCGGTGATGCGCCGCGACAGCCTCGCGAAGTCGCTCCCGCCGCCGGGACCGGAGGCCCTGCCGGACGAGGCGGAGGGCCGGGTCGCCGGGGAGTCAGTGGGGAGAATGGTCATGCCGGCAAGTCTGGAGCGGGGGCCGGCACCGGAGAATCCGGGCGGCCACCGGGTACGCCGGAGGCCTTTCCCCCGCAGGCCTCGGGGGTTGTCCCCCCTCCTCCCCCGGCCGGCGGGTGGCGAAGGGGAAGCCACCGGAAGGGGAAGCCACCGGAAGGGGAACGGGGCGGTCCTTGATGTCGCCTTGCAGGTGCAGGCCGGGCGTGCCGAGGGCCCGGTGGGTGGGCCGGCCGCGTTGCCAGGTGCTGCTGGGCAGTGTTCCTGGTTGGGATCAGCAGGCACTCGGGGCGTGAGGACCGCATCTTGGGGATGCCTCTCCTTGATGCTCGATGACTCGGTTCGTTGGCGCGGGGTGCTGCGGCGGGTTGTTTTGATCGCCGGGGTTGGGTAGCGGCTCGCGCCTCGTTGAGGCGGGGGCCTGCGGCGCAGAAGCACTCATGCAAGGAACGGTGCGGTCAGGTTCGTGGTGAGTGCTGCCAGCCGGGCGCGGGCCTGCGAATCGTATGCCTGTGGGTGTGCGGGCTGGTCGTCGTATCGGTCGAAGTACTGTCCTGTGGTGTTCTCCAGGTTTGGGTCAGCGATGAGACGTAGCGTCGGCTGAGCACCGTCGTCGAGGCTTGTGGCCGGGGTGAAGCCGCTCTGCCGGACCATGGAGGTATCCATCAGGTGTGCTGGGTGCAGTGCATTGACGGTGACCTGGTGGGGCGCCGACTCGGCTGCCAGGTCGAAGGTGGCCATGATCAGGGCTAGTTTGCTGCGGCAGTAGGCGTGCACTCCGTCGTAGTCGCGTTCCAGCATCACGTCGTCGAAATGGATGGGCATCTGCCCAGCCGAGGTGACGTTGACCACCCGCGAGGGCGCCGAGGCGACCAGAAGCGGGAGGAGCCGGCGGGTGAGAACGTACGGCGCCAGGTGGTTGACGGCGAACCGTAGTTCGTGGCCCTGGCGGCTTGTCTGCCGAACGGTCGGGTCAATGCCACCGCCCACGGCGGCGTTGTTGACCAGTACGTCGAGCCGCGGCTCGGCGGCGAGGACGGTGTCGGCCAGCGTGCTCACCTGCTCAAGGTCGGCCAGGTCGGCCCGGTAGGTACGCACCGAGACTTCAGGGGCCTGCGCCCGTATCTCGTCGGTGGCCGTTGCAAGCCGCTGCTGGTCGCGTCCGTGGAGCAGCAGTGTGGCGCCGCGGGCTGCCAGGAGCAGGGCCAGGCGGAGCCCCATCCCCTGGGTGGCCCCGGTCAGCAGGACCGTCTTTCCGCGCAGGTCGCCCGGAGTAGCTGCGTGTTTATGCATGCCCCAGAGATATCAACGTCTTTATATATCTTCCAGTCCTGATTCATCTCAAGGGTCGGTAAGCTGAGCGCATGGAGATGCCGCCGCAGGTCCGGCTCGGCCTGGACATCAAACGGGCCGAGCAGGCGCTGATGGCCGCCAAGAGCAGCGCCGTGCGCACGGCCGACTTGACCGTCGCTCAGTACGCCGCCCTGTTGGCCATCGCCCAGCACCCCGGGATCTCCGCTGCCGCGCTGGCCCGCGACTGCTTGGTCACCCCGCAGGCCATGACCGGGGTGCTCAAGACCCTGCAGACACACGGCCTTATCGAGCGGACGGTGCACCCCTGGCACCAGAGGGTCCTCGAGACCCGGCTCACCGAGGCCGGCCGGCATGCCCTTACTGCCGCCGATACCGAGGCGGTGCGCATCGAACGCCGCCTTGCAGACGAGTTCACCGCCGAGGAACAAGACATTCTCCGGGCCCTGCTGGCCCGCTGCGTCCAGGCGATCGAGCGAGACCACTGAGCTCGCGATACAACGCCTCTGCATGGCCCTGCTTCGGATCATGTCGCGGGACGGAGGCTTCGGAACCAGATGAGCGCGCCGCGTAAGTGGCGTCCGGCCAGGTAGCTCTCGGGTGTCCTGTCGTATCGAGTGGCCAGTCCGCGCCACGCTTTGATCTTGTTGATGCAGCGTTCCACCGTGTTGCGGTCGCGGTAGAGCTCGGTGTCGTGGAAGACCGGCCGCCCGCCCCGACGGCCCCTGTTCTTGCGGTGGGCGGCCTGGTCGGCCTTCTCCGGGACGACCGCTCGAATGCGGCGCCTGCGCAGGTAAGCGCGGTTGGCACGAGAGGAATACGCCTTGTCGCCGGCTACGGCATCGGGCCGGGTTCGCGGACGGCCGACCGGGCCACGGACCTTGACCTTCTCCAGCACCGGGATGAAGCGGGGACTGTCGGCCGCCTGCCCCTCGGTCAGCTCGAAGGACAGCGTTCGGCGGCGGCGTTCGGCGGCGAGGTGGACCTTGCTGCTCAGCCCACCGCACGGGCGGCCCAGCCGAGCAGCCTTCAGTCGGGCCCGGCGCCTACGCCGCAGTCGCCGCCGCTCTCCCGCCGAGGGTCGCCGGGCTCGCCGTCGCCTGAGGCGTCCTGTGCCTCCTGTCCCTGCCGCCCGGCCCCTTTTTCATCGGCAACGGCCTCTTCGAGGGCAGCCAGTACCTCCACACCCACCACCATCCCGGCCGCGTGGTGGTGGGCGCGGGCCACTGTGGAGTCCACGCTGACCAGCGACAGGTCCACCTGTCCCCGTCGTGCCGCCTCGCTGATCATCTCGTCCATCAGCTGTTCGAAGACGCCGGTGTCCCGCCACTGTAGAAACCGGTGGTAGACGGTCTGCCAGGCGCCGTGCTCGGTCGGCATGTCCCTCCCGCCAGGGCTGCCGGTGCGGAACCGCCAGATCACGCCTTCAAACTGCGGCCGCAGCCGCTCGGGGTATGGGCCGAACCCGCCTATCGGCAGGAACGGTTCGACCAACTCCCATTCCTCAGTGAGTTCTGCACGAGCCACGCAGGCGTTCTAACAGCTCGGCCGAGTTACCCGGCCACCGGACCTCACGCCTTGATCCAAACCAGGAACACTGCCTAGCCCGCTTCTCGTTCGAGGACGCGGCGGGCCGCCTCGGCCTCCGCCGCCGCCGGGGACAGCTCGTCGAGGGTGTCGAGCTCGTCGTCCGCCTCCAGCTCTCGTTCCCAGGCCGCCGCGAGCCGTTCCTGCTCCTCGCGTGGTCTGGCGCCGATCGCCTCCCGGTGATCGGGGTCCAGGGCCGCCAGGAATCGTCCGACCGCATCCGTCGGCATGCGTGCTCCTTGTCGCGTGGAAGGGTTTCACTCCGGGCCCAGCATGGCCAACGGCACTCGTGCAGGGCGCCCGACACCGCCCAGTGACACCCTGATGGCCTCCCCGCGCCTCCCGTATCGGGCGCTGCCCGCCCGACGGCCGGACACCCCACCGGCACCGGCCGCGCCCGCCAGGCCGCCCTCGGCGGTGATCCGCGGGGCAGGATCCACCGCGCCGAGGGAGAAGGAGGCCCCGCCGAAGAACCTGAGGGAGAGGTTCCGCAGCGCCTTGGGCGGCCCGCCGCCCCTCCCGGCTTCCTGGACTCCGGCCGCGGAGCGGGAGTGACCGTGCCGGCTAGGCGTAGGCGCGGCCCTTCTCCGTGAGCGGGAGGTCGACGCGCACGGTCGTCCCCACCGCGCGTGGGCTGTCCACGAAGATGTGGCCGCCGAGTGCCTCCACGCGGTCCTTGAGGCCGGCGAGGCCGGTACCGCGGCCGAAGTCGGCACCGCCCACGCCGTCGTCGCGCACGGTCAGTCGCGGCACCTCGTCGCCCTGCTCGACCGTGGCCGTGACGGCCGAGGCGCGCGCGTGCTTGACCACGTTGGTCAGCGTCTCCGAGACGACGTAGTAGCCGCTCACCTGGACCGGTTCGGGCAGCTCACCCTCGGTATGCACGGCGAGATCGACCGGTACGGGGCAGCGGCGCCCGAGCGACTTGAGCGCGGGCACGAGACCGCCCCTGACCAGGATCGACGGGTGCAGCAGCTCGCCGGCACCCGGGCCGACGAAGGTCGGGGCCCTCCGGTCAGGGCTGTGCGGTCAGTGCGAAGCTCTGAGCGGCGGAGTCGTCACAGGTGCGCTGGGTGAGCTGGACGCCGGTGGCGGCCGTGGGACCGGCGCTCAGGCACTTGCCGCTGTGCCGGGCGACGAAGCGGTAGGCGCCGTCGGGCTGCCGGACGGCACGCCATTGTTGGTTCCCCCCGCCGCCGTAGGCCCACAGCTGGAGCCCGGCGCCGTCGGCGGTGGAGCGGTCGGTGACGTCGACGACCTGCTGCGGGTCGCCCCGGTCGGTGATCCGCAGGTAGCCGCTGTCGGTGGAGCGGAACCGGTACTGCTGGGCCGTGGTGCCGTTGCAGGTGTACTGCTGGATCACGGTGCCGTTGGCCCTGGCGGCGGCGCGGGCGTCCACGCAGGTGCCGTTGCCGGAGTTGCGCAGCGAGTACCAGGCCGTTTCGGAGATGGGCCCGGACGGCGGCTGCGTCCCGGTCGCGCCGCCCAGCCACTTCAGTCCGTCGAGGACGAACCGGTTCTGCGTCTCACTGGCGAACGTCGAGGAGAGCGGCGTGTCGGTGGAGTAGTCCATGGCGTTGTGGCCGAAGTTCGCGTAGAGCATCCTGTACTTGGTGTTCGTCCACAGGATCGGGTAGTAGCCGCTGTACCAGGTCTGGTTGGGATCGGTGCCGACCGGGAAGCTGCCGGGGTCGATCGAGGCCAGAATCCTGATGTCGGGGTTCTGCCGGAGGTCGCGGGACCAGCTGTACCACTCGCTCACCGACGAGGTGAAGGTGGCCGGCAGGTTCCTCGTGGCCGGATGGGTACGGTCCTCCACGCGCAGCACGGTCGATGTCGGCCCCCAGGTGTTGGACCTGAAGTCGCCCGATCCCAGGAACTGGTCGTGGTACCAGGACCAGCCGGCCGCGTTCGTGGTGAACGCCAAGACGTGGAAGCCCATCCAGGCGCCGCCGGCACGCATGTACCGCTCGAAGCCCGTGCGTTGGGCCGGGGTCTGCGGGAGGTCGTCGAGGAAGAGGACCACCTGGTACGCGTCCACCCCGCCGTCCGCGAGCAGGTCCCAGTTGTTGCTGGCGGTGTAGGTGAACCCGTTGGCCGCGGCCTGCCTCGGGAACCACTCGTTCGCTTCCCTCACGAAGCTGATGTGCGCCGCGTCCCAGGTGCCGTTGTAGAGCGCCAGCACCTTGAAGGGCGCGGCGGCCGCCCGGGGGGTGGCCTGGGCGGGCGCCGCGGCGATACCGATCAGCACGGCCAGCAGCGACAGCAGCCGCAGACAGCGGGACGGGACGGGCAAGGAGGCTCTGCCGGTGTGCATATGACGCTCCTGTCGCATTACTCGTCTGTTAAGTCAAGCCTTGAAGAAAGGCCTTGCGGGTGGAGGGCGCGGCGAGGGTCCGGGGGGTGTGGCGTCGTCGGCAGTACAACGGACCGGACGGAGAGGGGTCCGGGACCTGGAACATAGAAGGTCTGGACCAGACGGTCAAGAGCTGAACAAGGCCGTCGTGACGGGCAGTTGGAACCGAGCAGGACGGAAGGAACCGTGCGGCTCACCGGGGGCCCCGCGGAGCGCGTTCACCTGCCGCGGCGGTCCATGGCTCAGCTGACGACGCCGGCCACGGCCTCGCCGGCGGCGGTGGGCACGGCCCGGCTGTGGTGGACGGCGGACATGGCTCGGCTGGTGACGCCGGCCACGGCTTCGCCGGCGGCGGTGGGCACGGCCCGGCTGTGGTGGACGGCGGACATGGCTCGGCTGGTGACGGATGCCGTGTCCGCCACCAGCCGATGGCCGTCTGTGTGTGGTGATGCGTCCGCTGGACGGTCCGGCGGCGCGTGGCATGCCCTGGGCCCCGTTACCGCCGTCCGGACCGAAGCGGTCGCCGCCCCCGCCGAGCCTGCCTGCGGTGGCCTTGTGGCGTGGCGGGGGCGGTCGATTCCTGCTGCTGTTCCTTTCCTGCCGGGGTCAGCCCAGCAAGATCACCACGACGCCGCCGCCACCGTTGAGGAAGCCGTTGCGGTAGAAGTCGCCTCGGTTGCCGAAACCGTTGCAGCCGCCGTACCAGAAGCCGCCGCGGTAGAAGCAGCCGTTGTGTGTGGGCGCGTTCGCCGGCGTGGCTGCCGATGCGGTACCCGCCAGGCCGACGGCGGTGCCACCGGCCATGAGAACGCTGACCGCAGCACCTGCGAAGAGACGCCTCGCGCGCTGTCCTTTCATGGGCCTTCCTTCTTTCCACCCCTCGTGGGTTTCCGGTGCGAGGGGGATGGCCGGGCCGCCGTGGGAGAGACACGGTGCGGCCATGGGTGTCGCCGCGTTGTGGAGAGAGGTGCGGCCGCCACGCAGGGGCTGACGGCCCTCGGACAGGGCCCTCGCCGATGGCGACGGGGCGCACCTCACGGAACGCGGCCCTCTCATCACACGCTAGCCGCCCTTCGACCGGCCAGCATCTCGGCGGGACCCCGAGCCCGATGAGAAGGCCTGGTCAGGGCGCCGCCACGGCTCCGTACGTCAACGATCGAGAGGCCGGCGGACCGGCTCACCGGCCTGCCGAGCCGAGCGGTACGCGGGGGCGGTCCGCACCGCCGGAACGGCAGGAGACGTACGTCACATTTCGACCATGTCACAAACGGTAGGAGCTGTTCCGTCCAAGGAGGTGTACGCACCACGACACCGCAGGAGTGCACCATGGAAGCTCGCCTCAATCTCTTCGCCAGCCCGGTCGCGGCCAAGTTCACCCAGCACCTCGTCGCGGCGGGGAAGGCGCTCGCGGACTCGACGCTGCCGCTCGCGACCCAGGAGCTGGTGAAGCTCCGCGCCAGTCAGATCAACGGCTGCGGTTTCTGCGTCGACATGCACACCAAGGACGCGGCCCACGCCGGGGAGAGCGCCACGCGCCTCAACCTGGTCGCCGCCTGGCGGGAGGCCACGGTGTTCACCGAGGCCGAGCGCGCCGCCCTGGAACTGGCGGAGCAGGGCACCCGCATCGCCGACGCGGCCGGCGGCGTCACCGACGAGGCCTGGGAGAACGCGGCGAAGCACTACGACGAGGAGCAACTCGCCGCCCTGTTGGGTGTCATCGCCCTCATCAACGCCTTCAACCGCGGGAACGTCATCGCCCGGGTCCCGGCCGGTGACTACCAGCCCGGCCAGTTCGGCTGACCCGGAACACCCGACCGGGCGGGGCCGGGGGCGGGGGCGGTCCGGGGCGGCTGAAGGGGGCGGGGCGCCGGACGGTCCCGCCCGGCGGGTGGCCGATCCGCCGGGCGGGAGCACAGGTCGGCCCGGCGGGAGCGCAGGTCGGCTCGGCGGGAGTCGGTCCTCGTGGCGGCTCGACGCGGCGTGCGCCGTGGCGTGACCACGGTCGCGCACCGGCGCGACCACCTGCGAGCCGATGAGCCCCGACCACCGATGGCCACGAGCTTCAGCACCGGCTCCATTCGCTGATCCGCCCCTGAGGTGGACACCGGCGGGGCGCCGGACCCGGTGCGTCGGCACGCGCGTCGGCAGGACAGGACGGCTGCCGGATCTGTGGCAGCCGGGGAGACGCCTCGGTCCGCAGGCGGGTGGTGGCGGTCAGATCGTCGACAGATCGATGGCCCGGTCGACGTCCTGCGGCCTCAGGACGCGCAGAATGCCTTCGAGCAGGTAGTAGTCGGCATAGGGGAGCGAGATCTCGATCCCGTCCTCGGCCGGCCGGTTGCGGGTGCACCGGGCGACGATCGCCTCGGCGCGGGCCGAATTCCGCGTCAGGCAGGTCTCCGACAGGGCGGTGAGGATCCGCACCGCGACCTGCCGGTACTCGCGCCTGCCGGTCGCGGCGGCCAGGTCCAGCAGCCCGCACGCCATGACGGCGCCCGCCGACGCGTCCTTGATGTCATGGGGCTGCTGCGGCGCGCGGTAGTCCCACACGGGCACGTGGTCCGCGCTCAGCGCGCCCACCGCGAAGTCGGCCAGTTTGCGTGCCGTGGCCAGAAACTGCCGCTCTCCGGTCCGGCGGTAGATCGTGGTGAACCCGTAGATCCCCCACGCCTGACCGCGGGACCAGCAGGAACCGGAGCTGTACCCCTGGACGGTGGCCGGACCGACCGGTGCGCCGGTGTCCGGGTCGAAGTCGTACACGTGCGGGGTCGAGCCGTCCGGCCGGGGGAAGTACCGCTGCGCCGTCCTGGCGTGCTCCACGGCGACCCGGAGGTACTTCCCGTCGCCGGTCTCCCTGCTCGCGAAGGCCAGCAGATCGAGGTTCATCATCGTGTCCATGATGACGCGGCCGGCGTTGTCCGGATCGCCGAGCGCTCCCCACGCCCGGATGAAGCGGCCGCGCGGGTTGTACCGCTGGACGAGCGACCCGGCCGCTTCCACGGCGCCGGCCCGCCAGCTGTCGTCGCCCGTCAGCCGCCAGGCGGTGACCCAGGACGGATAGAAGAGGAAGCCGAGGTCGTGGGTGGTGGTGTCGTTCCGGCGGGGAGCGAGCTTGCGCGCCGAGTCGAGTGCCAGCGTCCGGAACATCTCGTCCTGGCTGTGGAGGTACGCCATCCACAGCGTCCCCGGCCAGAATCCGCCCACCCAGTCACCGTTCTGGGAGAAGGTCCACTTCTCGAACTTCGTCCCGACGGGGAAGGCGCTGACCCCCGGTGCGACGGCGCGCAACTTCTCCACCGCGTAGTCGGCTGCCGCCCGCAGGGCATCGGCTGCCGACGCCGGCTCCTGACCGCCGGCCGCTTCCGCGGCGTGCGCCGGTGAGGCGGCGATCGCCGCGGCTCCGGCTGACGCGGCCAGCACGGTACGCCGGGAAATGCTCATGTGTGTCCTCCAACTGGGCGGTCTGGCAAGGACGATGAGCGAGTGTGACACGACGGGCGCACCCTAGTACACCCACATGAGCAAGATTCACGTACGTGAACGTTGCCTGGGCCCGGGCGGCCGCGTCCCGCTCCTGCCGGGCCGCGAGGTTCTCCCGGGTGAACGGCTCCCGCGCGGCTTCACCCAGGTCCGCGAGCACCGCGCCGAGTTCGGGATCGAGAGCGGGCGCACGCCGGCCGGAGGGCCCGGGCTCCGGCGGACCGCCGCCGGTCATGACCGACCACCCCGCCGCGCGCGGGAACACCGCCCGGCACCGCGGCCGCGACACGCCGCCCCTCCGGCGTCCCGGTCACCACACGCCGGACCGTTCCGCTCCAGGCCCCGACGCCCGTCCGCGGCACCCGTGCCGGTGCTCCTGGGCAACGCCCGCGGCAAGCACATGACGCGTAGTCAATCAGCTGCCCCACCGGGTCAGGGCGCCTCGGTGAGCGGACAACGCTTCTTCGCCGCACCGGCGTTCCGTGCCACCGCCTACAGGGCCCGAGCGATGAGCAGGGCCACGTCGTCGTGGTCGTCGGGGTGGCGCAGGCCGAACAGCAGGCGATCGCAGGTCTCCTCCAGCGGCCGTTCGGGCTCGTCCAGGAAGCCGAGGAGCACCTTCAGCCGGTCGTCTATGGCGTGCTGGCGGGTCTCGACCAGCCCGTCGGTGTACAGGACCAGCAGGTCACCGGGGCACAGTTCGATCGTGGTGGCCTCGAACCGGATGCCGCCGACGCCCAGCGGGCCCGCGGCGGGCAGGTCGAGGAGCACGGGGGTGCTGCCGGGGCGGGCGAGCGCGGGCGGCATGTGTCCGGCGTTGGCGATGGTGCAGCGCCCGGTGGCGGGGTCGTACACCGCGTACAGGCAGGTGACGATGTAGTGCTCCAGATCGCAGGTCACCTTGTCCAGGTGCTGGAGCACCTCGCCGGGGGCGAGGTCGAGTTCGGCATAGGCGCACGTGGCCGTGCGCAGCCGGCCCATGGTGGCGGCGGCGTCGATACCGTTCCCCATGACGTCCCCCACCACGAGGGCGGTCTTGTCGCCGGCCAGTGGTATGACGTCGTACCAGTCCCCGCCGACCTCGCTCGTGGCCTGGGCCGGCTGGTAGCGGGAGGCGACCTCCAGGCCCGTGTGGTGGGGCGAGTGTTCGGGCAGCAGGCTGCGCTGGAGGGTGAGCGCGGTGTTGCGGACACTCTGGAACCAGCGGGCGTTGTCGATGGCCACGGCGGCACGCCCGGCCAGTTCGCTCGCCAGGACGACGTCGTCGTCGTCGAAGGGCGCCGGGTTCTGGGTGCGCTTGAGGTCGAGGACCCCGATCACCTCGCCGTGGGCGATCAGCGGCACGGCGAGATACGAGTGGACGCCGGCCCGGGCCAGCAGGGCGCCGGCCTCGGCGTCCCGGGCGATCCGAGGCAGATCGCGCGGCCCGACCCGCGGGACGAGGACCGGCCGGCCGGTGTGCACGCACAGGGTGACCAGGCGGTCCCCTTCGTAGGCGGCGAGGTCGCCCGGAGGGTCGGCGGCACGCTCGGCGACGGTGGAGTGGGCGGCTTTCAGGGCGAGCGCCCGGAAGAGTTCCGGACCGTTGTCGGGCCTGCGCATCCGGCGGCAGGCCAGCGCGGAGTCGAGCACGTCCACCGCCACCACGTCGGCCAGCGCGGGTGCCGCGATCTCGGCCAGTTCGTGGGCGGTCTGCTCGACGTCCAGCGTGGTCCCGACCCGTGTGGAGGCCTCGGCGACGAGTGCCAGGCGCCGCCGTGCCCGGTCGGCCTCGGCGGCCGCGCGGTGCCGCTCGGTGACGTCGACGACCGAGGCGGCCGCGCCCAGGACGCGGCCGCCGGGATCCGCCAGGCGGTAGAAGGACAGCGACCAGGCGTGCTCGTGCTCGGGATCGCCCGGTGGCCGGCCCACGTGGTACTGGTCGAGGAGGGGCGTGCCGGTGGTGAGCACCTGGCGCAGAGCGGACTCGACGGTCTCGACGTCGGGGAACGGCAGGGTCTCCCGGAGGGGGCGGCCGATGTGCTCCTCCGCCGGGATGCCGTCTATGCGTTCCAGCGCCGGGTTGACCAGCAGGTAGTGCAGCTCGGGGTCAAGCAGGGCCAGGCCGATGGGGGACTGGTTGATCAGCTGCTCGCACAGGGCGAGGTCGGTCTCGACGCGCTGGAGCAGGGTGTGGTCGGCGGCGATGCCGAGGGCGTAGACGTCCCCGAGGTCGTCCAGCAGACGCATCGTGCGGAACTCCGTCAGGCGGCTGCTGCCGTCCTTGTGCCGCACCGGAAACGCGCCGGCCCACCCCCGGCCGGTCTCGAGGACCTCCGTGAACAGGCTCACCACGGAGTCCAGGTGCTCGGGCTGGACGAGCAGGCGTGCCGCGTGTTTGCCGAGGGACTCCTCCGCGCTGTAGCCGAAGAGTTCTTCGGCCTGCGGGGACCAGAAGACCACGCGGCCACGGGTGTCCAGAGCGACCGCGGCCACGCTGAGCACGTCCAGCAGGCCGGTCGGCCGGGGCAGATCGGGCTGTCGGACACCGTGCCCGGTCTCGAAGAACTCCGCTGCCATCCCGGATCCACCTCCACCGGCCGGTCGGCCGACCCGGGGGTCGGCGTCGTGCGGGGCCCCGCGTGTGCGTGTACGAGAACCGGTTCCCTCCATGCTGCCTCGGGTGCCCCGCCGGCCCAACCCGGCGGCGCCGGAGAATGCGGTCCGCACAGCGGGTGCCCCGTGCCGCGCGGGCCCGGCGGCCGGCCGCGACAGCAGCCGCCGACCACGTCCACATCAGGAACCTTAGGCGCATCAGACGTACAAAAGCACGCATCGCTACGTATAGGACTAAATGATGGAGTACGGGGCCGGGTATCCGCCGCCCGTCGTCGTTGCGGCCTGGATCGCCCGTCGCCGGGGCGCCGGGTGCACGGGTGAGAGAAAGATCATCCGGGCGGCCCGGGAACTCCCCTGGAACGTCTTCGAGCGGACTCCAGCGGCCACAATGGTCGCGACGCAACCCCGGGACGAAGAACGGCGGCACCAGCAGATGGCAGCGATGAGCGGGGCGGGGCATCCCCTGCCGTACGACACCTACCGCGAGGCCGTCGCGCGCGAGACCCTGCGCTTCGCCGAGGCGGTCAGGGGCGCCGACCCCGCGAGCGCGGTGCCGTCCTGCCCGGACTGGACCCTGGCCGACCTCACCCGGCACGTGGGCGCGCTCCAGCGCTGGTTCTGCACGCTGCTGACCCGCCTCGACCAGGAGCCTCCGCGCAGCCGCGACGTGGACCTGGGACTTCCCGGCGATCCCCGTGACCTCGCCGACTGGGTGGCGGCGGGAGTACCGGACGTGGCGGCCGTGCTGCGGGCCACGGATCCGCAGGCGGCGATGTGGACCTGGGGCGAGGACGGGCACGCGCGCTTCTGGGCCCGCCGGATGCTCTTCGAGACGCTGGTGCACCGGGTGGACGCCGAGCGCGCCGTCGGCCGGGAACCGGACGTCGACGCCGCCCTCGCGGCGGACGGCGTCGACGAGTTCCTCGTCAACCTGCCGCATGCGGGCCTCTTCGCCCCGGAGGTGGACAAGCTGCGGGGCGACGGCGAGATCATCGCGTTCGAGCTCACGGACCGTGGTGCCGCGACCGGTGGGGTCTGGCGCGTGCGGCTGGACCCGGACGGCTTCCGTCTGCTGCCCGAGACGGACGGCGAGTCGGCCGAACCCGGCACCTCTACCGTGGCGGTGCGCGGGCAGGCCCAGGATCTCCTGCAGCTTCTCTACGGCCGCCGGTCCTACCGGGAGCCCGTCTTCGAGGTGTCGGGACCGGTCGGGATCCTCGACCGGTGGTTCGCCCGAACGGCCTTCTGAGCCGCCCGGGCCCGGCCGGCGGCTCCGGGCGGCGCGCGCCTGCCCGACCCGGCGGGGGCTCAGGTGCGCGGCACGCGACTCCCGCGGGTGACTCCCGGGGGAGAACGCCGCCCGCCGCGACCGTGCGCCGTCGGGTGGGCGTCAGCCGGCCGCCGGAGCGGACCGCGCCGGCGGCTCCTCGGCAGGCAGGTGGACGGCGAGCGCGGCGGTGTCGTCCTGTCTGCGGTTGCCGCTGTACGCCAGGAGGTCGTTGTGCAGCCGTTCCAGCAGATCGTGCGGCGCCAGCGGCCCCCAGGAACGCAGGCGCTGGAGCAACGGGTAGAAGGAGCCGTCGGGACCGCGGGTCTCCGTGATGCCGTCCGTGTACAGCAGAAGCTGGTCGCCGGGGCGGAAGTCGTAGACGTCGACGTGGTACGGGTCGCCGACGAGCATGCCGAGGTTCAGCGGCGGAGCCGACCGCCCCCTGTCCAGCTCGCTCACCTCCCCCGGGCGGATGAGCAGCGGAGGCGGGTGGCCGCAGTTGACGACGCGGACGAGGTGGCCGTCGGCGGGGATCTCGGCGAAGACGGCCGTCACGAACCGTTCGCCCACCTCGTTTCCGCCGAGCTGCGCGGCCCTGCGGTTCATGCTCCTCTCCGCCCGGTCCACCAGGGCCGGTAGGTCGGGCTCGTCGTGCGCGGCCTCGCGGAACGCGCCGAGCAGGGCCGCGGCGGTCTCCACCGCGAGCAGCCCCTTGCCCCGGACGTCGCCGATGAGCAGGCGCACCCCGTAAGGGGTGGGGACGGCCTCGTAGAGATCGCCGCCGATGCGTGCCTCCGCGGCGGCGGAGAGGTAGAGGCTCTCCATGAGAAGACCGCCGATGCGGTGGGGGACCGGCCGGAGCAGGACGCGCTGCGCGATGTCGGCCACGAAACGGACGTCGGCCAGCGTGCGCTCACGGCGGATCCGGTGAGCGGCCAGAACCGTGCCCAGGGCGCCCACCAGGGCGGTGCAGATGTACGACGCCACGTAATGGCGGTCCCACAGATAGCCGACGGACCGGCCCGCGCAGCACGGAGTGCCGGCCAGCACCCCCTCGAAGAGCACGGAGAACACCGTCGCGCCGGCCACCACCACCGGTCCGCTGGCGAAAGCGGTCACCAGCGGCACGGCGATCAGGGCGAAGCTCACCGGCCAGTCCGTAGGCGTCACCGGTTCGATCACCAGGAGGGCGACGACGTACAGGACCGGGAGCCAGCGCATCCACGCCGGGGGCGCGGGCGGCCGGCTCCGGGCGGCCATCGCGCCGTGCGGCTGCCGGCCGGCACGCGGATGCCTCACCCGTCGTCCCTGTGCGGCGCCGCCCGCAGGGCGTGGCGTGCGGCAGGACACCACGTCTGATGGTTGGGCTCACGCAGCCTTGGCACACGGACTCCTGTCACACGACCCGACACGGTCTCCAGCCTGCTGTGCCGGGCCGCGCCCCGCCGGTTATTGCGCCGTTCAGCGGCATGTTCTGTCGCCCCGGCATGGTCCGGCCGAACGGGGTAACGTATTCATCAAGTGCTGAATTAAATTCTCCCGGCAGTCCGCTCGCGACCGGAAGGGCAGAAGCGCAATGGAGCGAACCACGTGCTGTGTGGTGGGAGGCGGCCCCGCGGGCATGGTGCTCGCCCTGCTGCTGGCCCGGACCGGGGTCGCGGTGACGGTCCTGGAGAAGCACCCCGATTTCCTGCGTGACTTCCGCGGCGACACCGTCCATCCCTCCACTCTCGCGCTTCTGGACGACCTCGGCCTGGCCGAGCGCTTCGCGCGGCTGCCGCAGCGCCGGGTGCGCACCGTGCAACTGCCTGTCGGCGCAGGCCGCTCGGCGGTCACCGTCGCCGACCTGGCGGTGCTGCCCGGCCCCTACGACTACGTGGCGATGGTGCCCCAGTGGGACCTGCTGGACCTGCTCGCCGACGAGGCCCGGCGCGAGCCGGCCTTCGAGCTGCGGATGAACACCGAGGCGACCTCCTTCGTGACGGAGTCCGGACGCGTCACCGGGGTGCGCTACCGCACCTCGGACGGCCGTACCGGCGAGGTGCGCGCCCTCCTCACCGTCGCCTGCGACGGCCGCGGATCCCTGGCCCGCTCCCGTCCGGAACTGGGACTGCGCAGCTTCGCCTGCCCGATGGACGCCTGGTGGTTCCGGCTGCCGCGGCGCGAAGGCGATCCGGCCGGCCTCGTCGGCAGCGCGGGCGACCGGTTCCTGACCGCGATGATCGACCGCGGCGACTACTGGCAGTGCGCCGGACTCATCCCCAAGGGCACCGACTCCCGGCGCCGCGCCGCCGGTCTCGACCGTTTCCTGGCGGACTTCACCGCCGCGGTCCCGTGGCTCGCGGACCGCGCGCACGCGCTGCGCTCGTGGGACGAGGTCAAGCTCCTCCGGGTGCGCCTGGACCGCCTGCGCCGCTGGCACCGCCCCGGCCTGCTGTGCATCGGCGACGCGGCACACGCCATGTCCCCGGTGTTCGGCATCGGGATCAACCTCGCGGTCCAGGACGCCGTGGCCGCCGCCCGCTGCCTGGCGGAGCCACTGGGCCGCGGCACCGTGCGCCTGCGCGACGTGCGCGCCGTGCAGCGCCGTCGCGGCCCGACCACGGTCGCCACCCAGACACTCCAGCGGTTGGCGCACGCCTGCTTCATCGCGCCCGTGCTGGAGGGCCGTTCCCCCTTGGGGAGCCCGCAGCGGGCCGAGCGCGTCGCGCGCCTCGTCGCCGGCTCACGATGGATCCGCCGCTTCCCCGCGTACTTCGTCGCCTACGGCGCACTGCGCGAACACCCTCCCGAGGCTGCCGTCCGTCGGCCGGCCGGACGTCCGTACCGGCGCCCGGCGGGACGCCGGCCGTGACGGAGGCCGGACCAGGCCGGTGGCGAAGGCGGGGCAGACGTCCCAGGCGTCGAGGCCGGGTCAGGCGACCCGGGCGCGGGTGAGGCCGAGGACCGCGGAGCCGTCCAGGCCGGTGGGCTCCGTGCCCGCGAAACCGCGGGCCCGGTCGGACGTCCCACGCCGCCGACGCCAGTGACCGTGATCAGGCGGCCGCCGGATGCGCGCGGTGGGGCGAGGCCGCCGACACCTGAGGCCTTGCCTCCGGAGCACCCCCCGCCGCACGCGCCGCCGCGTACGCATCCGCCGGCCGGCGCCCACGCCCACGTACCGGCCCGGATCAGGCGGCGCATGCCGGCCGCGACCGTGAGTCAACTCGCCGGACCGCCCGCCGTCGGCAACCGCCCCCAGGCCGAATCCCCGGACGAGGTCGCCGGCCGCCTCGTCCGCTTCCTCGGCACCTCGTGACCGGGCCGCTTCGTGTCCTCGCGTCTCGCCATACGGGCAAGTAACGACGGGTGAGTCGTGTAACCGGTAACGATCTTGACTCATCCCTTGTGCGGATCGGCAGCGGCTCTAGCCTCCGGGCATGGCATTTCTATCGAGCCGCCGCAAAAAGGTGCGACTTGCTCCGGAACTGGACGATCAGGAGCTGGGCAGGCTCCTGAAGTCCTTGCTGGCCACCACCAGAACGGGCACGATCGCGACCACGGACCTCTGCGTCGCCCAGATCAGCCGGCTCCTCGACCAGGAGCCGGGTGACTGGGACCGCAGGGCCCACCGCATGTCCGTGCTGGCGGACTACCTGGCGGCATCGCACCTTCCGCGGTCCTGGATCACGCGCGAGCCGCGCAACGCGAACGCGCTCCTGCTGCAGTCCTGGACGCAGCTGGTGCGCGGCCGCTCCGGGGGGCGGCTGGAAAGCCCGGACGACGTGGTCGACGCTTGCGTGCGGGCCGCGGAGCTGCTTCCGCACGACCCCACGCCCTGGGTGGTCCTGCTCGGAGTGGCGCGCCTGGAACGCTGGGACCAGTCCCAGACGTTCGGGGTGTGGAACGAGGTCCTCGCGCGCGACCGCTGGAACCGCGAGGCCTACCTGAGCATGCTGGGCTACCTCTCGCCGGAGGAGGCGGGCTCGCGGATCCAGGTCCTGGACTTCGTGGACGCCCTGAGCGCGCGCATGCCCGCGAACGCTCCGTGCGCCGCGACCGAGCTCACGGCCCAGGTCTCGCAGTACCACGCGGTGCTGGAGCGGGGTGGGTTCGAGGCGCTGGTGGCACGCAACCACTGGTCCCATGCGATGGCCGCCCAGGCGCTCGACCGGGTGGCCCACACCTGGGCGCAGCCGGGATTCCTCCAGCACGCAAGGGCCCTCGCCGACCTCAACTCCCTCGCCTACGCGCTGATGGCCGCCGATCGCCGCCGCGAGGCGCGGCCGCTCTTCGAGGCGCTGGGCGGCACCGTCACCGCCTGGCCCTGGGGCGTCGGCGGCGATCCCGTGACCGAGTTCGACCAGGCGCAGCGCCGGGCGACCGCCGGGCAGTGAGCGCGGGTCGGTGGCGGCCGGGCGGTGACCGTCGGGCACGGGCCGCCGGGCAGTGAGCGCGGGTCAGTGGCGGCCGGCCAGCGAGCGCCGGCCAGAGGTCGCCGGTCGGTGACAGACGGGCAGTGACTGTCGGTCAGGGGCCGCCCGGCAGTGAAGGTGTGGGCCAGTGACCAGTGGCCGCCGGCCGGGGACGGCGCCGGTCAGAGCTTGGTGCCGAAGTCCTGTGTCCACCAAGGGCCGCCCCCGCCGTCGTGGACGCCGACGCCGATGTTCTTGAACGAGCAGTTGAGGATGTTGGCACGGTGGCCGGGACTGTTCATCCAGGAGTCCATCACGGCCTGCGGGGTCTGCTGGCCCTTGGCGATGTTCTCGCCGTAGGTGGACCAGCGGTATCCCGCGGCGGTGATGCGCTGTCCGGGGTCGGCGCCGTCCGGATTGGTGTGCTCGAAGAAGCCGCGGGCGGCCATGTCGTCGGAGTGGGCCTGCGCGGCCTTCTCCAGTTGCGGGTCCTCGGTGACCGGTCCGCAGCCCGCCGCCGCCCGCTCCTTGTTCACCAGCGCCACCACCTGCGCGACGGTGCCCGCGGGAGCCGGATCGGCCTGCGGCGCGGAGGACGCGGTCCGGGTGGGCCGGGGGGTCGGTGCCGGAGCCGGCGAGCTCTTCTTCGGGGGCTGCGGGGTCTTCCTGGCGGGCTTCGGCTTCTTCGAGGCCGAGGCGGTCGGCGTGGGAGACGTCGTCCGGGCCGGCGACGAGGTCTCGCTCGCACTGGGTGCGGAGAGGTCCACGACGGGGGCGCCGGTGGCGGCCGCGGTCGCCGTACCGTCGCCGCCCGTACCCGAGTCGGTTCCGAAGTACCACAAGCCCCCGCCCGCGACACAGGCCGCCACCACGGCGCCCCCGACGGCCCGGCGCCTCACGCGCCGACGCCGGCGCGCCTCACCCCGGGACCCCGTCCGGCCGCGAGCGGTGCCGTGCCCGGTCGCCGCGTCCCTGCCGGAGTACCCGGCGGACATGTCCGCCGCCGAGCTCGTGCCGGAGTGGGCGGACACGTCCACCGCCGGCGCCGAGCCGGCACCGGCCATCGCGTCCGCGGTGGGGCCCCACTCGGCGAGCAGCGCGGGGGAGACACCGACCAGCGCCAGGCCGGCCAGCAGCCCCTCGGCGGGCATCAGACCGCTCCACAGCCCGGCGCACCGCACGCAGCCGCGGGCGTGCCGGGCTATTCGCTTGCGCCACAGCGCCGAGGGCCGCCCGTCCCAGGCGGCCAGCATGCCCTGGAGTTCCTCGCACCGTGGCTGCGACTCCAGTGCCCGTACCACCACCCGGGCCGCCTCCAGTTGGGCCTTCATCCGCTGGACCCGCACCGCCGCGTGCTGCGGCGACAGCTCCAGGGCCGCCGCGACTTCCCCGCGGGTCAGCTCACCGGCGCACTCCAGCCACCACAGCGACAGAAGTCCCCGGTCGTCCGGCTCCAGCCAGCGGGTGGCGCGCGCGGTCTCCTGCCGCTGGCCGGACAACTGCAGTTGCATCATGGTCAGATCCACGAAGTCCGCGCCCGGATCGGCGAGGTCCTCGGCCTCCTCCACGCCGACCGGCGCCGCCTGCCGGGCCTGCCAGTGCGCTCGCACCTGGTTCATCGCGATCGCCACGATCCAGGAGCGGAAGCTTTCGGGAGTACGCAGTTCGCCCAGTGCGCCCAGGGCGCGGAGCATGGTCTCCTGCACCACGTCGTCGACGTCGACCGAGCCGTTCAAAGCGCGGCCCACGACGTTGTAGACGAGCGGAAGGTGCGCGCTGACCAAGGCGTCCTGCGCCGCAGCGTCCCCCGCCCGGGCAGCGGTCACGAGTGCCGCCGTCCCCACCGTGCGCTGTGTACTCATCAATAGCTTCCCTGTCCTCGATGCCGGACGGAGCTGCCCGACACATGGGAGACCGCCCGGCGAGCCCCGGATAACACTTATTCGGAGGCTCGTTCGAGGAGAGGTTCGTCGGACCGGCCGACGATCGCAATGGAGGGGATCACAGTGAGACGGACCAGGGATCCTTATGGGTGGGTTCCGGACCCTTTTCACGGACTGAGGCCTTCAGGGGACCTTGACCCATGCCTGACGGTCCCTCATTTCCGCCGGGAGGGTGGGCCGTCTGCCGTGCCCGCGGCCGGAGTTCAGGCCGTGCGGGTGAGGAGGGGGAGGTAGCCCAGGGCCTGCCCGGAGGCCGTGGGGTGGTACGACTCCGTGAGGTTCAGCCACTCCACGCTGCGCAGCCAGGGGCTGGACGAGCAGATCTCGTGCCCGGTGAAGGCGCCGCGGACGTCGGCGAAGGTGAACCCGTGCGCGGCGGCGCGCTCGGCGATCACGCTGTCGAGATGGTCCACGGCCGCGTTCAGGGCGGACCTCTCCGTGTCGTGCAGGCCGCCCTGGCAGGTGCCGTGGAGCTGGTAGAAATGCGGATAGCCGAGCACCACGACATGGGCGGCCGGGGCCTTCAGCCTGATCGCCGAGTAGAGCCGGTCGAGGTTGGCGGGGAGGGCCCCGTCGATGAAGGTGTTCGCGCGGGCGACGGCGGACGTGCAGATGCCGGTGCCCGGCAGCACGCAGCTCGCCATGACACGGGCGTAGCCCGAGTCGCTGCCGCCGACGCTGATGCTGACCAGGTCGGTACGGCGACTGAGCGGACCGAGCTGCGTCGCCAGGACATCGGTGGTCCGGGCGCCGTTGCACGCGTTGAAGCTGAACGACGAGGCATGCGACGCGGCCCACAGCACGGGGTACGCCCGGCTGCTGCGGAAACAGCTCGGGTCGGAGGTGACGTAGCTGCCCGCGCCTACACCGGCCGCGTAGGAGTCGCCCAGGGCCACGTAGTCCAGCGCGGTGCTGTTCGACGCGGCCGGCGCCGTGGTGGGGCCGGCGAAGGTGCAGGCGGCCGCGAGCAGGAAGGCGGACGCACACGACGCTGTTCGGGACCTTCTCATGGTTCTGCTATAGCGGGCGCGGGGCGCCCCCACCCGTCGTGCTCGCCCGTTCCGCTCAGCCACGTTGACAAACGGCCCGGCAGGTGCCGCCGCCGAAGCGTCCCGTCGCGGCGGGGGTGGCGCCGACACGCGGGCGCGCGCTGTCGCCGGCGCCCCCGTCGGCGGAATTCACCCGGTGAGCCGTCACCCGGACGGCAGCACCCCGCGACGGCCCGCCGGGTCGCGGGATCACCCGTGGCCGGCGGACGGACCGCATGGCCGAAGCCGTAGGAGCGACTGCTTTCCGGACCGGGCGGGCCGCCGGGTCGAAGCGGTACGAGTGACTGCTTCCCGCACCGGGCGGACCGCCGGGCCGAAGCGGTACCAGCGACTGCTTCCCGCATCGGGCGGTCCGCCTGGTCGAAGCAGTACCAGCGAGTGCTCACCGCACCGGGAGGGCCGCCGAGGCGAAGCCGTACGGGCGAGCGGGAATGCGGGGTGGCCTCGGTTGGTTGTATCAGGCGTGGTCGTGAGGGGGACAGTGTCCCCGGGCCTCACCTATCGCCCATGAGGACGATCGTCCGGCTGAAGCCTCATGGAGCATCTCGCCGCGCAGGCGACCGCCCTTCACGATCACGATGCCGTTCGCGGGATCCGGCCGCTGCCCGGTCCGGACCCCATGACAGAACCGGGAATGCCACGGCCATCGGTGGCGTTACCCGTCAGTGACATGCTCAGGACAATCTAGAGCGTGTGAAGGGAGAAACCCCATGGCAGGCAACACCGTGCGTCCCGTCGTCAGGCTGAGGTCCACGGCGGGGACCGGAGTCACCTACGTGACGCGGAAGAACCGTCTGAGCGACCCGGACCGGCTCGTGCTGCGCAAGTACGACCCGGTCGTCGGCAAGCACGTCCCCTTCCGCGAGGAACGCTGACCCACGCAGCCGCTCGGGAAGAACCGTGACAAGGAGGCATACCTCATGAGGTCCGGCATCCACCCCACGTCCCGGCCGGTCGTCTTCCGCGACCGTGCGGCCGGCACGCACTTCCTGACCCGCTCGACCGCGACCGCGTCGCAGACGATCGAGTGGGCGGACGGAAACACCTATCCGCTGATCGACGTCGAGATCTCGTCGGCCAGCCATCCCGTCTACACCGGCACCACGAGGGTCGTGGACACCGCCGGCCGCGTCGAACGCTTCCAGCGTCGCTACGGCCACCCGGTCACATCCCGAGCCTGACCGCGCACGCCGGACCCGGCACGAGGAGAACCCAGCCATGAAGGTACGCAGGTCGCTGCGCTCGCTGAAGTCCAAGCCGGGCGCCCAGGTGGTGCGCCGCCGCGGCGTGGTCTTCGTCGTCAACAAGAAGAACCCGCGCTTCAAGGCGCGCCAGGGCTGACAGCCGCCGGCGGTGCCGCGGATCGCGGTAGGCCGACGGCGCCAGGGCCGGTACACCGACGCGCGGGGCCGGCCGACCCCCCGCGGGTCCGGTCGGCCCCCCGGCGGGTCCGGCCGATCCGCTCCGGTCCGGCGGGACCGGCTGATCCGCTCCGGTCCGGCGGGTCCGGCCGATCCGCTCCGGTTCGCCGGGTCCGGCTGATCCGGTCCGGTCGGTCCGGCGGAGGCCGCGGTCGACCGGTCCGGTCGTCCCTGCGGTCGGCCCGAGCGGTCGGCCCCGGTCCCGGCGGCACCCGTCGCGACCGGGGCCGACCGGTGCCCGCTCGGCCCTGCGGCGCGGGCGCCGGCCGCGCCGGCCGGTCCGCACCCCCGGCCCCACCCCGCAGGTCGCCTGTCGGTACCGTGGCGGGGAAGTTCTCGTGGGTGATCTGCTCAGCTCGCCCCCGGATCACGGCACTTCACGCGGCGGGCCGGGCGGGTCGGCCCCGATGTCCGCCCGTGCCCGTCCGGAAGGTCACCGTCGATGCCTCACCCCGCCGTAGCAGCCGGTACCGCCGCCAGCCCGGTCCTCGCCGAAGTCGTCCGTTCCGGATTCGTCGAGGGACGGCACCGGGGCAGCCTGGTGCTGCTCGCCGCCGACGGCTCGGTGGAGCTGGCGCTCGGTGACGTGACCCGCCCCGTCTTCCCGCGCTCCGCCAACAAGCCGATGCAGGCGGCGGCCGTGCTGCGGGCCGGAGTGGCGCTCGACGGCGAACGGCTGGCCCTCGCGGCCGCCAGCCACTCCGGCGAGGCCTTCCACCGCGACCTGGTGCGCACCATGCTCCGCGAGCACGGACTGAGCCCGGAGCAGCTGCGGTGCCCGCCCGCCCTCCCGCTGGACCAGGAGGAGCAGGAGGCCTACCTGGCAGCCGGCGGGCGGCGCGACCGGGTGGCCATGAACTGCTCCGGCAAGCACACGGCGATGCTCGCCGCCGCCACCCTGCGGAAGTGGCCGCTGGAGTCGTACCTGGAACCGGACCACCCGCTCCAACGACTCATCCGTACGGTGGTGGAGGAGGCGGCCGGTGAGCCGGTGGCCGCCGTCGGCACGGACGGTTGCGGGGCGCCGCTGATGGCGCTCGGCCTCACCGGCCTCGCCCGCGCCTTCCGCGGGTTCGTCCTGGCCGGGCCCGGCACGCCCGAGCGGCGGGTGGCCGACGCCATGCGCGCCCATCCCGAGTACGTCGCGGGCACCCGCCGCCACGACACCTTGCTGATGCGGGAGATCCCGGGCGCCCTGTCCAAGGTGGGTGCGGAAGCCGTCCAGGCCCTCGCCCTGCCCGACGGCCGCGCTCTGGCCATCAAGGTCGAGGACGGAGCCGCCCGGGCCCTCGGCCCGGTCCTGGCACGCGCACTGGAACTGCTGGGCGTGACGGCGCCGGTGGTGGAGCGGCTCGGCCGGGTGCCGCTGCTGGGCGGGGGACGAGAGGTGGGGGAGGTCCGGCCGGCGTTCTGACGCGGCGAGCCCCCGGTTCGGAAAGGGGCTGGGCGTTGGCCTCGTACGACGGCGGGAGCCGCCCCGCGCAGAGTTGCGGCCCTCGCTCGCGCCGGCGAGTGCGGCCTTCCGGACGGCCCCGCGGCCCACCGCCTCCCAGTCGTCCTCGGTCTGCGCGCTCGTCACGACGTCCGCCGGCTGTGCGGCCGCGGCTCCCGGCGCCGGATGGTTGATCCACCGCGTGCCGGGGAACTCGGCGTTCGGTTCTTCGCCGGCTCGACCAACCGGAGGCGTGAGTGGCGGTACGTCATCGACTGATCAAGGCCAGCCCCGCTGCCGTGTGGGAGGTCCTCGCCGACGGCAGCCGGTATGCGGACTGGGTGGTGGGCACCGCGTCCTCGCAGCCCAAGCGCGGCCGGTGGCCGCAGGAGGAGGCGTCCATCGAGTACGAGATCAGGCTGGGACCGTTCCGGCTCGGCAACGAGACGATCGTACGGCGCTGCCGTGCGGGTTCCGTCCTGGAACTGGAGGCCAAGGCGGGCTTCCTCGGCACCGCCCGGATCGCCATCGAGCTGCGCGAGTGGGGCCGGTACTGCCTGGTCATCGTGGACGAGCACCCGCTCCAGGGCGCGGGCGGCATGCTGCACAACGCGGGGTTCGAGGCGCTCATCCAGCTGCGCCACCGCGCCATGCTGGCCCGGCTCGCCGCGGCGTGCGAGGACGGTGAGCGCGACCGGGCGGCCGCACGGCGGGTGCCGGGCCGTGCCGGAGCCGATCATGCCTGACGCCGTGGTGATCGGCGCCGGCCCCAACGGGCTGGTGGCCGCCAACATCCTGGCGGCCGCGGGATGGAGCGTCCAGGTACTGGAGGAACAACCGGAACCGGGCGGCGCGGTCCGCCACGACCGCGGGGTCGACGCCGACTTCGTCAACGACCTCTTCAGCTCCTTCTATCCCCTGGCCGCCGCCTCCCCCGTGCTGTCCGCGCTCCATCTGGAGGACCACGGGCTGCACTGGAGCCACGCGCCGCAGGTGCTGGCGCATCCGCTGAGCGACGGCCGGTGCGCCGTGCTCGACCGGCGGATCGACGTCACCGCCGACTCCCTGGACGCGTTCGCACCCGGCGACGGAGCGGCCTGGCGGCGCCTGTTCGCCCTGTGGCAGACCGTTCGCGAAGACCTGCTCGACGCCCTGTTCACCCCGTTCCCGCCGGTCAGATCCCTGGCTCGGCTGGCCCGCACCCTGCGGACCGCGGGCGGTCTGCGGGCGGCACGGTCCCTGATCCTTCCGGTGCGCCGGATGGGGGAGGAGGAGTTCCGCGGCGAGGGCGGCCGGCTGCTGCTGGCCGGCAACGCCCTGCACGCGGACCTCGCCCCCGAGTCCGCGGGCAGCGGCGGCTTCGGCTGGCTGATGTCGATGCTGGGACAGACGTACGGTTTCCCCGTGCCGGTCGGCGGCTCCGGCGCGCTGACCGAGGCCCTGGTGCGGCGGCTGCGCGCGCACGGGGGAGAGCTGCGCTGCGGCGAGCGGGTGGAGAACGTCACCGTGCGCGACGGGCGGGCCGTCGGGGTGCGGACCGCCTCCGGGGAGTCGGTGACCGCGCGGCGGGCGGTGCTGGCGGACGTGGCCGTACCCGTCCTTTACCAGCAGCTCGTCGGACCCGAGCACCTGCCCGCACAGCTCATGGAGGATCTGCGGCGCTTCCAGTGGGACTTCGCCACCTTCAAGGTCGACTGGGCGCTCGACGGACCGGTGCCGTGGCGGGCCGAGCGGGCCTGCCGGGCCGGGACGGTCCACCTGGCCGACGGCATGGACGAGCTCACCCGGTTCGCGGCCCAGATCGCCATGCACCAGGTGCCCGACCGTCCCTTCGCCCTGTTCGGGCAGATGACCACCGCGGACGCCACCCGTTCCCCCGCGGGCACCGAGTCGGCCTGGGCCTACACCCACGTCCCGCACGACATCCGGGCGGACGCCGGGGACGAGGGCATCACCGGTAAGTGGCGCCCGGCGGACCAGGAACGGATGGCGGACCGCGTGGAACGGCAGGTCGAGCAGTTCGCACCCGGCTTCCGCGCACGCGTCCGCGCCCGCCGCGTCCTCGCGCCCCCCACCCTCCAGGCCCTGGACGCCAACCTCCTGGACGGCGCCATCAACGGCGGCACCACCAACATCCACCAGCAGCTCCTCTTCCGGCCGGTACCCGGCACGGGGCGTCCCGAGACCCCTCTGCCGGGGCTCTTCCTCGCCTCCGCCGGGGCCCACCCCGGCGGCGGTGTGCACGGTGCTCCCGGAGCCAACGCCGCCCGATCCGCACTGCGCGCGCACCGGGCACCCGCACTGGTCCGCGCCCAGCGGCTGCTGACCCGCCGCGACCGGACCGGACACAGGCGCTGACCGCGCCGGCCCGCGCCGCCCCGTTCGGCCGATGCCGCATCCGATCGCCCCGCACACCGGGAAGGGGTTCACAGCAGACGAGCGTCCGCCGGCTCGGCGGCGTCCGGCCACAGAGCGGAGAGCGGCATGAGCGAGCACCAGGACGGTCCCGACCACCGCCACCGGCGCCCCGAAGGAGTCGACGACAAGACCGTCGAAGCCCTCGGCGCGTTGTCGAAGGCACTGGAGACCACCGAGCGGGCCCGCGGCCACCTCTACGGCTTCCACCAGCTGACCGGCGGGGCCGACCTGCAACTGGACCGGGCGGTACGGCTCCTGCGCGAGGCCGGGCACGCCGAGTGGGCCGACACGGTGGAGACCGAGATCCTGGGCCGCAACGTCATCCCCGGTCACTGGACGTTCCAGGTGGTCGAGGCCTACAACGCCACCTACTACCGGCCCTTCCAGGAGCTGGAGCGCAGCATGGTCGCCGAACTGGCCCAGGGCCGGGACCACCTGTACGAGGCGGAGCTGAAGGAAGCCCGCCGCACCCCCGGCCACCCCGACCACACGGCCCTGCCCCCGGGCGCGGAGAGCTGACCGCGCCCGGCCGGCCGCGGCGGAAAGCCCCTCGCACGACAGAAAGGCCCACCCGTGTCCAGCAGCCCCCTGAGGAACCGAACCGTCGTGGTGACCGGAGCCGCCCGCGGGGTGGGCGCCGCGCTCGCGCACGCGGTCGCCCGGCGGGGCGCCCGGCCGGCGCTCCTCGGCCACGAGAAGGACCTGCTGGAGGCGACCGCGGCGATGATGCCCACCCCCGCCCTGGCGATCGAGGTCGACGTGACCGACCTGGCGGCCCTGCGGGCGGCCGCGGACGAGGTGCGCCGGCGGCTGGGCCGCCCCTCCGTCGTGATCGCCAACGCCGGACTCGCGCTCGGGGGCCCCTTCGAGACCACCGCCCCGGCCGACTGGCGCCGCGTGGTCGACGTGAACCTCACCGGCAGCGCCCAGACCGCCATGGCCTTCCTCCCGGACCTCTACGCGACGGCGGGCTACTACCTGCAGATCGCCTCCCTGGCCTCGCTGGGCGCCGCCCCGCTGATGAGCGCCTACTGTGCCGCCAAGGCCGGCGCCGAGGCCCTCGCGCACTCCCTGCGCGCCGAGGTGGCCCATCGGCGGGTCGCCGTGGGCATCGGCTACCTCAACTGGACCGACACCGACATGGTGCACGACGCGGACCGGCACGCCGTGCTGCGTGAACTGCGGGCCGCCATGCCCCCGCCGGCCCGCCGGGTGACCGACGCCGACGTCGTCGCGGAACGGCTCGTACGCGGCCTGGAGCGGCGGCGCACGGCCGTGTACGTACCGTCCTGGCTGCGGCTGGTCCAGCCGGTGCGGGCGGCCCTCCCGCCGGTCGTGCTGCGCGTCTCGCGCCGCAGACTGCCCCGGCTGGAGGCCGAGGAGCCCTTCGTCGCCACCGGGCTGCTCGGTGCCGGGGGCGAGGCCGACCGGGCCGTGACGGGGCGCACCCCCTGAGCCCCGCGGCCCAGCGCGAGCCCGGACCGCACCGGTGAAAGGAACGACCGTCATGACCGACGAGAACCGGAAGGGCCCGGACGAACGGCTGGGCAAGGGCGACGAGGTGACCTGGAAGACCCGCGGAACGACCACCGAGGGAAAGGTCGAGCGCAGGATCACCCGCCGGACGAAGGCCGCCGGCCGCACGGTCGACGCATCCCCCGGGGAACCGCGGTACGAGGTCCGCAGTGCCGGGTCCGGCCGTTCGGCGGTGCACAGGCCGTCCGCCCTCCGCAAGAAGAAGTGAACCGGCGAGCGGTCCCCGCGGCCCGGCCGGACGCTCCCGCCGGCCGGGACCCCACCGAAGGAGGGCGACCATGCAGACCTTCCTGCCCGATCCCGACTTCCACCGCAGCGCGCTGCTCCTGGACCGCAGGCGCCTGGCAAGCAGCGCGTCGAGGCGTTGCAGGTCCTGCGCGGCCTGACGGTCCCGGGGTACGGCTGGCGCAGGCACCCGGCCGTCCGCATGTGGCACGGATACGAGGAGGCGCTGGTCCGGTACGGCCTGGAGATCTGCCGGGTGTGGCGGGACCGGGGCCACCAGGACAGCTGTGCCGCCTCCCTGGTGGCCGGATTCGCCGGATGCCGCCCCGGCGCCCCCGTCCGCGACCAGCAGGCGCTCGCGGCCGCCGGTGAGCTGCCGCCCTGGCTCGGCGACGAGGCCTTCCACCTCAGCCACCGCTCCGCCCTCGTCCGCAAGGCCCCGGAGACCTACGCGAAAGAGTTCCCCGGCGTACCCGACGACCTGCCCTACGTGTGGCCGCGGTCCGACCGGGAACGCGACGAGGTGCCCACGCGCCCGTGAGCGCGGGGCGGCTCCGGAGACGGAGGGACGCGGGCGTGCGGACGTACGCGCCCAGCCGGGCGCGCTGATCTCCCGGCGGGTCGCGGGCCCCGACGGGCCGGCCGTGCGGGCCCGGATCCACGGCACGCCCGGCCCGCGCCCGTTCGCGCCCGGCCGCCCCGTCCGCACCGTGCACGGTGACGCCTCGCTGTTCATCGGAGGCGTCGGCGCCCCGCTGTAGTCCCCGCACCCCCTCGCCATGGCGGTCGTGGCCGCCCACTCGGGGTCCGCGGTGACCCCTGGGGACGGCCGCAGCGCACCGGCGTCTTCCTGGCGGTGACCACGCACGGTACGGCGGCCGACGCACAGGCGGCCGCCACCGGGGACCGGCCGCCTGCACACGCGAACCGTCCGCTGGGCGACGCCCCGGCCCCCGGCCCCGGCCTCCGGCCCCGGCCCCCGGCCCCGGCCTCCGGCCCCGGCCCCCCGGCGCCTGACGGCGCGCCGGGTGACGGTCTCCCAGGGAAAGCGGCTCTCCGACCGTGCCCCGGGGCGACGGTCGCCGGGGAACAGTGGCTGTCTGCCGTGGAAATGACGGCCCGTCAGCGGCAGGTGCTCGCGCGGGATGCATGAGCGTTTCAATAAGTTCGGTCGGCAATGTTGACTGGGCGATCCGGCGCCCGCACATTACCTATCGGTAGTACCCAGCGGTAATCCCGTGACCGGCACTTCACCCGCCGACGTGCGTGCGTCCGTTCGCCACGCATCGCCGGCCGGCCCTCCCCTGGCTCGAGCCGCCGCACCTTCGCGTACCAGCACGCACCTGGGCACCGCCGTGCCCAGGTGCTCCGTGTCCCCGCCACGAGAAGGAACCGCCCATGCCCATGCCCGTCCTGCGCCGTGCCCTCACCGCCGCCTCGGCAGCCGCCGGCGCGCTGTCCCTCAGTCTCACCGCCGTCCCCGCGCACGCCGCGCCGCCCCTGAAGTACGCCGCGCTCGGCGACAGTTACAGCGCCGCCTCCGGGGTCCTGCCCGTCGACCCCGGCAACCTGCTCTGCCTGCGCTCCACCGCCAACTACCCGCACGTCATCGCCGCCCGCACCGGGGCCCGGCTGACCGACGTCACCTGCGGGGCGGCCCAGACCGAGGACTTCACCGAGGCCCAGTACCCCGGGCTCGCCCCCCAGGCCGACGCGGTGACCCCCGACACCGGCCTGGTGACGTTCACGATCGGCGGCAACGACAACGGCACCTTCATCAACGCCATCACGTCCTGCGGCACCGCCGGCGTACTCAGCGGCGGCCGGGGCAGCCCCTGCAAGGACCGGTACGGCAGCTCCTTCGAGGACGCGATCGACGCGAAGACGTACCCCGCGCTGAAGACCGCTCTGCGCGCCGTCCGCGCCAAGGCCCCCGACGCCCGTGTGGCGGTCCTCGGTTATCCGTGGATCACGCCCGCCACGGCCGACCCCTCCTGCTTCGCCAGACTGCCGATCGCCTCCGGAGACGTGCCGTACCTGCGCGCCCTGCAGGCACACCTCAACGCCGTCGTCCGGCGCGCCGCCGAGGAGGGCGGGGCCACCTTCGTCGACTTCGCCCAGGCATCCGAGGGGCACGACGCCTGCAAGCCCGTCGGCACGCGGTGGATCGAGCCGCTGCTCTTCGGGCAGAACGTCGTCCCGGTCCACCCCAACGCCCTCGGCGAGCAGCGGATGGCGGAGCGCACCATGAACACGCTGGGCATCGGCTGACAGCCCGCCGACAGCCGGGGAGCACCCCCCGTCAGCCGGGGAGCACCGGGCACCGGCCGGCAGGCCGCCGTCAGCCCGGGAACCGTCCGGTCGAGCGCAGCAGCCAGCGCCGTTCGGCGTAGGCGAGGTCGTCCCGCCACAGGCGTCCGGCCGCCGCGCGCACCAGGGGCCGCAGCAGCGGCGCGCCCCCGCGCGCCACCGCGAAGCCCGGCCGGTCGGAGGCCGCCACCACGGCCTCGATCACGGCGGTACGGGGCCGGCCCAGCACGTCGGGTCCGAGGGGGGTGGCGTGGGACTCCACGACGGATCCCGCGCCCTCCCCGTCGGTGATGCGCATGACGACGGTGCGCGGTCCCGGTGCCGTGAACTCGGCCCGCACGGGCACCACCAGCCGCCCCGCCACCTTGAACGACACGTCGACCGTGAAGGCGTCACCGGCGTCGTCACCCGTGTCGTCCCCGGATCCGTCCCCGGGGTCGCCGGGTGAGCCCACCACCGTCAGATCCACGAACGAGTAGGGGTGGAACCAGGCGCCGTGCCACGGGTCGAGGCGGTTGGCCACGACGTCCTCGGGCTCGCACGTCCCCGTGCCGACGTAGACGGCCGTCAGCGCGCGCGACAGCTCCGGCCGCCGTGGGACGACCGGCGCGGGCAGCGGTTCCTCGCCACCGGCCTCGTCCAGGCGCACCCAGACGAGCACGCCGTCGTCGTGCGCGGGAAGCGGCGCCCAGCCCGCGCACGGGCTGCCGTCCAGGGCGAGCCCGTGCCAGTGGCACACCAGGGTGCCGCGGCGCACGGGGCTGTCCCGCAGAGGCGCTCCGAGATGCGGGCAGCTGCCCGGGCCGGCCACCGGACGCCCGTCGGTGCCGCGCCAGAGCACCACCTCCTGCCCGGCGACCGTCCGCCCCAGCGGGCGGTCGGATCGCAGGTCGCGTGAGGCGCCGACGACGTACCAGTTGCCGGCCGGACGGGCCTGAGCCCGTTTCAGTGCCTGGGCGATCACCGACGGCCTGGCCTCCCGCCAGGTCGGGCGCTGGCGCTCCCAGGGCACGGCACGCCTGCGCAGCGACAGCGGGAGACGGCCGCGCCCGGCCGGCCCGCGGGCGTTCACACGACCTCCCGCGAGACGGGCGAGGCGGGGGACACGGGCGAGACGGCCGGGCGCGGTGCCGCGTCCACGACGCGGGAGGGCAGTGGACGTTCGGCCATGGCCGCCCGGCCCCCGGGCCGGCCGCGGGCGCGCAGTCGCGCGGCCATGACCCGGACGAGCCCGTCGGCGGCGACCGCGGCACGGCGCCGACGCGGCACCACGGCCCGGCGGTGCAGCACCGGGTACCCCTCCCTGGCGATGGCGTCCAGAATGCCGCCGTAGAGCACGAACGCGGTGCGGATGCAGGGTCTCGACACCGGATCGAGCATCCCTACCCCCGGGGCCGCCTGGCGGTAGACCCCGCGGGTGAGCGCCTCGAACTCCCGCAGCGCGGCGGTGATACGGCGGTCGGGCCGGCCCGTGTCCCTGCTCCAGCGCAGCAGCGGCCGGTCCACGCCGTGTGCCGCGAGGAGGTCGGCGGGCAGGTAGACGCGGCCCCGGTCGAGGTCCTCTCCGACGTCCCGCAGGAAGTTGCTGAGCTGGAAGGCCACGCCCAGCGCGGAGGCGTGCGGTGCCGCCTCCTCGCGCGGGACGACCGTGCCGAGCACCGGCAGCATCTGCAGCCCGATCACCGCCGCGGAGCCGTGCATGTAGCCGCACAGGTCGGCGTAGCGGGGATAGTCGGTCACCACCAGGTCGGAGCGCATCGCGGCCATGAAGTCGGTGAAATGCGCGTGCGCGATGGCGTACCGGCGCGCGGTGTCGGCCAGGGCCAGCACCACGGGCTCGTCGGTGCGCCCGCCCCGCAGACCCCGGTCCAGACTCCGCGCCAGGTCTTCCAGCACAGCGTCGCGCCGGCCGGCGCCCGCGCCGGGGTCGAGGGAGTCGACGATGTCGTCCGCCCAGCGCGCGAAGCCGTACAGGGCGTGCACGGCGGGCCGGCGTTCGACCGGCAGCAGCCTGGTCGCGAGGAAGTACGTCCTGCCGTGCCGTGCGTTGAGCGCGCGGCAGTGGCGGTACGCCGCGCGCAGCGCCGGATCGGTGATCCGGGCCGCGTCGAGTTCCCGGTCGGTCATACGGCGGTCTCCTTCGGGCGGGCCGCCGGAGCGGCGCGCTTGCTGGGGGACGGGCGCCCCGGCAGGCCGGTGACGCGTGCCGCGGCGAGCTTCCCCGACACCAGCACGGTCGGCACGCCGACGCCCGGTGTGGTGCCGCACCCGGCGAGGACGGCGTTCTCGGTGCCGCGTACGAGGTTGCGGGGCCGGAACGGCCCGGTCTGGGCGAAGGTGTGGGCGGCCGAGAACGGCGTGCCCGCGGCATGGCCCTGGGCGTGCCAGTCGGCCGGGGTGACGAGGCATTCCCGCTCGATGGCGGCCCCGATGCCGTCGAGACCGCGCCGCTGGAGTTCCCCGAGCAGCGTGTCCCGGTAGCGCGGGGCGAGATCGGTCCAGGCGGCGGCCCCGGGTCCGATGTCCGTGTTGGGGCAGGGAGCCAGGACGTAGTGCAGATGGCGGCCCGGGGGAGCCAGTCCCGGATCGCCGGCGGTCGGCCGGGTGATGAGCAGCGAGGGGTCGCTCATCAGCTGCCCGGTGCGGGTGAGTTCGTCGAAGGTGGAGCGCCAGGCGGCGCCGAAGGAGAGAGTGTGGTGGGCGAGTTCCGGCCAGGTGCGGTCGGTGCCGGCGTGCAGGACGACCGCGGACGGGGAGTGCCGCAGCCGGAGCGGCCGCCGCGGCGGGCGGCCCAGCAGCCGGTAGGCGACGGGCAGGTCGGGGGTGAGGACGACCGCGTCGCACGGCAGGCGGTCCTGGTCGGTGAGGACCGCGGTGACCCGCCCGCCCGAGCGTTCCAGGCCGGTCACGTTCTGCCCGAACCGCAGATCGGCGCCCGCGTCCGCGGCGGCGTCCGCCATGGCCCGCGGCAGGGCGTGCATGCCGCCCCGGGGGAAGTACACGCCGGCGACGGTGTCCATGTAGGCGATGACGGCGTACGCCGCCAGGGCCCGGGCGGGCGGCACACCCGCGTACAGGGCCTGGAAGGAGAAGATCCGTGTCAGCCGTTCGTCCTTGAGGAAGCGGCCGATACGGGTCTCGAGCCGGCCGAAGCCGCCGAGTGCGGCGAGCCGGACCAGGTCGGCGTTCAACAGGCCCAGCGGCGAGTCGAAGTTGGCGTCGATGAACCGGCGCATCTGCGCCCGGTGGATCCGGACGAGCCACTCGCGCAGCCGCCGGTATCCGGCCGCCTCACCGGCCCCGGCGAACCGCTCCACCTCCGCGGCCATCGCCTCGGCATCGGTGTGCACGTCCAGACGGCTGCCGTCCGCGAAGCAGGCCCGGTAGGCCGGGTGCAGGGGGATCAGCTCGACGCGCCGGTGCAGGCTGTCACCCACGGCGGCGAACGCCTCGTCGGCCAGGTCGGGCATGGTCAGCACGGTGGGACCGGTGTCGATGCGGTAGCCGCCGAGCTCCAGCCGGCCGGCCCGGCCGCCCGGCAGCGGGTCGCGCTCCACGACGGTGACCCGGCGGCCGGCGCCCAGCAGATGCAGGGTGGCGGACAACCCGGCGAGTCCCGCTCCGACGACCACGACGTGGTCGGTGCGTCCGGGCAGGGCGCGCGTCATCGGCGGGCCTCCCGCTCGGCGGAAGCGTACGGGGGCGCGGAAGCGTCTGTGGACGTGGAGGCGGAAGCGCATGTGGAGGCGGAAGCCGACGTGGACGTGGAAGCCGACGTGGACGTGGAAGCCGACGTGGACGTGGAGGCGGACGTGGACACCGACGCGGACGCACTCGGTGCGCCGCGCTCGGGACCGCCTTCGGGGGACGTGCCGTCCGCGACGCCGCCGAGCATCCGGCGCAGCCGGGCCGCACCGTCCGGGGCGAGCCGTGCGCGGTCGAGGTGACGCAGCCCGCGCGCCACGAACCGGCCGATCGCGGTCTCCACCGCGGCCCGGGCGCCGGTGCGCACCAGCACCTCGCGCACCTCGTCGAGGCCCTCCCAGGTCAGGGCGCCGTCCCCGAGCGACCGCCGCAGCACGGCCAGGGCGTGCCCGTCGGCGGCGGCTTCGGCCCGGGCCCGCGCGAGAGCGGCGAGATACGTCGGCTTGCCCTCGCGGACGTCCGAGCCGCACGGCCTGCCGGTCCGCCGGGGATCGCCGAAGACGTCGTCCAGGTCGTCGCGCAGCTGGAACGCCATGCCGACACAGCGGCCGGCGGAGCACAGCGCCCGCGTCGTGACCTCGTCGGCGCCGGCGAGGGCGGCGCCGAGCGCCAGGGGCCGTTCGACGGAGTACAGGGCGCTCTTCAGGCAGGCCGCGCGCAACGCGCGGGGCAGCGAGTACCCCGGTGCCATCTGTCCGTGGACGTCCAGGTACTGACCCGCCACCATCTCCGTGCGCATGTCACTCCACAGGCGGCGCACCGCGCGCGCCGTCGTCGGATCGAACGGCGTCTCGGCCACGAGGTCGTCGGCCCAGGCGAGCGCGAGGTCCCCGGCCAGGATCCCGGCGGCCTCCGCGAACCGCCCGGCCCGGCGGGAGGACGCCGCATCCGCGTACCGGTCACGCAGTCCGGCGTGCAGCGCGGGCCGGCCCCGGCGGAGTTCCGCCCCGTCCATCACGTCGTCGTGGACCAGGGCGCAGGTCTGCAGCAGTTCGAGCGCCGCGCCGACGCGCAGGGCGGGCGCGAGCGTCACGGGGCCGCCGCAGGCGCGCAGCGACCACCACAGCAGCTGCGACCGGGTGCGCTTGCCACCCGTGCGGGTGAAGTCGGCGACCCGTTCGGCCAGATCGCCGGCGAACAGCGCGTCCACGGCGCGGGCGCGGGCGAGGCGGTCGGCCAGCACGTGGTCGAGCACCCGGCCGACGGCCCCGCGCACGTCCGCGTCGACCGCACGCGCCTCACCGATTCCCGGCGGGAGGAGCGGATCGGCCCCGCCCCTCCCGCCGTTCGCGCCACCCCCGGCTGCGCCCGCGGCGTCGGCCTCGTGCGCCCGAGCGGGCGATCCCGGCACCGGCACCAGGCGTGGGACGGGCGGCGGCGCTGCCGCGTGGTGTTCCTTCGCCTGCGTGGGACGCATCCCGGTTCCTCTCGTCGTCACGGACCACCGTCAGCCACGTCTTCGGCTCGGGCGCCGGACACGGATGCAGCGTGTGCCGGACACGGTCGCGACGCGTGCCGGACGCGGATGCAGCGCGCACCGGACGCGGTGGCGGCGTGAGCCGGGGCGGGCGGCACGCCTTGTGACGATGTGTCTTCCACATTCGTCCGTGTCTGTTCCACGTTCACCCCCAGCGACGACGGCCGGTCGCGGCGACCGGGTGACCCGCATCCGGGCGGGCACACGGGCGGGATTGCGCGGAGGTGTGCGGTGCGTGGCGCGCAGGCGGGGGGAGGTTCGTGTCTGTTTCCCGTTCACCCGCAGCGAGGACGCCCGGTCGCCGCGACCGGGTGACCCGCATCCGGGCGGGCATCCGGGTGGGAATACGCGGAGGTGTGCGGTGCGTGGTGCGCAGGCGGGGGGAGTTCGTGTCTGTTTCATGTTCACCCGCAGCGAGGACGGCCGGTCACCGGGACCGGGTGATCCGCATCCGGGCGGGCACACGGGCGGGAATACGCGGGAGGCGCGCCGTGCGTGCGCGCGGGAGAAGCAGGGAGGGAGCCGTCGTGGTCGACGCGGATGTGGCCGTCCTGGGCGCGGGAGCCGCCGGACTGTCCCTCGCCCATCGGCTGGCCGGGGACGTGCCGGGGCTGCGGACGCCGTCCGTGCTGCTCGTGGACGCGCCGCCGGGGCCGCTGCGCCCACCACGCCGGACCTGGTGCTTCTGGGAGCCCGGCGCGGGCCGCTTCGACGCCGCGGTGACGGCCTGGTGGCCCCGGCTGCGGGTGCGCCCGCCGACGGGTGACCCGATCGAGGGAGACCTCGCTCCGCTGCGGTACAAGATGATCCGGTCCGACGACCTCGAGGACCTGGTCGGGCGGAGGCTGGCGGACAGCCCGAACGTGCGGCGCCTGACGGCGACGGCCGAGGCGGTGGAGGACGTCCGGGGAGGCGCCCGGATCCAGCTGACCGACACGGACGGCCGAGCACGCGTCCTCACCGCCCGCTGGGTGTTCGACTCCCGCCCCCCGGGCAGCCTGCCGGCCGCCCGCACCACCCTCCTTCAGCACTTCCACGGCTGGTTCGTCCGCACCGCACGGCCGGTCTTCGACCCCGGCACCGCCGACCTCATGGACTTCCGCACCCCGCAGCCCGCACACGGCCTGTCCTTCGGCTACGTCCTGCCCACGGGACCGCACGAGGCGCTCGTGGAGTACACCGAGTTCTCCTCCCGGCCGCTCGGCGTGAGCGGCTACGAGGCCGCGCTGCGGCAGTACACCGACGAGGTGCTGCGGCTGGGCGGCCTCCGGGTCCTCGCCACCGAGACCGGGCTCATCCCGATGACGGACGCCCCCATGCAACGGCAGGTGGGAGCCTCGGTGTTCCGCATCGGCGCGGCCGGCGGTGCCACCCGGCCCTCCACCGGCTACACGTTCGCCGGACTGCAGCGCCAGACCCGGGCCGTGGCCGCCGCCCTGCGCCAGGGACGCAGGCCCGAGCCGCCCGACCCCCACTCCGCCCGCTCACGCGCCATGGACGCCGTCCTGCTGCGCACCCTGGACAGCGGCCGGGCCGACGGCCCCGCGCTGCTGTGCCGGCTGTTCGACCGGGTCCCCCTGCCACGGCTCCTGCGCTTCCTCGACGGACGCACCCGCCTGCGCGAGGACCTCGCCGTCGGCCTGCACGCGCCCATCGTCCCGATGCTCCGCTCGGCTCTCGAACTGCCCGCCCTGCCCCGGCGCCCCTTCGACCACCCCCGCCCCGACCAGCCGCCCCTGGAGACCGCATGACCCTGCTGCGCGACGAGGACCTCACCGCCGCCTTCGACCACGCCAGCCGCAGCTACGACACGCTGGTGGCCGCCAACCCCGGCTACCACGCGCACCTGCGGCGCTCGGTACGCCGGCTCGGCCTGCCGGGACACGGCGCGGGCCTGCGGCTGCTGGACCTCGGCTGCGGCACCGGCGCCTCCACCGCCGCGCTCCGCTCGGTTCTGCCGGCGGCCCGCGTCACGGCCGTGGACGCCTCCGCCGGCATGCTGGCCCGAGCCGCCGCCAAGCCGTGGGCGTCCGGTGTCACGTTCGTGCACACTCCGGCGGAACGCCTGGCGGAGGCGGGGGTGACCGGCCCCTTCGACGCGGTGTTCGCCGGCTACCTCTTCCGCAACCTCGCCGACCCCGACACCGTGCTCGCCACCGTCCGCGAACTGCTGCGGCCCGGCGGACGGCTCGCGGTGCACGAGTACACCCTCAGCGGCCGCCGCGCCGACCGCGCGGTGTGGACGGCGGTGTGCCGGGGCATCGTGCAGCCCACCGCGACCCTCCTCGGCGACGGCGCGCTGTACCGCCATCTGTGGCGCAGCGTCGTGGACTTCGACACCGCCGGCCGCTTCGCGGACCGACTGCGCGCGGCGCACTTCGACCATGTCCGCGCCCTGCCGCTGCCCGGCTGGCAGACGGGCATCACCCACACGTTCGTCGCCCGGCGCGGCGAGGACGTCCGATGACCGGCCGCCCGCCCCGCGACACCGCCCGCCGGGGCCGCGACCGGCGCGCCCACGTCCTCCCGGCCCGGCCGGGGGTCCGGCGCGTCACCGGCGACCGCCCCACGACCGCCGTCGTCGGCGGCGGCATCGCCGGCCTCGCCGCCGCCACCGCGCTGGCCGAGCGCGGTGTCGCCGTCACCCTCTACGAACGCCGGCCCTACCTCGGCGGGCGCGTCGGCGGCTGGCCGACCGAACTGGCGGACGGCACCACGGTGACGATGAGCCGCGGCTTCCACGCCTTCTTCCGGCAGTACTACAACCTCCGCGGGCTGCTCCGCCGCACCGACCCCGGACTGCGGCGGCTGACCGGCCTGCCCGACTACCCGCTGCGGCACGGCGGCGGCGCGCACGACAGCTTCCGGCACGTCCCGCGGACCCCGCCGTGGAGCGCGCTCGGATTCGCCGCGCTCAGCCCGTCCTTCGCCCTGCGCGACCTGCGCACCCTCGATCCGGTGGCGGCCCTGCCGCTGCTCGACGTGCGCGTCCCCGAGGTGTACGCCCGCCTCGACGACATCAGCGCCCATGACCTCCTGGACGCCGTCCGCTTCCCCGCGAAGGCCCGCCATCTGGCCTTCGAGGTGTTCTCCCGGAGCTTCTTCGCCGACCCGCGGCAGCTGTCGGCGGCCGAGATGGCGCTGATGTTCCACATCTACTTCCTCGGCTCCGCCGAGGGCCTGCTGTTCGACGTGCCCCGCGAACCCTTCCCCGCTCTGTGGGATCCGCTGGCCGACTACCTGCGGCGGCACGGCGCCGAGGTGCTCACCGCCACACCGGCCGAGCAGATCACGCCGGTCGCGGACGGCGGCCACCGGATCGCCACGGGCAGGGACGAGCGGTCCTTCGACAGCGTCGTACTCGCCCTGGACACCGCCGGTCTGCGCTCCCTCGTCGCCCGTTCGGACCGCCTGGGCGACGCTTCCTGGCGCGAGCGGATCGCCCGGCTGCGCAACGCCCCACCGTTCCTGGTCAGCCGCCTGTGGCTGGACCGGCCCGTGGCGCCTGACCGGCCGGGGTTCCTCGGGACCAGCGGCTTCGGCGCCCTCGACAACGTCAGCGTGCTCGAACGCTGGGAGGACGAGGCCGCCCGCTGGGCCGGACGCAACCGCGGATCCGTCGTGGAACTGCACGCCTACGCGGCCCCGTCGCACGTGCCCCGGGACGTCGCGCAGAAGGGGCTCGTCGAGCAACTGCACCGGGTGTACCCGGAGACGCGTACGGCCACGATCGTCGACGCCCGCCACGAGTGGCACGACGACTGCCCGCTGTTCCCGGTGGGCGGCCACCTCGACCGGCCGACCGTCCGCACCCCCGATCCACGCCTCGTCGTGGCCGGCGACCTGGTCCGCACCGACCTGCCGGTGGCGCTGATGGAACGGGCGGCGACGACCGGGTTCCTGGCCGCCGACGCGCTCCTGGAGCAGTGGGGCGTACGGGGCCAGACCCTCTGGACGGTGCCGAACCGCGGCCGCAGCGCCGCCCTGCGGGCCCTCGCCAGGTGGGGGAGCGGATGACGGCGCGCACCTGACGGGGCGGGACACGGGGCCGGGCCGCCGTTGCCGGCCGCCTCGCGCGCCGGCCGGCCGGTGCCCGCTCCGGATCCGTCAGTCTCCGGCGGTGCGCAGCGCCGCCTCGCGGGAGTCGGCGACGGTGAAGTGGCCGAGCGTTCCGCTGACGGTGAGCAGCCTGAGCACGCTGTCGTGCAGCGGCCCCAGCAGGATGAAGGAGCGCCCGCCCGCGTGATGGCGCTGTTGCGCCTCCAGCAGGGCGCTGAGCAACTGGCTGTCCCCGAATGTCACTCGGGACACGTCCACCACCGTGGCCGGCAAGGCGGCCTCGTCCGCCTCGGCCCAGGCGGCCCGGAGGAGGTCGCACTCGTCATAGTCGACCTCGCCGCAGACCGTGATCTCGAAGATACGATCGTGCCGCGCGATCAGCACAGTCGTTCCGGACTCCCACTCCATGCCGCCATCCTGGCATCCGACACCCCGTGAAGGCGATGCCACCCCCGGAAGGAGGACCCGAGACCTTTCCGAAACGGTCGGCGCGGGGCGGGAATGCGCAGCGTGGGCGGGGGTAGACGCGCTCTCGTCGTGAAAGTCGCACGAGAGTAACGGCGTACCAACCGGGAGGGGACATCATGACGGCGCTGACCGTGGCGGGCCAGGGGATGGGGGCGGCGGTGGGGTTGCCCGAGGTGGCTGATCCTTCGAGGGTGGCTCCGAAGGACGCGCGGGAGTTGTCGCGGGTGTTCTTCGATCAGCTGGCGGTGCTGGAGGAGGGGTCGGCGGAGTTCCAGTATGCGCGGAACACGCTGATCGAGATGAATATGTCGTTGGTGCGTTTTGCGGCGGGCCGGTTCCGTAGTCGTGGGCCGGAGGAGATGGAGGACATCGTTCAGGTCGGGATGATCGGTTTGATCAAGGCGATCGATCGTTTCGAGTTGACGCGTGAGGTGGAGTTCACGTCGTTCGCGGTGCCGTACATCGTGGGGGAGATCAAGCGGTTCTTCCGTGACACGTCGTGGGCGGTGCATGTGCCGCGGCGGTTGCAGGAGGCGCGGGTGCAGTTGGCGCGGGCGACGGAGGAGTTGCGGAGTCGGTTGGGGCGGACGCCGACGGTGGGGGAGTTGTCGGAGCTGATGTGTCTGTCGCAGGAGGAGGTGGTGGAGGCCCGGTTGGCGGCCAATGGGTACAACTCCGCTTCTCTGGACGCGGCGATCGGTGCTGGTGAGGAGGGTGAGAGTGCGCTGCGGGACTTCATCGGGGCGGAGGATGCGGCGCTGGGGCTGGTGGAGGATTTCCATGCGCTGGCGCCGTTGATCGCGGAGCTGGGGGAGCGGGACCGGCTGATTCTGCATCTGCGTTTCGTGGAGGAGTGCACGCAGGCGCAGATCGGTGAGCGGCTGGGTGTGTCGCAGATGCACGTCTCGCGTCTGCTGTCCCGCACGCTGAAGCGGCTGCGCGAAGGGCTCCTCACCGACCACTGACCCCCGCCCGCCGATCGATCGGAGTCGCCGGGGCGGGCATGGCGAGCGGAAAGACGGGCAGACGCAGCGGAGTGAAGGTTTCGACAACGGCTACCACGGTGGCAGTGCCCCGCACCGGCGCCGCCACCGTGCCCTGTTCCGGCGGCGGCGACGCGGCGGCGCCCGGCGACGGCTCCGCACCGGCCCCCGCGCCGATGCGGACCACGACGGCGTTCGACGGCGGCGGCGGTTGCATCGCCGAGGCACGACGACGGGCGGCGCGCTTCCTGGACCGGGCGCGGTCGGAACACGGCATGCCGGTCTCGGCCCGGGCCTTGGACGTCACGCGGCTGGTGGTCAGCGAGCTGGTCACCAACGCCGTCAAGTACGCCCCCGGACCAGTCCTGTTGGACCTGTGGATCACCGGCGGACTGGTCGAGGTGGCGGTCTGGGACTCGAATCCGGCCCTGCCGCTGGCGCATGCGGCCGAGCCCGGCCGGGTGGGGCGGCACGGCCTGGAGATCGTCATGTCCGTCGTCCACGGCTTCGAGGCCCGGCGCGAGCCCGTGGGCAAGCGGATCGCCGCCCGCATCGCGCTCACGGACGACGATCGGCGCGGGCGCGCCGGCGAACCTGCCCTGTGAACGCCCGATGAGCCGGGCGAGCCCGCCCCCGCACGCCCGTACCGGCCACCGGCGATCCGGCGGCCATGACGCCCACGGCCCGAACGGCAATCGAACGAACGGAAGTCACACCACCGCAAAGGATGAGGATTCGCAACCGTCGCCGAGGCAGGCGATGTTCACAGGCGCTGCTCACGGGTGGAGGGGCCGCTCCGGCGGTGAGTTCCGCCCGCGGTCCGCAACCGACTCCGGCACGCGGTGGCTTGCGTCCGGGAGGCCGATGCGGGACTGTTGTCGGAAGGCATCTATTTCCCAGCGCAGGAAGGTGGTGGGGCACGCATCATGCGTGCCCCTGCTTGTGTGCGCTTTTCGCGGCTCTCCGACCAGCCCGCGTGACGCCGCCGCCAGTGTCGGTGCGACGTGGGGCGACGCCCCCTACCCGGTACTGGTCGTCGACCACCATGGCGGCTTGGTCCAGATCAATCAGGCGGCCCGGTCCCTGCTCCCGGGCGCCGTCCACGGCGACCGGCTGCGCGACGTGGTGCCGGCCTGGCTGTCCGACGCCCACCGGCGCCTCGTCCACCGGCCGGACGGTTCGCCGTCCGCCCCCTCGACCGGGACCATCGACGAACGCGTCTTCGCGGCCCACCCGTCCGCCGCCACCACCGACGGGGACGTGGTCTGGTGGCTGGTGGACGACACCGACCGCAGTCTCGCCGAGCAGGCGCTGTACCGGGCCCGGGAGCGGACGAACCTCCTCGCCGAGGTCTCCAGCAGTCTGCTGTCGACGCTGAACGTGCCCCGGTGCATGGAACTCGCCGCCTCCCTGGCGGCCGAGCACCTGGCCGAGGCCGCCGTCCTCGTCTCCCCGCCGCACGGGCGGCGCCACACCCTCAACTACGCGGTCCGCGGCGGCTCCGCGGCACAGCAGACCCGGCAGATCGACCCGCGTTCCGTCCCGGGCCTCAGCGAGGCGCTGCAGGGCTTCCCGCCCGTTCCCGCACGCTGGATCAACCCCGACGACATGCCCGACTGGCTGCTCCCGGACGGCTTCCGCGGATCGGCCGGTTCCGTCATCGTGGCTCCGCTGCCCGGCCACGGCGTGCCCGCCGGGGCACTGGTCCTGCTGCGTTCCGGCTCGGAGAAGAACTTCTCCGAGGACGAGGAGGTCTTCGCCCGGCTGTTCGCGGCCCGGGCGGGTGCCGCCCTGTCGGCGGCCCGGCTGTACGCGGAACAGACCGCCATCACCGCGACGTTGATGCGCGAACTGCTCCCTCCCGCCCTGCACCGCACGCACGGCGTGGAGTACGCGGCGGGCTACCGCCCGTCCAAGGACCACGAGCGGGTCGGCGGCGACTTCTACGACTTCCATCCCGCGGCCGACCCCACCCAGGAGAGCCTCGTCGTCCTCGGGGACGTCGCGGGCAAGGGCCTGGACGCCGCCGTACTGACCGGCAAGATCCGAAACACCCTGCACGCCCTGCTGCCCCTCGCCGCGGACCACCGGAAGGTGCTGAACCTCCTCAACGGCGCGCTGCTCAGCTCCCACCACACCCGGTTCGCCACGCTGGTGCTCGCCTCCGTGTGCCGCCGGGCCGGACGCGTGCACCTGCGGCTGACCAGCGCCGGGCATCTGCCGCCGCTCATCGTCCGCAACGACGGCCGGGTCGAACAGGTCCCCACGCAGGGCTCGCTGGTCGGTGCCCTGCCCAAGGTGACCGCGCAGACGGTCGAGACGACGCTCGCGCCGGGGGAGACGTGCCTGCTGTACACCGACGGCATCACCGAGGCGCGCGGCGGACCGCTCGGCGAGGAGTTCTTCGGCGAGCCGCGCCTGCAGCGCGTACTGGCCGAATGCGCGGGGATGCCCGCCGAGGCGGTCGTGGAACGCGTCCAGATGCTCGCCTCCCAGTGGCTGGGAGGCGGCCGTCACGACGACATGGCCGCCCTCGCCATCAGCGCCCCGAAGAGTGGACCGCTCACGATCGCGGGCGGCCACGCCCGGCAGCCGCTTCCCGGGGAGAGCGAGTGATCCACCCCGACAGGGCGGCCGAGTCACGCGACCGGCTCTGGCAGGCCGTCGCCGCCGGTGACGAGTACGAAGCGGTCGGCGCCGTGCGGACCGCACTGGCCGCCGGACTCGACGAGGAGGCGCTGCTCCTGGACGTCATCGCGCCGGTGCAGGAGAAGGTCGGCACCGAATGGGCCGCCGACCGCTTCACCGTGGCCCAGGAACACGCCGCCACCGCCATCAACGAGCGTGTCGTCGCCGCTCTCGCCCATCAGCGGCCGCGGAACTCCGCCCACCGCGGACGGATCACGGTCGGCTGCGTCGACGGTGAGTGGCACGCCTTCCCCGCCCGGCTCGTCGGCGAGGTGCTGCGCCTGCGCGGCTGGCAGGTCGACTATCTCGGCGCGCAGACGCCCACCCCGCACCTGGTCGCCCATCTCCACCACACCGATCCGCGGGCGGTGCTGCTGTCCAGCTCCCTGCCCACCCACCTGCCGACCGCGCACACGGCCGTCACCGCCTGCCAGGCCGTCGGGATACCGGTGATGACCGGCGGCCGCGCCTTCGGCCCCGACGGCAGGTATGCCCGGGCGCTGGGAGCCGACCGCTGGGCCGCCGACGCCCGCGCCGCCGCCGCGGCGCTGGAGAGCGGTATCGCCCGGCCCGCCCCCTCGGCCGTGCGGCAGGTGGTGGACGACCTGCCGCACCTGGCCGACCAGGAGTACACGATGGTCGTCCGCTCCCGGGGCCGACTGGTCAAGCAGACCCTCGCGGACCTGGAGGACCGTTTCCCCGCGATGCGCGGGTACGGCGAGGCCCAGCGGGAGCGGACCGCCGAGGACGTCGCCCACATCATCGACTTCCTGGCCACCGCGCTCTACGTCGACGACGCCCAGGTCTTCACCACGTTCCTCACCTGGACCGCCGGCATCCTGGAGGCGCGACAGGTACCGGCAGGCTCCCTGCCGGCCGGACTCGACGCGATGAGCGAGCAGTTGCGCGAGTTCCCCCGCACCCTCGGTCTGCTCCGTGACGGGGCCGCCGCGATCGCCTCCCGTCCCGAACCCCGACCCGGCACCCACGTATGAGCCAGCATCAGCCCAGCGAATTCAGCCTCACGGTGACCACCGAGCCGACCACGCTGACGGTGTACGTCGCGGGCGAGCTCGACTACGACACCGGCGACGACCTGGTGACCGCGTTCGCCGGCCACCTCGGCCGGCATCCCGCACCACGCGAGGTGCGGCTGGACTTCCGTCACCTGACGTGGATCGACTCCTCCGGCCTCGCCGCCCTGCTGATGATCCACCGGCACGCCGGCGCGGTGGGTGCCGAACTGCGCCTGGACAACCGCCCCGGTTTCCTCGACGACCGGCTCCGCCTCACCAACGTCTTCGAGCACCTCGTCGGGCCCGGCCGCTTCTCGGACCCCGGCGCCTCCAGGGCCGACGGTGACGCCACCCGGCTCGGCGTGACCTGACCGAAGCCCCGACCGGCACACCGGTCCGCATCCGGCACCGGCTCGCGCGACGACGCGATGCCGCCGCCCGGACGGCTCACAAGCCGCTGAACACGGGCTCGCTCACCTGCCGCTGACCAGGGGCCCGCTCAGGATCCGCCGAGCACGGGCCCGCTCACGAGCCGCCGACCAGGGGACCGCTCACCGGCCGCTGCTCACCGAGCGGCTCGCGGCCGTTTCCGGTCCCCGACCGCGGAGGGCGGCCGGATCCGGCAGAATGTCCTGGTCTGCTCGTCCCGCGGCACCCGTGGCGTTCGGGAAGCGGGACGGATGGAACGTCCCGCCGGGGGCATACGGGCCTCGCTGAGCCGGCCGGTCGCGTCGGCGCAGCCGGTCCTCGTGCGGACACGAGCCGCACTTGGAAGGATCGGAGCCGGGGATGGGCGAAGGGGACGGGGTGGACGACGAGGCTCGGCGCGTGGCGGACACGGCGCGTCCCGCGGGCGCGGGCGCGGTGTTCGCCGGCGACCGCGAGGTGGGTGCCGACCTCGCCGCCGTCGACTGGGTGGCCACGCCGCTCGGTCCGCCGGACCGCTGGCCGCAGAGTCTTCTGACGGCCGTCGGCATCATGCTCTCGTCACGGTTCCCCATGTGGATGGCGTGGGGACCGGAGCTGACGTTCTTCTGCAACGCCGGCTACCGGCGCGACACCCTGGGCCGCAAGTACCCCTGGGCGCTCGGCCGGCCGGCTCGTGAGGTGTGGGCGGAGATCTGGCCCGACATCGGTCCCCGCATCGACCGGGTCCTCGACACCGGTGAGGCCACCTGGGACGAGGCGCTCCTGCTGTTCCTGGAACGCTCCGGCTACCCGGAGGAGACGTACCACACCTTCTCCTACAGTCCGCTGCACGACGACGCCGGGCAGGTCGTCGGCATGCTCTGCGTGGTCAGCGAGGAGACCGACCGGGTCGTGGGCGAGCGGCGCATGGCGACCCTGCGCGACCTGGGGTCCGACCCCACCGTGATCCGCACCGAGACGGAGACGCTGGCCTTCGCCTGCCGGCAACTGGCCCGCAACGCCAGGGATCTGCCCTTCACCCTGACCTATCTGTTCGCGGCCGACGGCGCCCGGCTGGCCGGCAGCACGGGCCTGCCCGACGGGCACCCGGCCGCCCCCGCGCTGCTGTCCGAGGACGGGCCGGACCAGCTGTGGCCGGCGGCCGCCGCGAGGCGCGGGGAGCCCGTGTGCGTACCGCTGGTCGAGGACGGGTTCGGCACCCTGCCCACGGGCGAGTGGCCGGAGCCGCCCGCCCAGGCGCTCGTCATGCCGCTGCTCCGGCAGGGCGGCGACCCCTACGGCTTCCTGGTGGCCGCCCTCAACCGCTACCGCCCCCTCGACGACGGCTACCGCGGCTTCATCGACCTGACGGCCGGTCACCTGGCCGCCGGCATCGGCAGTGCGCGCGGATACCGGGCACAGCAGCGGCGCGCGGAGGAACTCGCCGAACTGGACCGGGCCAAGACGACCTTCTTCTCCAACATCAGCCACGAGTTCCGTACCCCGCTCACCCTGATGATGGGCCCGGCACAGGAACTGCTCACCCGGCTGCCGGCCGCCGAGCCCTCGGTCCGGCAGGACCTGGCGGCCATCCACCGCAACGGCCTGCGGCTCGGCAAGCTCGTCAACAGCCTGCTGGACTTCTCCCGCATCGAGGCGGGGCGGATGGAGGCCCGTTACGAACCGGTCGACCTCGCCGCCGTCACCGCCGAACTGGCCAGCGTCTTCCGCTCCGCCGTCGAGCGGGCGGGCCTCGTCTTCGACGTGGACTGCGCGCCGCTGTCCCAGCCGGTCCACATAGACCGTGGCATGTGGGAGAAGGTCGTCCTCAACCTCCTCAGCAACGCACTGAAGTTCACCTTCGAGGGCACGGTCTCGGTCACCGTGCGGGAGCGGGACGGTTCGGCCGAGGTCCTCGTCCGGGACACCGGCGTCGGCGTCCCGGACGCCGAGATGCCCCGCCTGTTCGAGCGGTTCCACCGCATCAGCGGCACCCGCGCCCGCTCCAACGAAGGCAGCGGCATCGGCCTCGCCCTGGTCAGGGAACTGGTCCTGCTGCACGGCGGCACCATCACCGCCGAGAGCGAGGAGGGCAAGGGCACCTGTTTCACCGTCCGGCTGCGCTTCGGTGCCGCGCATCTGCCCGTCGAGGCCGTCGCCGCCGGTGAGCCGCACGACTCCGCCGTGACGGCGGCGCCGTACCTCCAGGAGGCGCTGCGCTGGCTGCCCGGCGAGGAGGCCCGCGAGGAGCGCGAGGACGCGGGAACGGAGACCGCTACGCCCGCCGCGCCGCGCACCGCCGGGAAGCCGGCCCGGGTACTGGTCGCCGACGACAACGCCGACATGCGGGAGTACCTCACCCGCCTCCTCACCCACGCCGGTTACCGCGTGTCCGCCGTGGCCGACGGGGAGCAGGTGCTGCGGGCCGTGCGCACCACGCCGCCGGACCTGATCGTGAGCGACGTGATGATGCCCCGCGTCGACGGGCTGTCGCTGCTCAACGCCCTGCGCCGGGACCCGCGTACGGCGTCCCTGCCGGTGCTCCTGCTGTCCGCAAGGGCGGGGCAGGAGGCGGCCATCGAGGGCCTGCGGGCCGGGGCCGACGACTACATGGTCAAACCGTTCGCCGCCGCCGAACTGCTGGCACGGGTCCGGGCGAACGTGGAACTGGCCCGGCTGCGCGGACACCACGCCCGGTGGCGCAACGCACTCGTGGACTCCCTGCAGGAGGCCTTCTTCGTCTGCGACGAGAACGGTGTCGTGATCGAGATCAACAAGGCCTTCACCGACATCCTCGGATACGGCCCCGAAGGGCTGCCCTACCGCCCGCTCCACCCCTGGTGGCCCGATGCCACGGCCGACCCGGACGGGCACCGGCAGTTCGCCGCCTCCTTCGCCGCCCTGCTGCGCGAGCGGCACGACAGCCGTACCGTGCCGGTCGTCCGCAGGGACGGGCGCCGCCTGTGGGTCGCGGTGACCTTCACCCACGCCCACGACCCCGACACCGGGCGCCGGATGATCGTCGGCACCTTCCGCGACGTGACCGCCGAGCGCTACGCCGTCCAGCGCGAGAGCGCGCTGGCCGCCCTCGGCACCCGGCTGTCCCAGGCGACCAGCCTGACCGACACCCTCGCGGCGGCCCTGGAGCAGCTCAAGGAGGTGTGGCGGGCCGACCGTGTCATGGCGGCCGTCTTCGCCTCCGGGGGAACGCCCTCCGTCACGGCCACCGACCCGGTGGACTGGCCGGACCTGCCCGAGCGGCGCCGGAGCACCATCACCGACCTGCACCGGGGCTCGCCGCTGGCCTCCGCCGCCGACGAGACCGGCGCCGGAACAGTGGTGGAGCATCCCGACGGCCCGATGGTGCTGTGGGTGGAGACAGGCGGGCACCGGCCCTTCGGCGACGAGGACCGGTTGCTGCTGACGCTGCTGGCCGGGCACCTGGCCCAGGCCCTCACCCGGGCCCACCAGTTCGACCTGCAGCGCGGGACCGCGCTCGCCCTGCAACGGGCGATCCTCGGTCCCTCCGCACTGCCCGGCGGCTTCGCCGTCCGCTACGAACCCGCCACACCGCCCCTGGAAGTGGGCGGCGACTGGTACGACACGATTCCGCTGCCCGACGGCAGGATCGGGATCGTCGTCGGCGACTGCGTCGGCCGGGGGCTGCGGGCGGCCGCCGTGATGGGGCAGCTGCGCAGCGCCTGCCGGGCGCTGTTCCTGCAGGACGCCAGCCCCGGGCGCACCCTCACAGCCCTCGACCACTTCGCCACCGGCATCGCCGGCGCCATCTGCACCACCGTCTTCTGCGGTGTCCTCGACCCGGACACCGGCGAGCTGACGTACGCGAGCGCCGGCCACCCGCCCGGTGTCCTCGCCCATCCCGACGGCACCGCCCGGTTGCTCGAGGACGGGCGCTCGCTGCCCCTGGGCGTGCGGCCGGGACGGCCACGGCCGGAGGCGACCACCGCCGTACCGGTCCGGTCGACGCTCCTGCTCTACACCGACGGGCTGGTGGAGCGCCGGCGGCAGAGCCTGGACAAGGGGATCGGCCGCGCCTGCGAGGTCCTCCGGGCCGGCGGTGACGTCGTCCTGGAGGACCTGGCCGCCCACCTCATGGACCGCCTGGCGCCGGCGGACGGCTACGAGGACGACGTGGTGCTGCTGCTGTACCGGCACCCGGCACCGCTCAGCATCTGCTTCCCGGCCGAGTCGGGGCAGCTGGCCCCCATCCGCCGCGCCCTGCGCAGCTGGCTCGGCTCCTGCGGGCTGCCGCCGACATCCGTGATGGACATCCTGATCGCGGCGGGGGAGGCATGCGCCAACGCCGTCGAACACGGCCACCGCGACGCTCCCGGTGCCGCCGTCCGGCTGCGGGCCGAAGCCTCGGCGCAACGGGTCCGGCTCACCGTCGCCGACAGCGGACGCTGGAAGGAACCCCGGGCCGTGGCGAACCCCCTGCGCGGCAGGGGGATCAGTCTCATGCGGGAACTGATGGAGCACGTGACCATCGACCCGGCCCCCACCGGGACCACCATCGACATGTACACGAGGATCCCCTGATGGCCACCCCACTCACCATCACGCCGGCCACACGGCACGACGGCACCTCGCTCCTCACCCTGGCCGGCGAGATCGACCTCAGCAACAGCGAGAAGCTGGCCCGGGCGCTGGAGGGTGCCCCCGGCGCCGTCGTCGTCGATCTGACGGCCGTCGACTACCTGGACAGCGCCGGTCTGAACGTCCTGTTCGCCCATGCCGAGCGTATCGAACTGATCGCCCCGTCGATGCTCCGGCCGATCCTGACCGTCTCGGGGCTCGCCGACCTCAGCACCGTGCACGCGCCGCCCGAGGCCGGTCCGGCGACCTGACGGACCGCACCGCTCCGTCGGCCGAGACCTGGACCACATCCGCGACAGATCCGCTCGAAGGCGGGTATCAGAAAAGACAGCGAGGGCCGAGCCACACCTCTATGTTGTCGTTTGACAACTATGATCACGAGGCAACAAAGTAGCCGTGTCGACGTACACGCGGAAGGGACTGGAATGCTGCCGTGGGCGGAGACCGTTCCGTGTGCTGGTCACCGCGGACGCGAAGGCGGGGCGTCGGTGCGCCCGCCCGCTCAGGCCGTCCGGCTGCCGGATCCCTGGGCGTCGTCGTGTATCTGTGTGGCCGCAGCGGCGCAGAAGGCGTCCAGCCCCTCCGCGAGCGCGACCCGCTTGGCGGCGGGCATCAGTTCGAGGACCGCCTGCAGCTCCGCCTCGCGACGTGCGCGCAGGTCGGCGAGGAACGCGCGCCCCCGGAGGCTCAGGTGCAGGCGCACCTCGCGCCGGTCGTCCGGGCTGGTCGCGCGCTCGACGAAGCCGGCGGCCTGCAGCCTGTCGAACAGGCGGCTGGTCGACGGCGGGGTGGACGCGAGCGACTCCGCGAGGGTCCGCAGGTTGATGCCGTCCTGGTGCTCGAGTATGTGCAGCAGGCGCAGCTGGGACGCGGACGCCGGCGCGGTGGAGGCCCGGCCCCACAGGACTTCCAGCAGCTCGGAGGCCGTGGTGGTCACACGCGCGATTTGCTCGGGCTCCGGGCGGCGGTGGAAGGCAGTCACGGTCACACTCTCGCAGGCACTGGGGTGCCCGTCAGCGTACTAGGTACAGGGCCGCCGGTTACCGATGTCCCCCGGACCGGCACGGTCGAAGAGGAAGCCTCGCCTCCTGAACGAGGCCCGAAGATTTCCGGCGAGAGATTGGCATTCTTTCCATCGTGAGCAGATTCCTCGCCGCTGAACGCGCTCTGCGTACAGCGGCCCCCCATGAGTTGCTGGACGCCGTGCGCCGCGTGCTGAGCGAACAGTACGCGGCCACGAACGTCGAACTGTTCATGGCCGACTACAGCCTGACGGTGCTGCAGCCGGTCTCCGTGCTGCCGCACACGCTGCAGCCGCTGTCGGTGCACAACGGTCCCGCCGGACGCGCCTTCGGCTCGCAGCAGCCGTACGCCGAGGACGGGCGCGACGGCCACGTACGGCTGCACCTGCCGGTCAGCGTGCGCGGCGACCGGCTCGGCGTGCTGACCGTGACGCTGCCCGAAGGCGAACTCGCCCGCGGTTGCGAGGACGAGCTGCGCGACATCGCCGATGTGCTCGGGCACGAGGTGGTGGTCGCCGAGCGGGACACCGACCTCTATCTGCAGGCGCGGCGCAAGGACCGGCTGACGCTGGCCGCCGAGATGCAGTGGCAGTTGCTGCCCGGCCGCTCGTGCTCCCGCCCGGAGTACGACCTCGCGGGGCAACTGGAACCCGCCTACGGCATCTTCGGCGACAACTTCGACTGGTCGGCCACCGCCGACCACCTGATGCTCTACGTCACCAACGGCATGGGCGAGGGCATAGAGGCATCCCTGCTGACGAGCCTCGCCCTCAACGCGCTGCGCAACGCGCGCCGGGCCGGTGTCTCCATCGCCGACCAGGCCGCCCTGGCCGATCAGGCCGTCTACGCCCACTACCGCGGCCGCTGCTACCTGTCCGTCCTCATGTTCGACTTCGACCTGGCCACGGGCCGGGTGAGCGTGGTGGACGCGGGTTCGCCGCGGATGCTGCGCCTTCGCAACGGCGTCGTGGAGTCCGTCACCCTCGACGCCCAGCTGCCGCTCGGCATGTTCGAGGAGACGGACTACGTGGCCCAGGAGTTCACGGTCGAACCCGGCGACCGGCTCGTCTTCGTCAGCGACGGCGTGCACGCCGTGGCCTCGCCCAAGGGCGAGCCCTACGGGGACGCGGCCCTCGCCCGGGCGATCCAGTCCACCCGGCTGCTCCCGGCGGCCGAGGTGCCGCGCGCCATCCTGCGCGAACTGACCAGCCACCGCGGCGAGGCGACACCGGACGACGACGCTCTCGTGGTGTGCCTGGACTGGCGCGGAAAGCCGTCCGGCCACTGAGCCCGCCGGCCCGGCGGGTTGTGGCGATCGTGTGTCGGTCGCATCGTTCACCCGCGCGGGGTAGTTGCCTTGTGGCAAGGATGGGGTGCGGACCCGCCGCCGAACGGCGTCGGACGTCACGACAGGGAGAAGACGCCGATGGCGCAGCGCGACACCGCCCGTGAGGCGGCCCACGACGTCGGGGCCTTCCTGGAGCGGCGCCGGGAACAGATAGCCCAGCGCTGGGCGGACGCCACCCTGTTCCGGACGGTGTTCACCGTCTCCCGGGACGAGGCCGTCGAGGCGAGCAGATCGGTGGTGGACGCCCTCGCCGAGGTGGCGCGTTCCGGCCGGCTCGAGGACATCCTGGCCTCCGGCTTCGGCGCCGTGAGGGAACAGCTCGGCCGGATGGCCGCCGCCCGCGGTCGCACCGGGGCCGTCCCGGCCCGGATCGCCGCCGAAGTCGCCGAACTGCGGGAACCCGCCGCCGAACTGCTGCGGGCCGAGGCCCCGGCCCGGCCGGCCGCGCCCACCCACGACCTTCTCCTCGCCTGGGCGCTCCTGATGGGCACCCTGCGGCTGGCGGTGATGGCGGCGGCGCTCACCACCGGCGACGAGCCGGCCGCGCGGCAGCGCCGGCAGTTGCTGGAGACGGCCACCCCCGTGATCGAGGTGTGGGAGGGCATCGTGGCCGTACCGCTGATCGGCACCCTCGACAGCGCGCGCGGCCAGGCCGTGATGGCGAACCTGCTGGAGGCGGTCGTCGCCCGGCGCGTGCGGTACGCCATCCTCGACATCACCGGCGTCCCGGCGGTCGACACCCTCGCCGCCCGCCACATCCTGCAGACCGCCGCAGCCACCCGGCTGACGGGCGCGGAGTGCGTCGTCTCCGGCATCCGCCCCGCCATCGCCCAGACCATCGTCGGCCTCGGGATCGACCTGGGAACGATCGTCACACGGGCCCGCCTCGCCGACGCGCTGCAGTACGCCCTCGACGGCCAGGGCGTCATCGTCTCGCCCGCACCCGGGAGCTGACCCGCGCCCCCGCGCCCCCGCGGGCCGGCGCCCGCGTGCGCCCGGCGGCCGCGGTCGCCGCCCCCGGGCGGCAGGCCCCGTTCCGCCGCACGCTAGTGTGGAGGCCGCAAGGGGAGAGGGTGGAGACCGTGGAGAACCGTGACGCACTGCCGTCCCCGGGGAGCAGGCTGCGCGCCGCTCCGCCCCACGCGCTGGTCGCCACGGCCGGGCGCATCCTCGCCGACCTCGTGGGCGCCGAGGACATGACGCTGCTGATGGCCGACTACGGACTCACCGTCCTGCAGCCCGTGTCGCACCTGCCGCACACCGAGCCGTCGGTGTCGGCCCACGAGGGCCCGGCCGGCACGGCCTTCATCACCCAGAAGCCGGTGGTGGAGGTCCTGAACGAGCGCGACACCCGGCTGGTGCACCTGCCCCTGACCGTCCGCGGCGACCGCGTGGGCGTGCTCTCCGTCCGGCTGCGCGCCGACGTGGCGGATCCCGCCACCGTGCTGCGGCTCGGTGAATTCGCCACCGAGCTGGCGCACGAGCTGGCCGCCGCCGACCGGGACACCGACCTGTACCTCCAGGCACGCCGCACCCGCCGCCTCACCCTCGCCGCGGAGATGCAGTGGCAGCTCCTGCCCGGGCGCGGCTGCGCGCGCCAGGAGTACGTCATCGGCGCTCACCTCGAACCGGCCTACGCCGTCGGCGGTGACAACTTCGACTGGTCCACCAGCGCAGACCGCCTCGTCCTCACGGTCACCGACGGCATGGGGCAGGGCATAGATGCCTCCCTGCTGACCAGCCTCGCCGTCGGCGCGCTGCGCAACGCCCGGCGGGCCGGCGTCGGCCTGGCCGACCAGGCGGCCCTCGCCGACCAGGCCCTGTACGCCCAGTACGCCGGCAAGGTGTACGCCTCCACGCTGCTGCTGGAGTTCGATCTGCCCACCGGCACGGTACGCGCCGTCGACGCGGGCTCTCCCCATCTGTACCGCCAGCGCGACGGGCGCACCGAACGGATCGAACTCGACGCCCAGCTGCCGCTCGGGATGTTCGAGGAGACGCCGTACGCGGAGCAGACGTTCGACGTCCGGCCCGGTGACCGGCTGATCGCGGTCAGCACGGGCGTGCACGGCGCGCGCGCCGCGACCGGCGAGGTGTTCGGGGAGTCCGTGCTGCGTCAGATCCTCGGTGCCACCCGCGCCGCGACCCCGCACGAGACGGCCCGCGCCGTGGTGGGCGGGCTGGTCGAGCACTTCGGGGGCGAGCAGCCCGTGTCCGACGCCGCCGTGGTGTGTCTCGACTGGAACGGCCGCTGACCTTCACCCGTCGGACATGCGCCCCGAGCCGGTCCGCGGCCCCGGGCGTCACCGCTCGCGTGTCCCGGACCGGTCCGGCGGCGGGGGCGTGCGCTCGTGCGCCTCGAGGAAGGCGCGCAGGCCCCGGCCCAGTGCCGCGCGTTCCCCGGTCTCCATCCCGGCCAGTACGGCGGCCAGCGCCCGCGTCCGGTGCGAGGCGACCTCGGCGAGGACGTGCCGGCCGTGCGCCGTCAGGCTCAGCCGGACCTCTCGCCGGTTGTCCGGATGCGGGGAGCGCTCCAGCAGCCCCGCGGCCTCCAGCCGATCGCACAGCCGGCTGGCCGTGGGCAGTCCTATGTCCATGCGGTCGGCCAGACCCGTGAGATTGAGCTCCGGCTGCGCCTTCAGTATCCGCAGGCCCCGCAGCTGGTGCGGCGACAGCCGCAGGCTCGCCTGCTGCGCGGCGGCCGACCACAGGTCCGCCAGACCCTCCACGGCGTCGGCCATCTCCAGGGCGCGGGCCTCGGGGGCATCGCCCGGCCCGCTTGCCCGGTCGTCACCGACCCCGCCGAGACGAGTCACGAACACATCACTTCCAACAACCCCGGGACCAGACGGCTGTCATCCTCATGCCAACGCTGTACCCGCCAGACCGCCGGGCAAGCGGCGCCCGCCCGGAGCCGTGGCCTACTGCTTCGGTGGCTTGACCGCCACGTCCAGGTAGAACGCGTCGATGCTGCGCACCGCTTCTTCGAAATCTTCCAGATTGACGGGTTTCGTCACATACGCGTTGGCGTGGTGGTGGTAGGCGCCGGTCACGTCGTCCGGTGCGGCGGAGGTGGTCAGGACGACCACCGGGATGGTGCGCAGATCGGCGTCCTCCTTCACCACGGCGAGGAATTCACGGCCGTTCATGCGCGGCATGTTGAGGTCGAGCACGATCAGGTCGGGCCGCGGTTTGTGCGGGTCGCGCAGATACTCCAGGGCTGCCACTCCGTCGGAGACCTGGGTGAGGTTGCGGGTGCCACGCTCGGTGAGGGCGTCCTGGATGAGCATGGCGTCGGCGACGTCGTCTTCGACCAGCAGCACGTCGTACGGGCGGGTGGTGGCGGCAGCCATGGGTTACGAACTCCGGGGGGTGGGTCGGGTGGTCGGATGGGTCGTGCGGCCGGTGACGAGGCCGGGCCAGCGCCGTCGCGCGCCTTGCCGGCTCATGTTGCTCGCCTGTCCGATCTCGGGGTAGGTCGCGCCGTTCGCGGCGGCCGCGCGGGCGGCCTCGTCCTCCAGGTGCCGGATGGCCTTTCTGACCGAGCCGAGGACATGCAGGTGTACGAGTGCCCTTTGGCGGGCATCCGTCAACGCGTTGTGCGAGTCGGCCGGCGCGGCGACGTCCTGCGCGAGGCGCCGGGTGAGTTCGTCGACCGCCTCCGTCACGAGGGCAGCCAGCTCCGTGCCGGGCAGGCGGGGGGCGAAAGGGCGGCCGGACATGGGCCCACCATAGGGGGCCGATCGACGATTCGACAACAGCTGTTGTCGAACAGCGGTAGAGTTGATCGACGGCCACGCGCCCGGACGCGGCCTGCGATCACCTGAGGAGCCGACACACCGCCATGACCAGGAAGCCGTCCGTCGACCAGGGTGCGTTCGCCCGCTGGACCACTCGCCGCTGGCTGCGCGTCGGCGTCACCGGCGCGCTGGTGGCGCTGGCAGTGCTCGGAGCGCTGGGCGGCTGGGCGATGTGGCGCACGTCGCAGATCACGACCGAACTGGTCGACAGGCGCTCCCCGGCCCTCATCGACGCCATCCGCCTGGAGCGGGCCCTGATCGACCAGGAGACCGGGATCCGCGGCTACGGCCTCTCCGGCCGCCGCGACTTCCTCCAGCCCTACTCCCAGGGCGTCACGGCCGAGCAGAGTGCCGTGCGCGCCCTCCGGCCGCTGCTGCGGAGCGACGCGAGGGCAGGCTCCGACCTCGCCGAAGTGGACAGGCTGGCCCGCGGCTGGACGGAGCGGATCGCGCGCCCCGTCTCCTCGGCGTCCTCCACCGAGGCCGTCCGGATCGCCGCCGCACGGGCGGCGGAGGGGAAGACGTCCTTCGACTCGCTGCGCCGTGCGCTGGCCCGGCAACAGCGTCATCTCGAGGACGAACGGACGGCTGCCGCCCGGGATCTGCGCGCCGCCATCACCCTGCGCAACTGGACGTTCGGCGTCATCGCCGCCCTGATCGTCCTGATCTCCTTCCTCGTCTTCGAGGGCCTGCGGCGGGGTATCACCGACCCGCTGAGCCAGCTGAGCTCGGCCGCCCGTGAGGTGGCGCGCGGCCGTTTCGACCGCTCCGTCGTCGTCGCGGGCCCCGCCGACCTGCGGCAGCTGGGCGCCGACGTCGACGCGATGCGCCGGCGGCTGGTGGCGGAACTGCAGGTCAGCGAGGAGTCCCGCGCGCTGCTCGACGAACAGGCGGCCGACCTCAGACGCTCCAACACGGAGCTGGAGCAGTTCGCCTACGTCGCCTCCCACGACCTGCAGGAGCCCCTGCGCAAGGTGTCCAGCTTCACCCAGCTGCTCCAGCGGCGCTACGGCGGCCGGCTGGACGAACGGGCCGACCAGTACATCGCCTTCGCCGTCGACGGCGCCAACCGCATGCAGGTGCTCATCAACGACCTGCTGGCCTTCTCCCGCGTGGGCCGCGTACACGCCGACCACGACACCGTGAACCTCGAAGACGTGCTGGACCGGACCCTGGACACCCTGAGCGTCGCCATCGAGGAGAGCGGCGCCGAGATCACCCGCGACACGCTGCCGACCGTGGTCGGGGACAGCACTCAACTGGGCATGCTGTGGCAGAACCTGCTGTCGAACTCCCTCAAGTTCCGCAGTCCGGACCGTCCGCCGCGCATCCACATCAGTGCCGCACCGGACGACGGGGTGTGGCGGTTCGCGGTCAGCGACAACGGCATAGGCATCGAACCGGAGTTCCAGGAGAAGGTCTTCATCATCTTCCAGCGGCTGCACACCAAGGACGCCTATCCGGGTACGGGCATCGGCCTGGCCATGTGCAAGAAGGTCGTGGAGTTCCACGGAGGCACGATCGGCATCGACCCCGACCACCGGCCGGGCACCCGCGTCCTGTTCACCCTGCCCGTGTCGGCCGACGCCTCTGACGGCGCCGACGCCTCTGACGGAGCCGGTACCTCTGACGGAGCCGGTACCTCTGACGCCGCGGGCGCAGCGGATGCGGCGGGCAGAGAGCTGCAGCCGTGACGGACCAGACGACGGGCGGCGCCGAGCACTACCGCATCCTGCTGGTGGAGGACGACGACGGGGACGCCCTGCTGGTCGAGGAACTGCTCGCCGACACCGATCTGCCGCACACCCTCGCCCGCTGCCGGACGGCCGCCGACGCACGGGCGATGCTCGCCGAGGACCACGCCGACTGCGTCCTGCTGGACCTGCACCTGCCGGACATCTCCGGGGTCGAGACGGTCCAGGCCATCCAGACGCGGACCCACGCCGCCATCATCGTGCTGACCGGCCTGCAGGAGCCGAGAGCCGGCGTGGAAGCCCTCGCCGCGGGTGCCCAGGACTACCTGATCAAGGGCAAGGTCGAACCCGACCTGATCCAGCGTGCCGTCCGCTACGCCGTCCAGCGCAAGCAGGCCGAACGGGCCAACGCGGCGCTGCAGGTGGGCCGGCTGCGCGCCGAGGAGAACGCCCGCCTCGAACGTGGACTGCTGCCGGACCCCATACTGTCGTCCACCACGGTCACCGCCTCCAGCCGCTACTTCCCCGGGCGCGCCCAGGCGCTCCTCGGCGGCGACTTCCTCGACGTGGTGCAGACCGACGACGGCCAGGTGCACGCGGTCATCGGAGACGTCAGCGGCCACGGACCGGACGCGGCCGCCCTCGGCGTCTGCCTGCGTATCGCCTGGCGGTCCCTGACCCTCGGCGGCCACCGCGACCAGGAGCTGCTGCACCTGCTGGAACGGATACACATCGCCGAACGCACCGGCAGTGACCTGTTCACCACCTGCTCGCTCATCACGCTCGACCCCAAGGCGGCCACCCTCACCCTGCACCTGGCCGGCCACCACGGTCCCCTGCTGCTGACCCCGGACGGTCCGCAGGAGGTCGCGGCGACCCACGGAGTGGCCCTCGGCATCCTGCCCGGACTGGGCAAGTGGCCGGCCACGACGCTCAGCCTGCCCCGCCGCGGCGCCCTCGTCGCGTACACCGACGGACTCATCGAGGGCTACACGGGCCACGACGGCGACCGCCTCGGCGTGACCGGCCTGCTGCACCTGATCGGCACCATCCGCACCCAGGACCCGGGCAGCCACCTCGACCAGCTCATCGCCAGGACCCGGCAGCTCAACGCCGACCGGCACACCGACGACCTCGCCATCCTCCGCCTGGACTGGGACACCGGCGCCCACGGGCAGCGGGCGAACGCCTGGCGGACGGCACCGTGACGCACGCACCGGCGCTCCGGCCCCACGGCTCAGACAGGGGCCGCATGCACGACCATGGCGTGGGAGCCGAGGCCGATGAGGCGGTCTCCCGCGATGTCGCCGAGGGCCGTGTACACGGTGAGGATCGCTCCCGAAGCGGGATCGAAGGAGACGTCCTTGACGGTGCCGTGCTCGACGCCGTACTCGGTCAGCACGCGGGCCCCGAGGGGGTCATGGTGCTCGGGGGCCCCCTCGTCCCCGGCCCCGGCGGCGCCGCGGGAGCGTACGATCACGGCGTCCTGCCCCACGGCCTCCACCGCGCTCCAGGCGACGACCGCGGCGTCCTTCGGTGCTCCGGACAGACGCAGTCCGGCGATGCTCCGCGTATGGGGGTCGATCGTCAGGTCCTTGACGGTGCCCAGCGTCGCCGCTTCGTCGGCGGTGATCACCGGAAGGCCCCGGGCTTGCGTGAACATCATCGTGTGAGGCCCTCCTCATCGGGTGCGGGGGTGCCCGCGCCGGTCCGGCCGGCCTCCGCGCGGAACGCTTCGACCTGGGCGCCGAAGGTGGGCAGGTCCTCGGCGACGAAGTGGCTCGCCCGCGCAGGAACGACCACGGCCTGTCCGGAGACGGCCATGGTCGTCCCACGGGGGATGAACACCTTGCGCCGGGGCTGTTCCGCGTTCTCGTGGGCGTCGATCTCGAAGCCGATCACCCGTCCGCTCGTACCGGCCTCGATCACCACGTCACGCACCGTGCCCATCTCGTTGCCCTGATCGGTGACCACGGGCACACCGATCACCCGGCCGTGCCCTGCCTCGCCCTTCCCGACGACCGCGCCCCGGTCCTCGAAGACCGCCTCGCTCGGGATCATCACGGCCGCGGGCCCGACGGCATGCACCCCGGAGAACGGCAGACTCCGCCGCAGCGGCCCGGCCAGCAGGCCCCGCCCGCTGAGCGTGAAGCCGGTGACCCGCCCGGCCCCCGCGTCGAAGACGGTGTCCTTGATCTGCGCCACCGCCTCGCCGCCCAGGGTCACGACCACTCGCTTGTGCAGCTCGGAAGCGAGCATCAGCCCCGTCACGGCCGGCCTCCCCGGCCGGACCGGCGGCCGCCGCGCACCGCGATCACCGTTCCGGCACGCCGCTTGGCCTGAACCGCCAGCGTCACCGCCCCCAGCAGTCCCACCACCGCGATGAGGAAGACCACCCAAGCCCACCACACCATTGCCGACCTCCTCCTGGCCGTCACCGTCGTCGTGACGGCCTGCCCTTGTGCTTCCGGCTGCCCGCAGGGCGGACCCGACACGCCTCCGGACGGCGACCGGGCCGCCGCGGAACGGGGCGGGGGACGCCGTCGACTGCCGGTGCGCAGCCGGTCGTTCGAAGACGTGGGGCCGAGGGGTGGGGCCGGCGGCGCCCGCGGTGTCCGCCCGGCCGGCGAAACCGCACGTCCTGAACCCGGTCCTTCGGGGTACCCGCGCCCACACGGGACGACGCCGCGGCGCTTTCGTCCCCATGACAGCGACTGACGGGAGGTGATCGCCGTGTCGAGTACCCAGCCGCACAACGCGTCCGATCGGCAGGCGCCGGGCACGGAACCGGTGGGAGAGCTGGTCCACCGCGCTTCGCAGCAACTGACGGAGCTGGTGCGCGCGGAACTGCACCTGGCGCAGGCGGAGATGAAGGAGAAGGGAAAGCGCTACGGCAAGGGCGGCGGGATGTTCGGCGGCGCCGGCGTCGTCGGGTTCCTGATGCTGCAGGCCCTGGTGGCCGCCGCGATCGCCGGCCTGGCGGTACCGCTGCCGGTGTGGGCCGCGGCCCTCATCGTGGCCGCGGTACTGGGTGTGATCGCCGCGGTGATGGCGCTGACCGGGAAGAAGGAGGTCGCCCGGGCCGCGCCGCCCACGCCCCAGCAGACGATCGAGAACGTGAAGGCCGACATGGCCGAGATCAAGGAGAGTGCACACCGATGACCCAGCCGCCCCACGACGAGCCCACCGCCGCCGACCCGCAGGAACTGCGCGAGCAGATCGAGCAGACCCGCCACGAACTCGGCGAGACCGTCGAGGCCCTCGCGGCCAAGGCCGACGTCATGACCCGCGCGCAGGAGAAGGCCGCGGACGTCAAGGAACAGGCCGTGGCCAAGACCGGGGAGCTGCGGGAACGGGCCGCGGTCAAGGCGGGCGAACTGAAGGCCAAGGCCGCCGAGGTCGTCCACCAGGCACAGGACAAGCTGCCGGAACCGGTCAAGGACAAGGCCGCCCGAGGCGCCGAGCGGGCCGGTGAGGAGGCCGCCCGGGTCGGCAGGCTCTGGGAGGAGAACGCGCCCGAGCCGGTGCGCGCCAGGACGCTCCAGGGCGCACGGGCGGCCCGCGACAACCGCACCCTGCTGCTGGCGGCGGGCGGTGTGGCCGTCCTGACCTGGCTCGCGTTCCGGCGCCGCAACGGCTGAAGCGATGACAGGGGTGCCGGCACACGGGACGGCCGGCACCCCGCTCATGCGAGTCGCGCTCGTCTCATTTGATCAGACTTTGTCACCATATGCGAGCTATGGGGCGTGTCGGTGGCTGATCAGGGGAACTCGGAGCGTGTCAACCGCCCAGGCCGCCGACAACTCGGCGTATCGGGCGGCTGTGGACTACTCGCAGGGGAGAAACCCATGACAGCGCGCCTCGGAGCAGAAGAAGAGTTTCACGTGCTGGACGTGGAGAGCGGCCACCTCGTACCACGCGCCGGCGAGTTGCTCGGCCGCATCGAGAGACCCGGCTTCACCGGCGAACTGCAGCGGTCGGTGGTGGAGAACAACAGCGCCGTGCACGACTCGCTCGACGGCCTGTGGGCGGACCTGACCTCGGCCCGGCGCCGTCTCGACGCCGCCGCGGCCGCCCTCGGCCTCGCGGTCGCGGCCGCCGGCACGGTTCCGCTGGCCGGCGTCGCACGTCACGACGTCACCGCCGACCCCCGCTACCAGCGCATGGCCGACGACTACCGGCTCGTCGCCGACGAACAGCTCATCTGCAGCGCGCAGATCCACGTCGACGCGCCCGACCGGGACACCGCCGTCCGCGCGATGTGCCTGGTCTCGCCCTGGCTGCCGCCGCTGCTCGCCCTCTCGGCCAGCTCGCCGTTCTGGCTGGGCTCGGACACGGGCTACGCCAGCTGGCGCACCATGCTGTGGCAGCGGTGGCCCACCGCGGGACCGGCCGGCTGCCACCGGGACGCCGCCGACTACGACCGGGCACTCGCGGAACTGATCCGCACCGGCGTCATCAGCGACGCCGGCATGATCTACCACGATGTCCGGCCCTCGGCCCACCAGCGCACCCTGGAGCTGCGGATCTGTGACGCCTGTCCGCGCGCGGAGACCGTGGTGCTGGTCGCCGGCCTCTTCCGCGCCCTGGTGCGCGACGCCTGCGAACGCCTGTCCCGCACGGACGGCCCGTTGTGCGACGGCCGCCACGACTGGCTGCGGGCGGCCACCTGGCGGGCGGCCCGGTCGGGCCTCGAGGGCGCGCTGGTCGACCCCGTGACGCGCAGCCCGGCACCCGCCCCCGTCGTGCTGACCGGGATGCTGGCCCGGCTGCGTCCGGCGCTCGAGGCGGCCGGGGACTGGGAGACCGTGCACTCACTGCTCGAGGAGGCGCTGCTCGCGGGCAGCGCGGCGCACCGGCTGCGCCGGGCCGTCCAGGCCGGGGATGTCCTCGCCGGCATCGACCTGATGACGGCCGAGACCCGCGGCGAAGGCGCGGCACGGCGCCCGTCGGCCGGCGCCCGGCGCACCGCCCTCCGGCCGGACCCCCTCGGCAGTCACCCGTACACCGGAACGCCCTCCGCGCCGATGCCGCGCCCGTGATCCGCCCACCCTGCCGACGGCCGTGGAACGAGCGGGGCCTCGTGCTCCGTCCGGCCGGCGACCGTTGCCCGACCAAGGAGAGTCACACACCCATGCACGCGACACAGGATCTTCCGGCCCCCGACCGTCCGCTCCCGGGACAGCCCGGGAGGGCGGCACCGTACGGCGGCCGGCACCGCCGTACGTGCCGTGCGGGCCGCACCGTTCGGCCCGGGGTCCAGGGGAGGGGCATCCTCTGATGTGCGGACTGAGCGGAGAGATACGGTTCGACGGCGAGCGGCCGGACGTCGCCGCGGTGGAACGGATGACCGACCGGCTCGCGCCGCGCGGCCCCGACGGCCGCGGGCTGTGGTCACAGGGGCCGGTCGCGCTCGGCCACCGGCGCCTGAAGATCATCGGCCTGTCGGACACCGGCGCCCAGCCCATGGCCGATCCCCACACGAAGACCGCCGGCGTCTTCAACGGCTGCGTGTACAACTACCGCGAGCTGCGTGACGAACTCCGTGCGCTGGGCCACGAGTTCTTCTCCGACTCCGACACCGAGGTGGTCCTCAGGGCCTACCGGCAGTGGGGCGCCGACTGTGTGGAGCGCTTCTACGGCATGTTCGCCTTCGCGATCGTCGAACTGGACACCGGACGCCTGGTGCTGGCCCGCGACCGGCTCGGCATCAAGCCGCTCTACCTGGCCCGAACCGCCGGCCGGCTGCGGTTCGCCTCCACGCTGCCCGCCCTGCTGGCCGGCGGCGACGTCGACACCTCCCTCGACCCGGTGGCGCTGCACCAGTACTTCAGCTGGCACGCGACCGTGGCCGCGCCGCACACCGTGCTGCGCGGCGTGGCCAAGCTCCCCCCGGCCACCGTGCGCGTGGTCGAACCGGACGGGACCCACAGCGACCACCGCTACTGGCAGCCCGCCTACACGCGCCGCCCGGAACACGCGGGCCTGAGCCCGCAGGACTGGACCGACGCCGTGCTGGACGCGCTGCGCACCGCCGTGCGCCGTCGCATGGTGGCCGACGTGCCCGTGGGCGTGCTGCTGTCCGGCGGTCTCGACTCCAGCCTCATCGTCGCCCTGCTGGCCGACGAAGGACAGCACGACCTCGCGACCTTCAGCGTCGGGTTCGAGTCGGAGGGCGGCGAGGAGGGGGACGAGTTCCACTACTCCGACCTCGTCGCACGGCACTTCGACACCCGCCACCACCAGCTGATGGTGCCCTCCGACCGGGTGTCGGGGGCGCTGGAGGCGGCCGTGGGCGCCATGAGCGAGCCCATGATGAGCCACGACGTGGTGGCCTTCCACCTGCTGTCCGAGCAGGTCGCCAAGGAGGTCAAGGTCGTCCAGAGCGGCCAGGGGGCGGACGAGGTGTTCGCGGGCTACCACTGGTACCCGGCCATGGCGGACGTGTCCCGGCAGCGGGCCGCGGACGCGTACATCGACACCTACTTCGACCGGTCCCACGCGGAGCTCTCCCGCATCCTCGAGCCCGCCTTCCTGACCGAGCGGGACACGTCCGCGGAGTTCGTCCGCGCCCACATGGCGGCCGAGGGCGCGGACACGGCGCTGGACGCCGATCTCCGGCTGGACACGCACGTGATGATGGTCGACGATCCCGTCAAACGCGTGGACAACATGACCATGGACTGGGGCCTGGAGGCCCGGGTGCCCTTCCTCGACCACGAACTGGTCGAGCTGGCCGCCGCCTGCCCGCCCGAGCTGAAGCTCGCCGACGGCGGGAAGGGCGTACTGAAGGCCGCGGGACGCAAGGTCCTCCCGCGGGAGGTCGTCGACCGGCCCAAGGGCTACTTCCCGGTCCCGGCGATCAAGCACATGGCAGGCCCGGTGCTGCAGCGGGTCCGTGAGGCGCTCACCGCCCCGGAGGCCAGGAAGCGCGGCGTGTTCCGCCAGGAGTACGTCGCCGGACTGCTCGCGGCACCCAACGCGCACCGCACCCGGCGAGGAGCGAACACACTGTGGCAGGTAGCGCTGCTGGAGACATGGCTGCAGACGCACGGCATCCACTGACCGGCCCGGCGCCGGACGCCGGTGGACGCGCGACTGCGCCCCCCGGCGCGACCCCGGCCGCCCGCCCGCCGGATCCCGGACGACGTGAGGGCGCCACCGGCGAACGTGCCACGGCAGCGGGGGAGTCGGCGGGAGGTCCGGCACCGGTGGGAGGTCCCGCGGCGACGGAGGCGGCGTCGCGGGAAGGCCGCGCGGCGACCGGGGCGGCTGCGGCGGGAGCGCCCGCGGGAGGTCCGGCACCGGTGGGAGGTCCCGTGGCGACGGAGGCGGCGTCGCGGGAAGGCCGCGCGGCGACCGGGGCGGCTTCGGCGGGAGCACTCGCGGCGGCCACCGTCGGATTCGCGGTGGCCGGTGCCCGGCCGGCGCCCGAGCCCGTGCTCCTGCCCGACACCTCCGCCCCGCTCGACGTGGCGCAGCCGCTGAGCGCCCACGGCTGCTGGTATCCCTCGGTGGACCCCGACGGCCGGCACGTCGCCTTCATCTGCGACCGCACCGGCGTACCGCAGCTGTGGGCCGGTCCCGTCGACGGCGACCGGGCGCACCTGCTGGACGCCGGCCCGGACCCGGTGATCGAGGTCTCGTGGTCCCCCGACGGCCGGTGGGTCGCCTACACCACCGCCCCCGGGGGCGGCGAGCTCACCCGCGTCCTGTGCGTGCGCCCCGACGGCACCGGCCGGCGCCTGCTGGCCGGCGGCGAACCGGGTGCCTCCGCCCACCTCGGCTGCTGGTCCCCGGACGGCGCCGCCGTCGCGGTGACCGTCACCGCACCCGCACCCGCGGGCCTCACGCTCACCCAACCCGGAGGACCGGCCGCGACGACGGACCCGGCGGTACCCGCCCACCCGGGCGACTGGGCCGGCCGCGACGGCCGGGCGACCCTCCTGGGAGGACCCCAACTCACCTTCCCCTCCCACCACGAGCCGGTGAGGACGGTGACGGGCGGGACGGACACCGGGCCCTCAGGAGAGCCCGGCCGGCGCACCCTGGCGGCCTACCTCGTCGACCCCGAGGGCGCCACCGCGCCGGTGCTGCTCGCGAGCGAAGCCGGGGCGCCGAGCCTGCGCGTGTGCGCCCTCAGCCGGGACGGCGGGCTCGCCCTGCTGCGCCGGGGACCGCGCGGAGGCCGCGAGGCACTCGTCGTACGCCTGCGGGACGGCGCCGTCACCGGCTCCCTGCGCGTCGCCGACGGGGATCCCTGGATCGGCGGTTTCTCGCCCGACGGCCGTACCCTGTGGCTGCGCAGCGACGCCGGACGGGAGTTCGCCGCACTGGTCGCGGTCCGGCTCGGCCCGCAGGGACAGTGGACAGACCGGCGGGTGGCCGCCGCCCGCCCGGGCTGCGACCTGGAACTGCTGGCCCTCGGCCGGGCGGGGCGCAGCGCAGTGCTGTCGTGGAACGTGCGCGGAGTCAGCGAGCTGGAAGTCACCACGCTGAGCGCGGCCGCACCGGACGCAGACGGAGCGGACCCCGCCGAGCCGGCGGCCGCGGGCCCGTCCCACGCCCTCGCGCTGCCCCACGAGGTGGTCACCCGGGTGGCACCCACCCCGGCGGCCGACGGCCCGGTGGTGGCGCTGGCGGGGTCCCGGCGCCGGCCGGGGGTGTGGTGGCTGCACCAGGGCGTGCCGCTGCGCATGCCCTGGTCCGCGCGCGACGAGGACACCGTTCCCGGCGGCCGCCCGCCCGTGCGCCCCTTCCCCCTGCGCCCCGTCGCGCGGGACGGGCTGGAACTCGGCGGCTGGTACTACCGGGCGCCGGGCCGTTCCCCGGAGGAGCCGGCGCCCTGCGTCCTGCACCTGCACGGCGGTCCCGAGGAGCAGGAACGCCCGGTGCTGCAGCCGCTGTACCACGAGCTGCTCGGCCGGGGCGTGGACGTCTTCGCGCCCGACATCCGCGGCTCGTCGGGATACGGCCGCTCCTTCGTCGACGCGGACCTCGGCGAAGGACGTTTCGCCGCGCTCGAAGACGTCGCCGCGTGCGCCGCCCACGTGATCGTCGCGGGACTGGCCGACCCGCGCCGGCTCGCCGTGATGGGACGGTCGTACGGCGGGTATCTGACGATGGCCTCGCTCGTCTGGCATCCGGAGCTGTTCCGCACCGGGGTGGCGGTGTGCGGGATGTCGGACCTGAACACGTTCTTCGCCGGCACCGAGCCGTGGATCGCCGAATCCGCGGCCCACAAGTACGGCCACCCGGAACGCGACCGCGAGCTGCTGCGGGCACTGTCGCCGATGAGCCGCGTCGACGCGCTGCGCGTCCCCGTCCTCGCCGTGCACGGCGAGCACGACACCAACGTGCCCGTGGGGGAGTCGGAGCAGTTCGTCAGGGCGGCGCGGGAGCGCGGACTGGACGCCGAACTCCTGCTGCTGCGCGAGGAGGGCCACGAGTTCCGGCGCGCGGACAACCGCCGCCTCTTCCGCCGCACGGCCGCCGACTGGATCCACCGGCACGTGACGACCTGACACGCCCGCCGTCCCCCGGCGCACCGGTCCACACGGGAGGGCGAGACGACCGGGCCCGGTTCCGGACCGTCGGTCCGGACGGCACGATGGCGGTGCCGTCCGGACCGACGGGCCGGATGGCACGAGGGCGGTGCCGTCGTCGACATGGCGGTCGACAGGAGCGGAACGTCCTGAACACCGGGGTGACACGCCGCCGCGGCCGTGCATCCGACATGCCCGGCCCACCGTGCCCGCCGTCGACGACCGTCTCCGCGGTCGACCACCGTGCCCGCCGTCGACCACCGTGCCCTCCCTGGACGGCCCATGCCCCTGGACGGCCCGTGCCCGCCCTAGACGGCCATGGCCTCCTGCAGCCATCGGGCCACGCGGTACGGCAGCCACCAGACGAGGTCGTCCGCTCGCAGGACCAGGTGCTCGGCTGTCAGTTCCTCCACTATGTCGCCCGCGACCTCGGTGAGGTGGGCGCCCCGGTCGAGCCGGGCGACGGCTGCCGGGTAACGGGGGTCGTCGGCGGTGAAGCGGCGCAGGTCGCCCCAGCGCCGGTCGCGGATCTGCAGGAACCCCGGCCCCTGACGCCATACGAGTTTGCACAGGTAGTGCCGGGTCCGCCAGGCCCGCAGGGCGGCTTCGGCCTCTGCGGGGCCGGTGACGGTTCGGGGCGGCTGCAGGTGTGACAGGACCTTCCACGTCTGTTCGGCCCGGTCCGCCGGCAGGCGCAGGTCCCAGTCGACCTGGACGGCCCGCGCCGTGAGGTCGCGGACCAGGCAGAGCCGGTCGACCGCGGCCCGGGCGGCGGCCCGGCCGGGCGTGGCGAGGTCCACCGGGCGGTCGAGTTCGGCCCGGCGCGCGCCCATGCCCCACAGCCGTTCGGCGGCGCCGGGTTCCGGGGCGAGCGGGATGCGGCCCAGGGACATGCCCGTCAGCGTCCGGGCGAGGGGGTCGTGGTCGCGCCAGGCCAGGACGGCCGGGGGCGGTGGACTGGCTGGCATGGCGTGGCTCCTTGGGACTGGCCGCCAGGTGTGCGGCGGCGTGCGGGCGGTGAGACCTGACGGGGAGCAAGCCCGGACGCGGGAGCGGCGCCGGCCCTCGGCGGGGTTCAGGGCAGCGCGGGAGCCGGAGCGGGGCGGCCCGTCGTGACGGAACCCGCCGCCGGTTCGGAGGCGGGACGGGCGTACAGGTGGTTCATGTAGTCGAGGCGCAGCAGGTCCTGGTTGACCGACGCGGGCGCGATGTGCACGTACTGGCCGGCGTCGGTGAAGGTCACCCCCAGGGCCGTCCATTCGTCCAGGAGCGCCTGCACCTGCTCCGGGGTCCGGCCGGCGTGCGCGGGGTCCGCCGTGGCCTTGCGGTGCAGGGCGGCGGGGGAGTGCGGTTGGTCCAGGAGCCGGAAGAGCGCGACGCCGAACGGGTCGGTGAGGCGAAGCGTCCGCCACTCGAACGAGCGCCGCCGGCTGACCAGGACGATCTCGTCACCGAGGTCGGTGTGGGTGAGCCGGGAGTCGGTGTGGTGCTTCTTCCACGCGGCGATGCCGTCGTTCAGCCCGCTCACCGTGTCCTCGCCGATGCCGCGTTCGGGTGCCTGGAAGACGTAGGCCAGGCCGTGCAGTTCCTCTTCCGGCAGGTCGTAGGTGAAGAGGTAGTGCTCCTCCGGGCGCAGCCCGGTGAAGCCCAGCTCGGGCCGGTTGAAGTAGGGGCTGAAGCGTTCGATGGCGATCCTGGCGGACAGGTCGACCGGCGGGTCCAGATGCTCGAGCGCGGGCAGCTGCCGGATGACGGGGTCGTAGTCCTCGGCCGTCTCCCCGGGGAAGCCGTGCAGGTAGTTCCAGGACACCGACAGGCCCGTCTCGGCCGCGTCCCGGAGCATCCGGACGTTCTGGCAGCCGCTGACCCCCTTGTCCATGAGGTCGAGCACTCTGCTGTTGAGGCTCTCGATGCCGGGCTGGACGTAGATGAGCCCGGCGTCGGCGAGGACCTGCAGCTGCGGGCGGCGCATGTTCGCCTTGATCTCGATGTGCATGCGCAGGTCGTAACCGCTGTCGATGATCCGGGGCAGCACGCTGGTCAGGTACCGCATGTCGAGGATGTTGTCGACGACGTACATGTCGAGGACGCGGTGCCGCTCGGCCAGGTCCATGATCTCCCGGTAGAAGGTGTCGGGGCTCTTGCTGCGGAACTGCATGAACGAGCCGTTCAGACCGCAGAAGGTGCAGTGGTGCTTCTCGCCCCACCAGCAGCCGCGGGCGCCCTCGACCACCAGCTTCGGCTCCACCCAGTTGCGCGCCACGGAGGCGGCGAGGCGCTCGAAGTAGCCGCTGTAGTCGGGCGGAAGGATCGCCGCCGGTGGCAGCGGGCCGGTGGGCATCGGGTTGGCGACCGAGGCGCCGTCCTCGCGATGGCACAGCCCCGGGATCCCGGCCGTCGCGCCGTCGCCCGCGCCGTCGCGCAGCGCCTCCAGCAGCCGCGGGAAGGCGTCCTCGCCCTCACCGCGCACCACGAAGTCGACGAAGGGGAAGTTCCGGTGCACGGCAGCACCCTGTTCGGCGTCGCAGTTGGCGCCGCCCATGACCGTCACGGTCCGCGGAGCGAGCCGCTTGATGTGCCGGGCCGCGGCCAGCGCGGCGGTGTTCTGCTGGAAGGTGGAGGTCAGGCCCACCACGTCGGGGGCGAGTTCGGCCACCCGCCGCGCGATCTCCTCCACGAACTCCGGCACGACCGCGTGCAGTTCCCGGGTCATCCGCATCCGCGAGGAGCGCAGCCTGCCATCCATCGCCGCGGTGAACTCGGCGTCCTTCCAGGCGGGGTCGTCGTACAGGGCGCTGGAGAACACCCAGTCGCCGCAGCCGAGGAAGTAGGAGGACAGCGCGTAGTACTCGTAGTCCTCCGCGGTGAACTCGGTGCGCCGGGTGATCCAGTCGGTGAACTCCAGATTGGCGTGCAGCACCTCGCAGGTCGCGCCCGCGACGCGCTCGTCGACACTGCGATTGAGGATGCCCAGGGCCAGGGAGGGCAGGTCGATGGGCGACCACGGCATGTTGAGGAGGAGAACGCGCACGGACGGCTCCTTGGATGAGGGCGCGGGATGACGGCCGGGAGGGAGGCGAGCCCGGCCGGCCCGCACGTACGCGGACCGGCCGGACGGTGGGTCACTCCTCGTTGTCGTCGCCCTCGTCGGCGTTGCGGAACGGGACGGTGATGGTGATGCCGATGCCGGGCCTGCGGTTCTGCTCGTCGCCCGCGAGCGGGTCGTTGTGGATGATGTCCTTCTGCACGGTGCTTCTCCTTCTGTGAGTGGCGTGGTGCTGTGCACACCCGGTCCCGCTGTGTCCTCAGCGGGGCCGGGGCCCTCCGGCCGGTGCCGGAGGACGTCCGGGGGCGCGGGGCGCCGGTCGCGGCAGCCGCGCGCGCAGGAAGGACAGCGCGCGGCGCAGCACGGCGACGTGCGCCGCGCCGTCGTAGCCGTCGTGGCCGGTGTCGAGCCACATGGCCTCGTGGGGTACGCCCGCGGCGGTCAGCGCCCGGAGATAGGCGCGGATCTGCCCGGGCGGGCACTTGGTGTCGCGGTCGGCGCCGACGACGAGCAGCGGCGCCGTGACCGAGGACGCGTAGGTCAGGGGCGAGCTGCCGGCATAGCGCTCGGGCACCTCGTCCGGGGTGCCGCCGAACATCCGGACGTCCAGGGCCCGTAGCGCCGGTGTGGTCGCCCGGTGCGCCGCGGCCCAGTCGGCGACCGGTTTGACGGCCACGCCGGCCTGCCACCGCCCGGGACGGCTGCCGAGGGCGAGCAGCACCAGGTAGGCGCCCCAGGACACCCCCCACAGCGCGACGGCGTCGCCGGCGATCAGCCCGCGGGAGACGAGATCGGCCCGGACCGCGTCCAGGTCCTCCACCTGGGTGTGCCCCACTCCGGCCGGGAAGGCGCGCCGCCAGCGCGGCCCGTACCCGGTGGAGCCGCGGTAGTTGACGCGGACGACCGCGTACCCCGAGGCCACCAGGGAGTGCACCGTGCCGTCGTAGGCGTCCCGGTCGTGGTCGGCCGGACCGCCGTGGACCAGGAAGACGGCCGGCGGCGGCGTGCCGCCGGCCGGCCCGGGCAGGCTCAGCAGGCTGTGCACGCGTCCCGACGCCGTGGGCGTCCAGCGGTCGGTGTGCCGGCCGGGGACGACGACCTGGGGCCCCGCCGGTGGCAGGGCGATGCCGTCCGTGGCCCGCAGGACCGGCCGGTGGGCGGTCGCGGTCCACAGGTAGTCGACCGCTCCGGTGGCCCGCGGGGCCGCGTCCAGCAGGGTGCCGGAGGGCGTCGGTACGAGGCCGCGGTGCCTGGATCCGAGGACGACGCGGTGCAGCAGGGAGCGGCCGTGGCGGTCCTGGCGTACCAGCACCTCGCGGCCCTCCGGGTACCAGCAGGCGCTGATCTCGGTGTCGAAGGTGCACCAGTGGTGGGTGCGAAGACCGTGCCGCGCCGTCCACGTGGCCAGGGCGTAAGCGTCTCCGAGGTCCCGCACCAGGAGCAGCTCGGGGTTACCGGGCGAGGACGGGAAGCCCTGGCACCACAGTCCGGGGCCGGGCAGATCGGCGACGGTCCGGCCATCGCGTGTGACGACCGAGACGGCCACCGCGTCGTCGGCGGACGAGGCCAGGGCGATCAGTTCGCCGTCCGGGCTGACGCCGGCCAGCCGGCACGGCCGGGGCGTACGCAGCACCTCGCGAGGGACGTGGCCCCGCCGGCCCGTCGTCAGCACGGTGTGCCGCCGTCCGGCGACGGCCGCGGCGACCGTCCCGTCCGCGGTCACGGCCAGCCCGCGGGGCAGTCCGGCCGGGGTTCCGGGCAGTCCCGGTAACCGCGGGCCGCCCTCGAAGTGCTGGAACCACCAGCGGCCCTCGCCCGACGCGTTCTCGTCGAACCACCACACGTACCCGTCGGCGTCGATCGCCCGGTGCACGGTGCCCACCCGACTGCTCGTCACCTGCCGGATCCGGCGGCTCTGCGCGTCCCACGTGAAGACCTCGCAGCGTCCGGCGGCGTCCGCGGTGAAGACCATGCGGCGCCGGTCGGCCGGGCACACGTCGGGCAGGGCGGCGAGGAACACCTGGTAGGAATCGGTCATGGGCGCTCTCCCGGTGTGGCACTCGTCGACGGGCCGGTGCGCCCGGGTCCGTCCGCCGGCACGGCTGGGCGCAGCACGGCGGCCGCGGAGCGCTGGGTGTGCGCCGCCAGTACGGCGAGGACGGCCCCGCAGCACAGGGCCGGCGCCCGGCCCCCGCCCCAGCCGACCAGGGCGGCCGCGCACACCGGTGCCAGGGCGGCGGTCGTGGCGGCACCGGCCGCCAGTACGGCGCCGGTCCGCGACTGCAGTTCCCGCGGTGCGGCGAGCACGGCCGCCGACCCGAGCACGACGGTCACCACGGGCAGCACCGCACACAGCGCGGAGAAGCACAGGGCCCACGCCCACGGCCCTCCGGCCACCGACAGCGCCGCGCACGGCGGCAGGAGCAGCCAGGTGGCCGCCGCCAGCGACCGGTGTGCGCCGAACCGCCGTACCACCGGGGCCGCCACCAGCGAGCCGGCCAGTCCCGCCGCCCCGGAGACCGCGAGCACGCCCCCGGTCACGGCGCCGCCCGACCGGCCGCCCATCACGAACACGGCGGCGTAGAAGAGCAGGGCGAGCACTCCGCTCGCCACCGAGGACCACCACAGCACCAGGCGCAGCACGGGGGAGCGGACCACCACCCGCACACCGGCCCGCAGTTCGTCCGTGACCCGCCGTAACGCCCCGGTGCCGCACGGCGGTTCGGCGGTCACGCGCGACGGCTGTGCGGACAGGGCGGCCGCGGCCGAGGCGGCAGCCGACGGGACGGGCGCGGACACGGGGGGCGCGTCGAGGTGACTGCGAATCGCCCGCGTCCCGAGGGCCGTCACCGCGTAGGTGACCGCGTCGACGGCGAACGGCAGGAAGCGGCTCACGCCGAACAGGACCCCGCCCAGTGCCGGTCCCAGCACCAGCGCCGCCTGATCGCCCGCCTGGACGCCGGCCACGGCCCGCGGCATGTCCTCCGGTGCCGCCAGCCGGGACAGCGCACCGCGCGCCGCCGCCTCGTACCCCGTCGCGGACAGCCGCTCGGTGACAGCCAGCCCCAGCAGGACCCACAGCGGCGGATGGCGCAGGCAGGCCGTGGCCAGCCCGGCCATGGCCAGCGTGGCCAGCACCGCCGACGCGGTCATGAGGGCGCGCCGGTGGCCCCGGTCGGCCGGCACGGCGATCAGGGGCCCCAGCAGTACTCCGGCGATCGCGGCGGCACTGGCGAACGCGCCCGCGGTTGCCGGGCCGTGACCCAGGTCGAGGAGCAGGAGCGGGAAGACCAGCCCGGAGGCCTGACTGCCGAGCGCGTCCACGGCGTTGACGCACCACAGCACGGCCGTGTCGCGGCGGCTGCCCGTGCCGGCCCCTGCTGTCCGCCGCGGGACGACGGCCACCGGCGAGGGCGGCGACCCGCCGTCCACCCGCCGCGGTACGCCCGACGCGTCGATCTCCCCCACCCCCCTTGAAACGCACGGTGGCCGCCGCCGGAGGTGACCGGCGGAGGCATGCGAAAGCACACGGCGTACGCGGAAACCGGCCGTCATGTGTGGAAAATGTGTGCGAAGTGCGAAAGTGAGCCGGAGCCTAATCACCCCGGCGCCGGGGGAACAAGGGCCCGGCAGTCGCCTCGATCCCGTCCGGTACGCCCAAGTTGGCCAACAGTCGACTTGGCCGTTGCCTGCGACCACTCCCGCGCGGGGGCGCCGCGGCAGCCCCCGCCCACGGGCTGCCGGGCACCGGCGCGGCGCTTCGCGACAGCGCACTTCAAGGTGTCCGGACTCCGCCGTCCGGCTACCGGACACCGTCGCTCACTCCGGCGAAGGCCGCACGCCCGCGTGGTGTCACCCGCATCGGCGCGCGGGTCCCGCGAGGCCGACGGCCGTGCGTTGCGGTACGAAAGGAAAGCGCTCGCACCCGCGGGCGCGCCCCCTCCCCTCCGGCCCCGGTCACCCCGTCGGCGATCATCCGGCACCGCGGCCGGTGGCGGGCCGGGCGCGGCCTCCACATTGGCCGACAACACGCCCCGTCGAAGCCCAAAGAGCAAGCAGTCATTCCGCTCCGGCCCGGTCCGATCGCGTCCGTCCCGGCTCGGCCCAACTCGACTCGGCTCTCTCCGACCCGACTTGAGCGCCGGGTGGGTCCGCTGTCCGCCCGCCCGGAACGCCGCCGGCCGCCTCGCGCGCTCGCGGCCCGGTGAGCCGGCGGGCTCGTGGGCTGTGGATGTGCGGTAGCGCGGGGCGCGACCTCTGGAGCCCGCGCCCGCGCCCCGCTGTCTCACGTCTGGCGTGCGTGCACCGGGCTGTTGGCGACTTCGTCCGGGCACTTGCGGTTCGGCGGGCGTTTCCGCTTGTCCCGCTGCCAGTCGAAGGCCGCGAGGGCCAGGGATGCCAGCATGCCGACGAGAGCCGCGGCCAGCGCGGTGACCACGGCACCGCGGTAGTCGCTGCTCCTGCCGAGCACCAGGTAGAAGAGGCCGGGCAGGGCGGCGGTGCCCACCGCGGCGCCGAGCCTCTGCCCGGTCTGCAACGCGCCGCCGGCCGCGCCGGCCATGTGCACGGGCACGTCTCGCAGGGTCATGGTGATGTTGGGGGACACCACGAAGCCGCCGCCGATGCCGCCGAGGAACAGGAGCGGGGCGGCCATCCAGGGAGCGGTGCCGAGCGGCGCGAACCGCAGCAGCAGCGCGGTGCCGCCCAGGCCGACGATCACGCCCGTCAGACCGCACACGGTGAGCAGCCGGCCGAACCGGTCCACCAGCCGGCCCGCGACCACGGCGGCGATCGCCGAGCCCAGCGCGAAGGGAGTCACGGCGAGACCGGACCGCAGCGGGGAGAAGCCGAGGCCGCGCTGGTAGAACAGGGCGAAGACCAGCCAGACCCCGCTGAAGCCGATGAAGTACAGGGTGCCGACACCGGCGCCGACGGCGTAGCCGCGCACGGTGGTGAACAGGCGCGGGTCGAGCAGCGGCTCGGCCCCCCGGGCGACGAGGTGGCGCTGCCACCGGGCGAACCCGGCGAGGATCGCGGCGCCGGCGGGGAACAGCCACCACACTCGGCCGATACCGCCGGAGTCCGCCTGGACGAGCGGGTACATGAGCGCGAGGACGCCGAGGCCGAGGAGGAGGATGCCGGGCACGTCCACGTGTCCCCGGCCGGACCGGCGGGTGCGGGGCAGCAGCCGGCGGCCCAGGAGGACCGCGAGGATGCCGATGGGGACGTTGACGTAGAAGATCCACCGCCAGCCCTGGGCGCCGGAGGCCAGGGTGAGGATGGCACCCGCGGTGATCGGGCCGACGGCCGAGGAGATGCCGACGGTCGCGCCGAACAGGCCGAAGGCCCGGCCGCGTTCGGCGCCCCGGAACATCTGCTGGATGAGTGCGGAGTTCTGCGGGGCCATGAAACCGGCCGCCAGGCCCTGGGCGAGGCGGGCCGCCACCAGCAGGGTGATGTCGGGGGCCGCCCCGCAGGCCGCGCTGAAGACCACGAAGCCGCTGAGGGCCAGCAGGAAGATGCGCCGCCGGTCCAGGGCGTCGCCGAGCCGCCCCGCGGTGACCAGGGCGAGGGCGAAGGTGAGGGCGTACCCGGACACCACCCACTGCACCTGCGCGGCGGAGGCGTGCAGTTCGCGCTGGATGGTCGGCAGGGCGACGGCGACGATCGTCACGTCCAGCAGGCTCATGAAGCCCGCCACGAGCGTGACCCACAGGGCCCGCCACCGCTGCGGGTCCGGCTCGTACCCGCTCTCCTGGGCGCCCGTGTTCCGGCCGCCCGCCGCCGACGCCGACGCAGTCACTCGCTCGGACTCCTCTCACCGGGCAGGTCCCCGGGCGAACCAGGTTCCCGCACCGGACGACGGCACACACCGCATCGTGTGACGGCGACACCCGGGCGGGAAGTCCGCCCCGGACGCCCGCCGCCCGTGCCCGCGAGTGCCGCGGCGACGCAGGAACACGGGTGCGTCGTTCGTCGCTCTCGGTGACCGGCCGGGTGCCGTACGAAGGGGTCAGTTTGAAGTGGCGAGAACTGTGCAGGGGTAAGACGACCGGCGAAAGGATCAAGACATGACGGCGACCGACAACGACGAGTCGGCAGATCTCGCCGCGGTCAGACGCCACAGGGTGCTGTTCCGCGCGATCGAGAGGCGACGCAACCCGAAGCTTCGGCGAAGCGACATCACCGTGACCGACGAGGCGGCGGTGAAGCGCGCCACCAAGGCCGCGGCCCTCGGTAACGCGATGGAGTGGTACGACTTCGGGATCTACAGCTACCTGGCGTCGACCATCGGGAAGGTCTTCTTCCCCTCGGGGAGCGACACCGCCCAGCTGCTCGGCTCCTTCGCCACCTTCGCGGTGGCGTTCCTCGTGCGGCCCGTCGGCGGAATGGTCTTCGGGCCGCTCGGTGACAAGATCGGCCGCAAGAGCATCCTCTCCATCACCATGATCATGATGGCGGTGGGTACCTTCGCCATCGGCCTCATCCCCTCGCACGCCGCCATCGGCCTGTGGGCCCCCGCCCTGCTGATCTTCTTCCGGCTGGTGCAGGGCTTCTCGACCGGCGGGGAGTACGGGGGCGCCTCGACGTTCATCGCGGAGTACGCGCCCGACAAGCGCCGCGGCTTCTTCGGCAGCTTCCTGGAGTTCGGCACGCTCGCCGGGTACGTCGGGGCTTCCGGCCTCGTCGTCATCCTCTCCAGCGTCTTCAGCGAGGACCAGATGCTGCAGTGGGGATGGCGCATCCCCTTCCTGGTCGCGGCCCCGCTCGGGCTGATCGGCCTCTATCTGCGGCTCAAGCTGGACGAGACGCCCGCCTTCCAGAAGCTGGAGGGCGGCCAGGCCAAGGCGAGCGAGGCCGCCGACGCCGTGGAGACCTCGGCCGCCGCCGACCTCGGCAAGATCTTCACCCGCTACTGGCGGCCGCTGGTGCTGTGCCTCGCGCTCGTCGCGGCGTACAACATCACGGACTACCTGCTGCTGTCGTACATGCCGACGTACCTGTCCGACGAACTCGGCTACGGCACCAACCGCGGGCTGCTGATCCTGCTCATCGTGATGATCGTCCAGATGTGCGTCATCAACCAGGTCGGACGCCTCTCGGACCGATTCGGGCGCAAACCGTTGCTGATGGCGGGGATGCTCGGCTTCCTCTTCCTCTCCGTGCCGTCCTTCCTCCTCATCCGGCAGGGCAGCGTCGCCCTCATCACCCTGGGCCTGCTTCTGATGGGCCTCTCCCTGGTGATGATGCTCGGCACGATGTCGGCGGCGCTCCCGGCGATCTTCCCCACCCACGTCCGGTACGGTTCGCTCTCGGTCGCGTACAACCTCGCCACCTCGCTGTTCGGCGGCACGACGCCCCTGGTGGTCACCGCCCTGATCAGCACCTTCCACACCAACCTCATGCCGGCCTACTACACGACGGCCGCGGCGGTCGTCGGCGTCATCGCGGTGCTGTGCATGCGGGAGACCGCCAACAAACCCCTGGCCGGGTCCCCGCCCTCCGTCGAGACGGAGGCGGAGGCCGCCGAGCTGGTCCAGGCCCGGTCCGCCGTGCCCAGGTTCTGAGGCGCCTGCGCTGCGCCGACCGTGGGACCGCCAAGTGGCCGAGGGTGAAAAACTCACTTAACGTGCCCATATGGTGACAAAGAGAGATGGTACGACTGCGCAGCGTATACGTCCGCCGGTCTCGCGGGGCGTCGGCCTGGTGTGTGTCGCGGCCGCGGCGGGCGCCCTGATCACGGGCTGCGGCAAGGGCGACACCAGCGCCGCCGGGACCGGTGCGGTCGAGGCCGCCCAGGTGGCCCCGACCGCCTCGCCGCCCTCCGCCCCGGCGACTTCGTCCTCCGCTGCGACGACGTCTTCGTCGGCCTCGGCGAGCGGGAGCACCCTCACGGAGGACCAGGCCAGGCGGAAGGCACTCCTTGCGAAGGTCAAGGTCGGTTATGTCAAGGCGCTGAGCGCCGCGACGGCGGCGGTGCAGAAGGCGAAACCGCTCTCGATCGATCTCAAGGGTCCGGCCGACAGCCCCGGTTGGGAGGCCGAGGTGGCCACCGCCGACGGAGCCGTCCACTCCGTCCGCGTCGACGCGGTCACCGGCAAGGCCGGGCAGGCGCAGGCCCAGCAGGACCAGGACGACAAGCACGAGGTGGCCGACCGGCTGAGCAAGGCCACCGTGACCGCCCAGCAGGCCGCGCAGACCGCCACGGACAAGATCAAGGGCACCGTGACCTCGATCGGACTCGGCACCTCCGACAACGGTGCGCCGAAGTGGTCCGTCGACGTCGTGACGCTCAAGGACTGGAAGAAGACGACCTTCGACATCGACGCGACCACCCGCAAGATCATTCGGGAGCACGTCGACCAGGACTGAACCGGTCGGGCACCGTCGCGCACGTGAGGAACCCGGTGAAGCGCCCGAAGCGCCCCCGCCGTCCGGACACCGGTCCGGGCGGCGGGGGTCTTTCGCCGTGGGGGACTTCCGGGACGCGCCGGGCGAGGCGAGTTCGCGGGCGAGCGGCGCGCGAGCTTGCCCCTGGCGCAGGATCCCGTCGGCGCAGGGGAACGCGCGAGTGGCCGCCCGCGTGCACCGTGCCCACTCTGGAAACATGAGTACCGTCGCGGCCACCGGCTCCGGCCGGCTCCTGGAAAGCCCCATCGTCGGGATGGCCCCGTGGATCGTCTTCTCCCTGCTGGTCGGACCGGGCCGGTTCGAGATCGCGGTCGCGCTGGCCCTGGCGTGCACCGTTGTCCTCGTGTCCCTCGGCAGACTCGTGCACCGGGGCAGCTCCTGGAAACTTCTCGAACTGGCCGACCTGGTCTTCTTCGCCGGCCTGGCTGTCATCGGCGGACTGGCGGACGCCGGCACGCTGCGCTGGCTCGAGGTGTACTCCGGGGAGGTGTCGAACATCGCCCTCGTCCTGATCGCTTTCGGATCGATGGCGGCCGGGACGCCGTTCACCCTCCAGTACGCCCGCGAGCAGGTCGACCCGGCCCAGTGGCACACACCCGCGTTCCTGCGGGCCAACTACATGATCACCGGGGTGTGGGGGCTGGCGTTCCTGGTCGCCGCCCTCGTGGGCGGTTACGGCGACCTCGTCCTCCACAACCCGAACAACATCTGGACCGGCTGGATCATCCAGATCCTGGCCATCGTCGTGGCCCTCCGCTTCACCGCCTGGTACCCCGACGTGGTCCGCGCCCGGGCCCGGCGCGAGCAAGGGCTGCCGGTTCCCGATCAGCCCCGGCTGTCCGGCCTGCTGCTGCCCATGGCCGGCCTGCTCATCCCGGTAGGGATCGCCGTGCTCGTCTTCGACAACACCTGGTGGCTGGGCGTGGCCCTGATCGTCGTCGGCGCGTTCCTCAGCAAGGCACTGCGTGAGTGACCGGGACCGTGCGCGCGCCCGAACCGGTAGGCCGCCGAGTCCGTCGGAGCGGGTCGCGGAGGCCGCCGAGTCCGTCGGAGCGGGCCGTGGAGGCCGTGGAGTTCGTTGGGCCGGGCCGCGGAGGCCGCCGAGTCCGTCGGAGTGGGCCGTGGAGGCCGCGGAGGCCGCCGAGTCCGTCGGAGTGGGCCGTGGAGGCCATGGAGTTCGTCGCACCGGGCCCCGGAGGCCGTGGAGTCCGTCGGACCGGCGCGTTGCGCGGACTTTCCTCGCGTCGCCCTTCCGCTACCCGCTGAAGCCGTCGTCACGGGACGAGTCGTACGCCTGCTGGACGCTGCGCCGATACCAGGTCCCCGGCCTGCCTCCGAGATCGGCGGGGTCCGCCGGGCCGAGGGGAACGAACCCGGCCTTCGTCAGCACCTTCCGGGAGGCGGCGTTCGCGTGCGCGGTGGCCGCCCTGAGCGTGCGCAAGCCGTACCGCGCCCCCGCCACCGCGCACAACTCCCGGACGGTGGCGGTCGCCAGACCCTGCCCGGCCACGTGCTGCGCCACCCGGTAGCCGAGTTGTGCGGTGTGGTCCTCGATGTCGACCAGGTTGAACCTGCCGAGTACCGAGCCGTCCTCGGCGACCAGCACGTGGAAGGCGCAGACGCCGGCCTCCTGCTCGGCCAGCAAGGCGTCGTACCGTTCGGCGAACCGGGCGAAGAAGTCGTCGCCGCGGTCGGAGACGGATGCGGCGAAATAGGCTCGGTTCGCCAGCTCGAACGCCAGGACCGCCTGGGCATGGCCGGCATGGAGCCGCTGCAACTCGGTCATGGCCCGACCGTATCCCGCAGGCGCGTCGATGCCATCCGGGTTTCCGCGTTTGCCCGGACCGGGTCGGGCAACGCGAACTCCATGACTGAACCGAACAGTGAGACGAGCCGCAAGTCCGCAGCAGAGGACAAGACGGCCGCGAAGGCACGGCAGACGGCGGACAAGGCGACGGCACCGGCCGGACGCGCGGCGAAGAAGGCCGTGGCGACCACCGATGACGCGGTGTCGGCCGCGAAGTCCGGCACCGATCGAGCGGCCGGGGCGGCCGGCGCGGCCGCCCGCACGGCGGCCCAGGGCGTCGAGTCGGGCCGGCAGGCGCTGATCACGGCCTCGGGCCAGGTCGCGGCCACGGCCAGGACGGCCTGGGCGGTGGTCGCCCACCGTAAGGTGGTCGTCGCCGGAGTGGGCGCGGGCCTCACCGCGCTGACCGCCGCGTCGTACGCGATGGGCCGCCGGGCCGAGCGGCACACGTACGGTCCCCTCACCCGCCTGACCAACGCGCGTATGTGACGGCCCGTCGGCGGCCGGCGTCCGGCTCGCACCGGTAGCACCCCTCCAGCCCCGCCGCGACCGCTCGATGGCGTCGAAGACAGCGGCGGTACGGACCGCGGGTCGGCGCCGCGGTCCGTACCGGAAGGGGCCGGCCCGGACCCTGGGGAGGCCCGCCCGGCACGTGCACGGGGGTCAGCGCGACGCGTTCACCTGCGCGATGGCCTTGGCGAGGCCGTTGGCCCACAGCTGGTTGACCCGCGAGCGCTCGGCGGAGTTCGGGTACCGGTTGGTGCAGGAGGGGCCGGGACCGCCGCCCGACATCAGCTCGCTGCACGGGCCGCTGTAGTGGTCGGGCAGCCCGAGCACGTGACCGGTCTCGTGCGCGGTGACCCGGATGGAGTCGTACTGCTGGTTCTGCGTGTAGTCCAGGAAGATGTAGCCGCTGCCGTGACCGTTGGTGGAGGCGTAGGACCCGCGTGAGTCGTTGCCTTCGTAGTAGGAGAAGTCGGCGCCGCCGGACGTCGCCTGGAGCTTGACGTTCGACACCGAGCTGTTCCAGATGGAGGCGGCGCTCGATATCTGGGAACGGAAGCTCGGGGCCTGGGAGGCGTTGTAGTAGACGGTCACCGCCTTCAGGGAGGACTGGGCGGCCTGCCTCTTGGCGACCGACTTCAGCACGGCGTCGAAGAACGCCTTGTTGCCGGCGTTCTCTGCCGTACCCACGTAGCCGACGGCGCTCGTGGGGGCGGGGGCCTTGGCGGGGCTCTGGGCGCTCGCCGGGTTCGCGGTGCCGAGCGCGGCGGAGGCCAGACCGAGGCCGAGCGCGAGGGCCAGGATGCGTCTGGGGTTCTTCGAGCCGGTGCTGTGGCGGAACGAGGCCATGTGGGGGCTCCTTCTCGTCCTGTGGGGTTGAACGATCGGTTGCCAGTGAGTCTCCTGTAGGCCAACGGGTCGGGGGATGATGGCAATCGGGGATAGCACGGGGCTATCGGCGCCCAACTCGCCCACTTGCGTTGTTTGTTGGAACTTGAACATCTGGTGTCACGCCCCGCGCCGCCCTACGCTCCCTCCATGGAGCTCGAGGTGAGGCATCTGCGCGTTCTCTGCGCCATCGCCGACACCGGCAGCCTGCACAAAGCGGCACGAGAACTCGGCCTGGCGCAGCCCTCGTTGAGCACTCAGCTGCGCCGCATAGAGCAGGCGCTCGGTGCCCAGCTCTTCGTCCGCGCCCGGACCGGCTGCCGCCCCACCCCGCTGGGGCTCGCGGTGCTGAGCCGGGCCAGACCGCTCATCACCGAGTTCACCGCGATCGTCACCGAGACCAGGGCGGCGGCCGCCCGCGCCACCGGCCGGTTCCAGCTGCGCATCGGCGCCACGGCGAGCCGGGCCATCCCCGGCTGGCTGCGCCTGCTGCGGGCACGGGTACCGCGGATCGAACCGACGCTGCAGATGAACGTGTCCGCCAACGCCCTGCTCGGCATGGTCGCCGCGGGCCGGCTCGACATGGCCTTCGTGCACGAGGTGGAGGGCAGCCCGCTGCGCGTCCCGCCCGGCCTGTGCCTGCGCGTGCTCCTCGAGCGGGAACCGCAGTTCGTCACGCTCGCCGCCGACCATCCCGCGGCGTCGCGGCGGCAGGTGAGCCTTGCCGACCTGGCCGGTGACCGGTGGATGATCGACTCCACGGTCGACGGCGAGTGGGACGCCCTGTTCCGGGTGCTGCGGGCGGCGGGCCTGGAGCCGGAGATGCTGCACGGCGACTACCTCACCGCGTACTCCCTGGCCGCCACCGGAGAGGTGGTCACGGTCAGCCAGCCGACCGCCCATCCCCGTCCCGACCTCGCGATCCGCCCCCTGGAGGGCAACCCGATAGGCGTGCGCCTCCTGCTGGCCGCCCGCACCGAAGCCGAACTGGACGAGGTGTACCCACAGTTGGAGCAGGCCTACTGGGCGGTCGCCCGTGAGGCGCCGGCCTACCGGGAATGGCTGGAGGACGCGCACCGGCACACGCGTCCCGAGCCGGTGCGCGCGCCGGTGCCGGCGCCGTGTACGCGGCCGATGACGGCCGGACTGCCGACGCCGTGAGACCGCCGGCCGGCCGCCACGAAGGTGGTAGGCGCGGCGGCCCGGCCAGTCGTCGGGCGACGGCCTGGCCGGCAGGGTGGGCAGCCCGCGGAGACGGTGTCCCCGTCCCTCAGCCTGCCGAACCTCGTCGGGAAGCCTCGCCGCGGTCAGCGGCTCCGGCGCTCGCGCTGCCCCCAGGCCATCATCATGCCGGGCCCCAGCTCGGCGAGCCGGGACGACGCCAGGTACGCGAGGGCCTCGTCGACGACCGTGGCGTCCACCAGGCCGGTCTCCTCCAGAGCGGGCCGCATCCGGCTCCACGTCTCGGACCAGAACGCGGCGAGGGGGCTGCCCGCGACCAGGGGCGGGCAGTACAGCTCCGCGGCGACGTTCCGCAGGTCCTCCTCCCGCAGGAAGTGCGGATACGCCGGGACCGTGGAGACGTCCGTGCCGATCGTCGATCGCAGCGCCCGCCACATGGCGTCCATGGTCCGCCGGTAGGCGGAGGAGGCGTCCAGGGCGTCCGGCAGTTCCACCGCGTCGCCCAGTACCAGCCAGCCTCCCGGCCTGAGCCAGCCCGCCAGCCGGGTGACGAGCCGGCGGCGCTGGGGCAGGTGCATGAGGACGAACCTGGCGTGGACGAGGTCGAAGCTGCCGGGGCGCAGGCTCTCGTCGGTGACGTCGGCGTCGACCACCCGCAGCCGGGGCTCCGCGAGGGCGTCCAGTGCGCCGGTGTCCCGGTCGAGGGCGACGACCTCCTCGACGCCCGCCTCTTCCAGCAGCCAGCGCGCCACCGTTCCGGTCCCCGCCCCCACTTCCAGACAGCGGCTGCCCGGGCCCACGCCCAGAGCCCGCAGCCGGCGCGTGGTCACGGGGTCGTAGGCCAGCGCGGCGGCGTCGATCCGCTCGGCTTCGCCCGGGCGGTCCGGTTCGAAGAGGTCCTCTCCGTAGCGGCCTTCCCCGGCGGCCGCGTCGTCCGCGGACGGCGACCCGGTCATGATCGGACCCCGCGTGCCGGCCGCAGGGCGGGCCGTGCCCGATCGACCGGCCGGCGCCCGGCCGGGTGAGGCTGACACATCGCTCGCACGACCTCCATGCTCATCTCCCTCAGGGTGCGGGCGACGGTCGACCGCCGCGCGCGGTACGCCTTCAGCCGTGCGCGGTACGTCTTTCGCACCGCCGCGTCGATCACCACGGTCACACCGCCGGCCGCGCACCGTCTCGGCCCCGGCGCCGAGGACCGCCGTCGACGTCCGTGGTCCGCGCGCCCGCCGTGTGTCCCGTGGCCGGCACGGCCGGCACCGTTGCCCGGGGCAGTGGAACAGCACCTGAACATAGGCCCGCGCAGCGGGGCTTGCCCGCCGCAGCTCCGCGGCGCGGCGAGTCCCATCCGAATGGCCCAGCCGGACAGCGGCGGTCCGGGATGCGTCAACGGCCTTGCGGAGCAAGGAGAACGGTGTGCGACACTCGTTGATCGTCAGCATCCATCGGTCAACGACGCGCGACGGAGCCCGCCATGACGCCCGGCACCTCAACCCCCCGGCAGATCGACACGAGCACGGCCCACCCGGCCCGCGTCTACGACTGGCTGCTCGGCGGCAAGGACAACTATCCCGTCGACGAGGCGGTGGGGGACAGACTTCCCCCGCAGGCCCGGGACGCCGCCAGGCAGAACCGCGCGTTCATGAACCGCGCGGTCGCCTGGCTCGCCGGACAGGGCATCGACCAGTTCCTCGACATCGGCACCGGCATCCCCACCGAGCCGAACCTCCATCAGATAGTCCAGGACATCGTTCCGACCGCCCGTGTCGTCTACACGGACAACGACCCGATCGTGCTGCGGCACGCGGAGGCGCTGCTCGTGGGGCGTCCGGAGGGTGTCACGGACTATGTGGAGGCCGATGTCCGGGACCCGGCCGCGATCATGGGTCACGCGCGCCGGATCCTCGACTTCAGCCGCCCCATCGCCCTGTCGCTGATCGCGCTGATGCACTTCCTCGGCGACGACCAGAACCCCCACGCCCTGGTGCGGGACATGGTGGCCGAACTGCCCTCCGGCAGTTACCTGGTGCTGTCGCACGCCGCGTCCGACATCTTCCCCGAACTCGCCGAACAGGTCACGGCCGAGTACGCCAAGGGCGGCATCCGTCTGGGATTCCGGACGCGCGCCGGTGTCCTGCGCTTCTTCGAGGGCCTGGATCTGGTGGAGCCCGGGCTGGTGACCGCTCCGGAGTGGTTCAAGGAGACCCCGGCTCCCTCCCCGGAGGGCAGCGGCATCTACGCCGGCGTCGCACGCGTCCGCTGACCCGCGGCGCCGGTCGTGCGGCCCCCGGGCCGGTCAGTAGGGTCCCGCCCCGGGCCGGTGAGTTCGGTCCCGGGCCGGTCCGCACGGTCCCGCCCCGGGCCGGTCAGTCCGTGCCGAGCGCGGTGAGCAGACGCACGCAGCGGGCCGTCATCTCGGCCGCGCTCTGGTCGGGGTGGTCCGACCACCAGCGCATGACGGCGGTCACGGTGTACTGCCAGACGTGATGGAGCAGTTGGTGGTCGAGTGGGTCGTCGTGCCCGGCCCGGGTGAGGAGCCCGGCGGCGCCCGCGGCCCCCATGGCGGCGAGCCGCCCGCGGTACAGACGCACGGCCCCGCGCAGCTCATCGGTCGGCGGCAGGGCCGGATCGTAGAGCACCGACCAGGCGTGTCGGCACCGCTCGACCGTGGTGAAGATCGCGCCGAGGGTGTCCAGCGCGTGGTCGGCCGAGCCGCTGCGGGACCTGGCGGCGGCCACGGCGTCCACCAGCAGGCCGCCGACCCGGTGGACGCAGGCCAGGTACAGCCCGTCCTTGGAGTCGAAGTAGCTGTAGACCAGCGGTTTGGAGATGCCCGCGCGCCCCGCGACGGCGGCGACGGACACCCCCGCGTACCCGTGTCTGCCGAACTCCTCCACGGCCACGTCGATGATCTGCCGCTCCCGCTCCGCCCGGGAGACACCCTTGGTTCCGGCCTTGCCCATGAGGGCCACCCTAGCCCACCATGTGACCCCAAAGTAATTTACCCATGGGTCAATCGAGGGGCGCACTGTCGTGACGCGATCGTGGTGGGGCTGGGGAAACGCCCAGGACGCGGTGTCCGGTGCCGAGTTGCGGATGCTGCTGTCACGCGTGCGAGCGCTGATCCCGGGCGAACTGACCGAGCACAGACCGCCGGCCGTCGCCGCCCTCGGCCTGCGCGCGCCCCGGGTGTCCGCACCCGCCTCGCTCGCCGCCCTCTGCTCCGCCGAGCCGGCCGACCGCGCCGCGCACGCCCACGGCAAGGCGTTCCGGGACGTGGTCCGCAACCTGCACGGGGAGCTGCGCCACGTACCGGACCTCGTCGTCCGGCCCCGCGACGAGCGCGACGTGACCGACCTGATGGACTGGTGCTCGCGCGAGGGCATCGCCGTCATCCCGTACGGCGGCGGCAGTTCGGTGGTCGGCGGCGTGGAGCCGCGCTTCGACGGTCACCCCGCCGTGGTCACCCTCGATCTGGAGCGCCTGGACCGGGTCCTGGAGATCGACCGGACGAGCCGGGCCGCGCGCATCCAGGCCGGCGTGTTCGGTCCGCGTCTGGAGGCCCAGCTGCGTCCCCACGGGCTGACGCTGCGGCACTTCCCGCAGTCGTTCGAGTTCTCCACGCTGGGCGGCTGGCTCGCCACGCGCGCCGGCGGCCACTACGCGACGCTGTACACGCACATCGACGACATGGTCGAGTCGATGCGGGTGGTCACGCCGAGCGGGGTCAGCGCGTCGCGGCGGCTGCCGGGCTCCGGCGCGGGGCCGTCTCCCGACCGGCTCTTCCTGGGCAGCGAGGGAACGTTGGGCGTCATCACGGAGGCGTGGATGCGCCTCCAGGAGCGCCCCCGCCGGCGCGCCGGGGCGTCGGTGCGGTTCGACGACTACGCGGCGGCGGTCGCGGCCACCCGGGCGATCGCGCAGAGCGGGCTGCACCCGGCGAACTGCCGCCTGCTCGACGCGGCCGAGTCGCTGATCAACGCGGGCGTGAGCGTGGGCGGCGGTGTACTCGTCCTCGCCTTCGAATCGGCGGACCACCCGGTCCGCCGGAGCCTGGAGCGGGCCGTGGAACTCTGCCGGGACCACGGCGGCGAGCCGTTCGCCGATCCCGCCGGAGAACCCGGCCGGAACTCCGGCGGGGAACCCGGCATGAACGACGGCGGGGAACCGGCCGGGGATTCCGCCGGGAACTCCGGCCGGGGATCAGCGAGGAACTCCGGTGAGGGCCGGTCCGGTGGATCGGCCACGGAGACCTGGCGCTCGTCGTTCCTGCGCATGCCCTATCAACGCGACGCGCTGGCCCGTCACTCGATGATCGCCGAGACGTTCGAGACGGCCTGCACCTGGGACCGGTTCGAGGCACTCCACCGGGCGGTCACCGGCGCGGCGCGCCAAGCCATCCGCGAGGTGACCGGAACAGGCGTCGTCACCTGCCGGTTCACCCATGTCTACCCGGATGGGCCGGCGCCGTACTTCGGCGTGTACGCACCCGGCCGCTGGGGCAGCACCGTAGCCCAGTGGGACCACATCAAGGCCGCGGTGTCCGAGGCGATCGAGGCGCACGGCGGGACCATCACGCATCACCACGCGGTCGGGCGCGACCACCGCCCCTGGTACGACCGCCAGCGCCCCGACCCCTTCGCCGCCGCCCTGTCCGCCGCGAAGGCCGCCCTGGACCCGGCCGGCGTCCTCAACCCCGGAGTGCTCCTCCCGGTGCCGTAACCGCCCGGGGCCCGGCGCCCGGCGCTCGAGAACCCGGCGCCCGCCACCCGGCCTTCCGGCGCCCGCCACCCGGCACCCGGGCACCCGGCATCCCGGCGCCCGGCATTCCGGCGCCCGCCACCCGGCACCCGGCATCCAGCATCCCGGCACCCGGCATCCCGGCACCTGCCATCCCGGTGCCCGCGCGATCGCGCCCGGGAAGGTGTCACCCCGGATCACATGGACGATGGGGAAGGGGGGCATCCGCGGGTCGGCCGGACGCCCTCGGCCAGGGGCGGGTCCGGTCAGGGCAGACTCGGTTCGGTCCGGTCAGGGTGAGTCCGCGGATCGCGCGGCGGCCAGTTGCGCGGCGGCGCTGTCCAGCAGGGTGTCGAGGACGGCCGGGTAGGCGCTGTGCGGCATGCGGGCGGCCAGCAGCCCGGCGGTCGCGGCGATGTGCGGGTAGGACTCCGCGGGGAGCCGGGCATACGTGGAGGTCCACATCTCCTCGTCGGCCGCGCGCGCCTCCTGCGTCAGGGCCAGCGCTCCGGCATCGAGTGCGGCGAAGGCCAGGCTCAGGTCGATGAAGGCGTGGTAGAGGCGGACGGCCTCGTCGTCCGGGAAGCCGGCGGAGCGCACGATGCCGAGGATCGTCTCGTCGACCGCGATCTCCCGGGGCCGCCCGGTGACCCGGCTCGCGGTCAGTGCGGCGGCGTGCGGGTGCGCGAGGTACGAGGAGTGGATGGCGAGCCCGAGGGCCCGCAGATCGGCCCGCCACTCACCCGTGGCGGACCAGGTGTCCAGCGCCCGCCCCATCAGCTCCTCGCCGATGGCCCGGGTCAGGTCGTCCATCCCGGCGAAGTAGCGGTAGAGGGTGCTCGGGTCCGCGCCGAGGGCCGCACCCAGCCGGCGCGCGGTGAGGCCGGTGCTGCCGTGCTCGCGCAGCACCCGCAGCGCGGTCCGCACGATGAGCGCCTCCGACAGCACGGTGCCCCGCTGCGTCGGCCGGCGCCTGCGCCGCGCCGACTCGGGCACCACTTGCTTGGCCATGCGGACCCCTCCTCCTCGGCGCCACGACGGCGACCCTTATGCCAACGCCATTGACTTTACCTTGCGCGGTCCCGTTGCATCGGGTCATCCGCACAGGCGTGTGCCTTGGGAGAAAGGTGTCTGACATGCGAGTACTGCTCGTGGGCGCGGGCGGTGTCGGGACCGCCGTCACCCGGATCGCGGCCCGCCGCGACTTCCTGACCCACATGGTCGTGGCCGACTACGACCTCAGCCGGGCGGAGGCGGCCGTCGCCGCGCTGAAGGAGCACGGCGACCGCTTCAGCGCCCGGCGTCTGGACGCCTCCGACGAGGACGGCGTACGCCGGCTGCTCGCCGAGGAACGCTGCGACGTACTGCTCAACGCGACCGACCCGCGGTTCGTGATGCATCTGTTCCGGGCGGCACTCGCGGCGGGCGCCCACTATGTCGACATGGCGATGTCCCTGTCCGCCCCGCACGCCGAGCGCCCGTACCAGGAGTGCGGCGTGAAACTCGGCGACGGCCAGTTCGAGCTGGCCGGGCGCTGGGCGGACGCGGGCCGGCTGGCCCTGGTCGGCATGGGGGTGGAGCCCGGCCTGTCCGACGTCTTCGCCCGCTACGCCGCCGACGAACTCTTCGACGACATCGAGGAGATAGGCGTCCGCGACGGGGCCGACCTGACCGTGGAGGGCTACGACTTCGCGCCGTCCTTCAGTATCTGGACCACGATCGAGGAGTGCCTGAACCCTCCGGTGGTCTACGAGAAGGACCGCGGCTGGTTCACCACGGCGCCCTTCAGCGAACCGGAGGTCTTCGACTTCCCGGAGGGCATCGGCCCGGTCGAGTGCGTGAACGTCGAGCACGAGGAGGTGCTGCTGATACCCCGCTGGGTGGACGCGCGCCGGGTGACGTTCAAGTACGGCCTGGGCGACGACTTCATCGCCAAGCTGAAGACCCTGCACGAGTTGGGGCTGGACTCCACCGCGAAGGTCACCGTCCCGGGCGAGGACGGGCCGGTGCGGGTGTCCCCGCGCGACGTGGTCGCCGCCTGCCTGCCCGACCCGGCCACCCTGGGCGACCGGATGACCGGCAAGACCTGCGCGGGCACCTGGGTGAAGGGCACGAAGGACGGCGCCCCGCGCGAGGTGTACCTCTACCACGTGGTCGACAACCAGTGGTCGATGCGCGAGTACGGCTGTCAGGCCGTGGTCTGGCAGACCGCCGTCAACCCGGTCGCCGCCCTCGAACTCCTCGCCACCGGCGTCTGGTCGGGACAGGGCGTCCTCGGCCCCGAGGCCATGGCACCCCGCCCCTTCCTCGACCTGCTCACCGAGTACGGCTCTCCCTGGGGCCTGCGCGAGCAGCACTGACCCCGGGGGCCCGGAGCGGAGGGTGGACGGCTCACAGGCCCCGGATCACTGGGACGACGAGCCGTGCCTGCCGACGAGGCGGGACGCGGCCGGCACGCGGCGGAGGCGGTCGAGGGTCTGCTCGGGCCGCGGGGCGCCCGCCTGGTCGCCGCGCACGTCCCGGCCCAACGCCATCTCGCCGCCGCCGGTCCGGGCCTCACCCTCTCCCCGGAGAGCGCTCGGACGCTGGGCCGTCAGGGCGGCCCATGACGCCCCGGGAGGCGGCGGACTTCGAGGCCGACCCCGACTTCACGGCGGCGGTCACGCCGCGCCGCGCCGACGACGCCGGGAAGGTGCCGGGTCTGCGCGTCCCGCCCCTGGAGTCGTGGCGCTCCGTCACCCGCCGAGTCGCCGCCGGCCGAGCACCGGCCGGGTGAACGGGCGCGGCCCCGCCCCGCCTTGGCCGCAATGGCGGGTCCGCGGCCTCACGGGAGTCGGCGTACGCCAGGGCGTCGCCGGTCAGACGAAGGCGCTTTCGCCGGTGATCGCCTTGCCGACGATCAGCGTGTTCATCTCCCGGGTGCCCTCGAAGGAGTAGATGGCCTCCGCGTCCGCGAAGAAGCGTGCGACGTCGTAGTCCAGGACGATGCCGTTGCCCCCGAAGATCTCGCGGGCCCAGGCCACGACCTCGCGCATCCGGCCGGTGACGTGGGCCTTGGCCAGGGAGGAGTGCTCGTCCCGGAACACCCCCCTGTCCTGCAGCCGGGCGAGCTGGAGCAGCATGCCCCAGCTCGACGTGATGTTCCCCAGGCTCTTCACCAGGAGGTCCTGCACGAGCTGGAATCCCGCGAGCGGCCGGCCGAACTGCTGCCTCTCCGTGGCGTAGCGCAGAGCCAGTTCGTACGCGCCGATCATGACACCGAGGGCCTGCCAGGCCACACCGCTGCGCGTCGCGCGCAGGATCTCGGCGACCTCGCGGAACGAGGAGACGTTCTGCAGCCGGTCGGTCTCCGGCACCCGGACGCCGTCGAGGGTGACGTCCGCGTTCTCCACGATGCGGAGCGAGGTCTTGTGGGTGATCTTCTCGGCCCTGAACCCCGGTGCGCCCTTGCCGACGACGAAGCCCTTGACCTGGTCGTCGGCGACGTCACGGGCCCACACGACGACGTGATCGGCGAAGGTCGCGTTGCCGATCCAGCGTTTGGCGCCGTCCAGCACCCAGGTGTCGCCGTCGCGCCGGGCCGTCGTCCGCATACCCGCCGCTATGTCGGAACCGTCGAGCGGCTCCGTGAGCGCGAACGCCCCGATGGTGTCCATCCGCGCCATCCCCGGCAGCCAGCGGTCGCGCTGGGCCTGGTCACCGCCGAGCTGGATGGCGTACATGGCGAGTCCGTTGTGGACGCCGAAGAAGGTGGCGACGGAGGCGTCGACGCGGCTCATCTCCATGGCCATCATCCCCGTCAGCAGGTGGCTGGCGGCGGGGCCCGGTTCGCCGTACCCCTCGTACGGCAGCCCGACCAGGCCGCTGTCCCGGAAGCGGCCGATCAGTTCCCCGGGGAAGGTGCCCTCGGCCCAGTGCTCGGCCACCAGGGGCTGCACCTCCTCGCGCATGAACGCCCGTGTCCTGTGCAGGACCTTGCGCTCCTCCTCCGTCAGGGCTGACTCGAAGTCGTAGAAGTCGGCCGTGTTCCGCTGTTCCGTCAGAGAAGTCATGGGCCCCTTCTTCCACGCCTGCGCGGTGCGATGCGTGCGGGCGCCGTCCACGCCCGCACGGTGCGACGCCTGCGCTCGCGGAACGCGCCCGAGCGATGCGTGCGCCCGTGGGAGGCTCCGGCGGGCCGCCGGACCGCCCAGCCATTTGCACAGGCTGGACTGCGCAACCTAACCTGTACATATGAACGAGATCGGCGACACCGCCGGCGTGTCCGAATCGGCCGTGCGCGCGGCACACGAGTTCCGCGTGGTGTTCAGCCGCCTCCGGCGCCGCATGCGCGAGAGCTACGACCCCGGTGACCTCACGCCGTCCCAGACCTCCGTCCTCAGCCGCCTGGACAAGGACGGCGAGGCCTCGGTCAGCGACCTGGCGGCAGCCGAGCGGGTACGGCACCAGTCGGTGGCCTCCACCGTCGCCGTCCTGGAGGAACGCGGCCTCGTGTCCCGCCGTCCCGATCCCGGGGACGGCAGGCGCCAGCTGGTCTTCGTCACGGACAGCGGCCACGCCTTCCTGGAGGACCGCCGCCGCGCCGGAGAGGGCTGGCTCACCCGCGCCCTGGAGGACCGGTGCACGGAAGCCGAACGGCACACCCTGCTCGAAGCGGCGGCGATACTGGAACGGGTCGTCCGTTCGTGACCGGCCGGATGATCCGCGCACTGCTCCGGCTGCGTCCGGGCCCGGCCAGGACGCCGGACGGCCGCTTCGACCGGCGGCTGCTGGCCCCGATGATGCTGGGATCGGTGCTCAACCCGGTCAACTCCTCCGTCATCTCCGTCTCCCTGGTCCCGATCGGCGCCGCCTTCGGCGCACCGCCCTCGCGGACGGCATGGCTCATCAGCGCCCTCTACCTGGCCACCGCCATCGGCCAGCCCGTCGTGGGCCGGCTGATCGACCTCTTCGGGCCGCGCCGCCTGTTCCTGGCCGGGACGGCACTGACCGGCGTCGCCGGCGTCGTCGGCATGCTCGCCCCCGACCTGGGCGTGCTCATCGCCGCACGCGTGATCCTGGGCTTCGGCACCTGCTCCGGCTATCCGGCGGCCATGTACCTCATCCGCAGCGAGGCCCGACGCACCGGCCAGGACAGCCCCGTCGGCGTCCTCACCGCCCTCGCCGTCACCACCCAGACCATCGCCGTCATCGGCCCCAGCCTCGGCGGCCTGCTGATCGGCGTCGGCGGATGGCGCGCCACCCTGGCCGTCAACATCCCCCTCGCCCTCGCCGGCCTCTGCCTCGGCGCCCGCCGCCTCCCCGCGACCCCCACCACCCGCCGCGGTGAGGACCCCCACCCCGCCGCCGCCCTGGACCTGCCCGGCATGGCACTGTTCGCCACGGCCATGGTCTGCCTGCTGCTGTTCCTCATGAGCCCCGGCGGCGGCCACTGGTACCTCCCGGCGCTGACCCTCGCCGCGGCGGCCGCCTTCACCCGGCGCGAGCTGCGGGCCCGGCACCCCTTCATCGACGTCCGCGTACTGGGCGGCAGCCTGCCCCTCCTGGCCACCTACACCCGGGCCCTGCTCGCCTACATCGTCAGCTACGCGTTCCTGTACGGATTCACCCAGTGGACCGAGGAAGGCCGGGGGCTGTCCGCCTCCCAGGCCGGTCTGGTCCAACTGCCGCTCTTCGCCACCGCCCTGGCCGTCTCCACCCTCACCGGACGCCGCGAGGCGATCCGAGGCAAGCTCCTGGTGGGCGCCGTCGGCCAACTCGTCGCGTGTGCCCTGCTGCTGCTCCTGGACGCCCACAGCGCCCCGTGGCTCCTCCTGGCCGTCGTCGTCGTCCTCGGCGTCCCGCAGGGCCTGAACAGCCTCGCCCTGCAGAACGCCGTCTTCCACCAGGCGGACCCCGACCGCATGGGTTCCTCCGCCGGCCTCCTGCGCACCTTCGGCTACCTCGGCGCGATCGTCGCCTCCGCCGCCGGCGGCGCCTTCTTCGGACAGCGCGCCGACACCGGCGGCCTCCACCACCTCGCCTGGCTCATGCTCGGCGTCAGCGCCCTCTTCCTCGCCGTGACCGTGGCCGACCGTTCCCTGCGCCGCGTCGGCGAGCCACCGGCAGCGACCTCGTAACGCGAGCTCCGGCGGCCTCCAGGATCACCGGACCCCTCTCACGTCTCGACCGAGCGGGTGCCTTCCGGCGTGCCGGACCGTGTCCCCACGGCAGCGGTCGCGGGCGCCTCCTAGTTTGGTCGGCATGCTGGGGCTTCCTGCTCATGTCCGTGCCTGCCTGTTCGACCTCGACGGGGTGCTCACCCAGACCGCGAAAGTACACGCGGCCGCCTGGAAGGAGATGTTCGACGACTTCCTCCGCGAGCGCGCCGCACGCGAAGGGACCGAGTTCGTGCCCTTCGACGCCGTCGAGGACTACGACGAGTACGTGGACGGGCGGCCCCGGGAGGACGGCGTGCGCACCTTCCTCGCCTCTCGCGGGGTGCGACTGCCCGAGGGAACACCGCAGGACCCGCCCGAGGCCGAGACCGTGAACGGACTGGGCACCCGCAAGAACGACCTGGTGCTCAGCCGGATCCGCGAGGAGGGTGTGGAGCCCTACGAGGGGTCGGTCCGCTTCGTGCACGCGGTGCGGCAGGCCGGTCTGCGCTGCGCGGTGGTCTCGTCCAGCGCGAACTGCCGTGACGTCCTGGTGGCCGCCGGCATCGAGGACCTCTTCGACGAACGGATCGACGGGGTCGTGGCACGCGAGCGCCGGCTGCGCGGCAAGCCCGCTCCCGACACCTTCCTGGAGGCGGCCCGCGGGCTGGGGGTGCAGCCGGACGAGGCCGCCGTCTTCGAGGACGCGCTGGCCGGTGTGGAGGCGGGCCGGGCGGGACGGTTCGGTCTGGTCGTGGGGGTGGACCGGGTGGGCCAGGCAGATCAACTGCGGGCGCACGGGGCGGACGTGGCCGTCAGTGACCTGGCCGAACTTCTGGAGTCGCCGTGATCACCCATCCCAGTTTCACCGTCGAGCCGTGGGGGCTGCGCGAGACCGAGCTCAACCTGGACGTCCTCGCGCAGAGCGAATCGGTGTTCGCGCTGTCCAACGGGCACATCGGCTGGCGCGGGAACCTCGACGAGGGCGAACCCCACGGACTGCCCGGCGCCTACCTCAACGGTGTCTTCGAGCGGCATCCGCTGCCCTACGCCGAAGCGGGCTACGGCTACCCCGAGTCCGGGCAGACGATGATCAATGTCACCGACGGCAAGATCATCCGGCTGCTGGTCGACGATCACCCGTGCGACCTGCGCTACGGCCGGCTGCTGGAGCACGAGCGGTTCCTGGACTTCCGCACCGGTGTGCTCAGCCGCACCGCGCGGTGGGAGACGCCCGGCGCGGTCACGGTCCGGATCACCTCACAGCGGCTGGTCTCCTTCACCCAACGAGCCGTGGCCGCGATCGTGTACGAGGTCGAGCCGGTCGACGCAGCGGTCACGGTGGCCGTCCAGTCCGAGCTGGTGGCCAACGAACAACTGCCGCGCTTCGAGGGCGACCCGCGCGTCGCCGCGGCGACCGAGTCCCCGTTGGTGGCCGAGGAGCACTTCGCGCAGGGGACCCGGCTGCGCCTCGTGCACTGCACCGCCGGCAGCGCCCTGCGGGTGGGGGCGGCGGCCGACCATCTCGTGGAGGGGCCCGAGAGCACGCGCTGGGCGTCGGAGAGCGAACCCGACGTCAGCCGTCTGACGGTGACCGCGGATCTGCAGCCCGGACAGCCGCTGCGGCTGGTGAAGTTCGTGGCCTACGGCTGGTCGGGGGAGCGTTCGCTGCCGGCCGTGCACGATCAGGTGGACGGTGCGGTGGCGGCCGCGGTCAGCACCGGCTGGGACGGGCTGGTCGACGCGCAGCGCACCTACCTGGACCGGTTCTGGGCCGGCGCGGACGTCGAGGTGGAGGGCGACGCGCAGATCCAGCAGGCGGTGCGCTTCGCCCTGTTCCACGTGCTCCAGGCGGCGGCCCGCGGCGAGAACCGGGCGATCCCCGCCAAAGGACTGACCGGGACCGGGTACGACGGGCACTCCTTCTGGGACACCGAGTCCTATGTGCTGCCCCTGCTGACGTTCACCGCGCCGGAGGCCGTCGCCTCGGCACTGAGGTGGCGGCACGGGACACTGCCCGCGGCACGCGAACGCGCGCGTCAACTGAACCTGTCGGGAGCGACGTTCCCCTGGCGGACGATCGACGGCGCGGAGTGCTCCGCCTACTGGCCGGCCGGGACGGCCGCATTCCACATCAACGCCGACATCGCCATGGCCGCGATGCGCTACATCATGGTGAGCGGCGACACCGACTTCGAGCGCGGCGAGGGCATGGAACTCCTCGTGGACACCGCCCGGCTGTGGCGCTCCCTCGGGCATCACGACGCGGACGGCGTCTTCCACATCGACGGGGTCACCGGACCCGACGAGTACAGCGCCATCGCCCGGGACAACCTGTACACCAACCTGATGGCCCGGCGGAACCTGCTGGCCGCGGCGGCCGTGGCCATGCGTCACCCGGACCGGGCCGCGGAGCTGGGTGTCGACGACGAGGAGGCCGCCGTCTGGCGGGACGCCGCCGCCCGCATGGCGGTGCCGTACAACGAGACCCTCGGTGTGCACGAACAGTCGGCCGGCTTCACGCGATTGCAGCGCTGGGACTTCGACGCGACCCCGCCCGAGCACTACCCGCTGCTGCTGCACTACCCCTACTTCGACCTGTACCGCAAACAGGTGGTGAAGCAGGCGGACCTGGTGCTGGCGATGATGGAGTGCCCGGAGGCCTTCTCCGACGAGGAGAAGGCCCGCAACTTCGCCTACTACGAAGCGCTGACCGTGCGCGATTCCTCCCTTTCGGCCTGCTGCCAGGCGGTGCTCGCGGCCGAGACCGGCCATCTGCGGCTCGCCTACGCCTACCTCGTCGAGGCCGCGTTGATGGACCTGGGCGACCTGGAGCACAACACCCGCGACGGACTGCACATCGCCTCTCTCGCCGGAACGTGGATCGCCCTGGTCGCGGGCTTCGGAGGACTGCGCCGCTCCGCCGGCGAGGACGGGAAGCCGGACCTCCTGAGCTTCGTCCCGCGCTTGCCCGAAGCACTGTCCAGGGTGGCCTTCACGGTGCTGGTGCGCGGACGCAGACTGAGGGTGGATCTCGAACGGTCCCGGGCCCGCTACCGGCTGGTGGAGGGCGAGCCGCTGGTGGTGCTGCACCACGGAGAGCCCATGACCGTGACCTCCGACGCGCCGGTGGACCGTCCGATTCCGCCGGCGCCCGTGCGCCCCGAGCCGCAGCAGCCGCGCGGCCGCCGCCCGGAGGGCCGGCCCGACCTGGAGGAAGCCGGGCCGGAGGCACCGGAGTAGCACGCGGGCCGCAGACGGCCGCACCCACGGCGGGAGCCGTGCCGGTCACCTTCGGGAGCCCGGCCGGCGGCCGGCGCCTGGGCGACCGTCAGGGGATCCGGCACGGCTGATTGAGACTCGTCCGCGGGGGCACGCGCACCTCACGCCGGCGTGTGCCCCGGCAGCCCACCGCGCCGGTGGCGGCGACGAGGAGAGTGGACCGAGGATGACCGAGGAAGTGACCGAGGTGGCGGAACGGCCGGGGCCGATCGACGACGGTGACGTGCGGACGCCGCCGTTGCGTCCGGGCGGGTACGACCCGGCCGACTACGCCGGATACGTGCTGCGCAGCGCCGCCGAGACGGGTGTGTCACCGCTGCTGCTGATGGGCGTCCTCCACAACGAGGCCTACAAGCCGCACCATCCGCTGCTGGAGAGGCTGTGGCAGTGGTGGAAGCCAGGCGCGTCCTTCGGTGTCGCCAACATGCACCGGGCGACGTTCGAGCAGGTACGGCGGGCGCACGACCTCGACGGGCGGTGGGAGGATCTCCGCGACGACCCCGCGTTCGCCGTCCACGCGGCGGCCCTGCACCTGACGGACCTCGACCGCAGGCTTCCGGAACGCCGTACGCGCCGCTACACCCGTGACGAACTCCTCGCCCTCGGCTACAACGCCGGAGAGCGCAACATGCGGGCCTTCGCCCGGGGCGTCCCCCCGGGCCCCATGGCACGGTCCTACCTCCGCCGCCTCCGGCTCAACCGGCACCGGGCGGCCCAGGCCCTGGCGGCCGGCGGCGACTCGCACGGGCCGCGTCCCCGCGGAAGCCGCTGACCGGGCGCACTCGCGCAGACGACGGCGGGGCGGACGACCGCCTGGAGCGGACGTACGACGGACGGTCCGGGGGGTCAGGCGGTCGCGACCGCTTCCATCACCGACGCGTGCGGCGAGGCCTCCAGCACACGGGTGACCGTGAATCCCGCCGCCGTGAGCAGTGCCTCATACTCCGCGCGGGTGCGGCCCTTCCCGTTCAGGACCGTCATCATCAGCAGGTCGATGGTCTTGCCCGGATGCGGGTCGTTGCCCGGCGGGATCATGGCGTTGACGGCGAGCAGCCGTGCGTGCGCGGGCATGGCGGCGCGGCACGTCCGCAGGATCCGCACGCAGTCCTCGTCCGGCCAGCTGGCCAGCACATGCTTGAGGAGATAGACGTCGGCGCCGGCCGGCACGGAGACGAAGAAGTCTCCGCCCGCCACGGTCCACCGCCCCTCCAGCCCGGGCTCGTCGAGGACATGACCGGCCACCACGGACTTGAGGTCGAACAGGGTGCCCGTCATGTGCGGGTTGCGCCGCAGGATCGCGCGCAGCAGACCGCCCCGCCCGCCTCCCACGTCGACGGCGCTCTTGACCTGCGAGAAGTCCCAGGCCTCGGCGACGTCGTTGCTGAGCGTCTCGGAGAACGCCGCCATGCTGGAGTTGAACGCCCTGCCGAAAGCGGGGTCCGCCGCGACATGGTCGTAGAAGGGCACGCCGTACAGGCGCTCGAAGGCGGTCGTGCCCGTGCGGACCGCCTCGTGGAGACGGCCGGCCGACTCCCAGAAGACCGCCTCGCCGCGCACCGTGATGTAGTCCCGCAGCGACCGCTCCCCGTCCGTGCACAACGGCCGGGCGAGCGCGGTCAGATGGAAGCGGCCCTCGGTGTCCTCACGGAAGACGCCCTTGGTCGCCAGTAATCGCAGCAGCCGGTACAGATACGGACCGTCGACCTCGATCGCCTCGGCGAGTTCGGCGGCCGTGCGGGGACCGTCCACCAGGTGGTCGGCGATGCCGAAGCGCGCGGCCGTGTGCAGGGCCGCCGAGTACACATAACCCAGGGCCAGTTCGAGCAGCTCACCCGTCGTCGACTGCGCGGCGGCGGCCGGAGCGGGCACCGGGCCGTCCGCAGCGTGCTGGTCGGAAGTGGTCTTCGAGACCGCTGCGGCCTCGGGGCGAGCGCCTGCCATCGGTAAGGTCCCCTTTCTCGTGCCCCGCGAAGTCCAGGGGCGCAAACGATCCCGCACACGGCTCGGCATGCTGTGTCCCACCCTGCACCCGACACATCGTGTTCCGCTCGAGACTGGCGTGAGCCGTGCTCCGGCATGCCGGAGGCCCTTGAACACTTCTCCACCCGGTCCCGAGCCACGGTGACGACACTCAAGCCTGCTCCGGGCCCCCACGCGCCGCTGCCCGAGGGCGCTTGCGCCTCGAACGCGGCGCCACGGCACACCCGACGGGTTCGACCAGGCACCATCCAAGGAGGACGACACATCATGGCCACCAGACGCCGCGTGCTGGCCGCGGGGATCGCGACCGGATCCGCGGCACTCACCGGGGCCTCGCTGACCCCCCTGCTCTCCGCCCGCGCCGCCGAGGCCGCGGACTCACCGGCGACCGGCACCACCCCCCTGGCCATAGAGCTCTTCAAGGTGCCCATGCCCCTGATACCCGTGGCGCGGCCCGTCTCCACCGCCGGCGGCGTGGACACCTACGAGGTCACCACACGCAAGGTCACCAAGGAGATCGTTCCCGGGGTCCAGACCGAACTGTTCACGTACGACGGCCAGTTCCCCGGCGCGACCATCAAGGCACGCAGGAACCGCCCCGTGCGCGTCGTCCAGCGCAACGGGCTGGACGTCCCCATTTCCCGCCACCTGCACGGAGCCTCGGTGCCGCAGAACAGCGACGGCGGTCCGATGGACACCATCGACCCGGGTGGCGAGCGGGTGTACTTCTACCCCAACAAGCAGTCGCACGCCTCGCTCTGGTACCACGACCACGCGCACCACCAGGAGTCGGAGAACGTCTACCGGGGCCTGCAGGGCAGCTATCTGATCCGCGACTCGACCGAGGACGCGCTGCCGCTGCCCAAGGGCAAGTACGACGTGCTGATCCAGCTGCGGGACGCGGACTTCGACGCGACGGGCCGGCTGCTGTACGCCATGAGCGATCGCAACCGCAACACCATTCTGGCCAACGGCGTGCCCTACCCGTACTTCGAGGTCGCCGCCCGCAAGTACCGGCTGCGCTTCGCCAACACGTCCAACATGCGCTTCTTCGAGCTGAGCCTCGCCGACGGCGGCGACATGATCCAGATCGGCTCCGACGGCGGACTGCTGCCGAGCCCGAACACGACCAAGTCCGTCTACCTGTCCTCGGGCGAACGCGCCGACGTCGTCATCGACTTCTCGCGGTACCCGGTCGGCACCCAGCTCGTCCTGAAGAACACCGCGGGGCGCGGCCCCGTCGAGCAGGTCGGGCAGGTGATGCGCTTCGACGTGACGCACACCGCCGACGACCCCAGCTCCGTGCCGTCCGTGCTGCGCACCCTGCCCCCGCTGCCCACGCCGACCGGCAGCCGCACCGTCGTCATGCGCATGGACGAGGACGGCCGCCCCGACCCGCAGGCGTTCCTGGACGAGAAGCTCTACGATCCCGCGCGGATCGACGCCGGCGTCCGCCACGGCGCCAGCGAGGTGTGGACGGTCACCAACACCAACGTGAAGGCGGCGCACAACTTCCACATGCACCTGGTGCAGTTCCGGGTGATCGAACGCAACGGGAACGCGCCCGGTCCCGCCGAGTCGGGCCTGAAGGACACCGTGGTGCTCCAGCCCGGTGAGACGGTCAGACTGCAGGCGACGTTCGACACCTACGCTGGGGACTTCGTGTACCACTGCCACATGCTCGACCACTCGGCGATGGGCATGATGGCGACCATGAGGATCCGCTGACCCGGGGCAGCCGGACGCCGTGTGTGCCCCCCGCCACGCTTCTGTGACGGGGGGCACACACGGCTGTGACGGGCTCGAACCCTCAGCGGTCGATCAGGCGGTGCGCCCCGCCTTGAGGGCGGCCGCCGTCTCCGCGACGCGGCGGGCCTGGTAGCGGGCGGCCTGCAGGGGCACCTCACCGGGAAGGCCCTCGGTGGCCACGTGCGAGGTGCCGTAGGGGTTGCCCGTCTGGAACTGGATGGGGTCGGTGTAGCCGGGCGGCACGATGATGCCGCCCCAGTGGTAGAACGTGTTCGTCAGCGCCAGAATCGTGGATTCCTGCCCGCCGTGCAGGGTGTTGGAGGCGGTGAAGACCGAATACACCTTGTTCGCGAGCTTGCCCTGGAACCACAGAGGACCCGTGGTGTCGATGAACGTCCTGAGCTGGCTGGCCGGGTTGCCGAAGCGGGTCGGGGTGCCGAACAGCACCGCGTCGGCCCACTCCAGGTCCTCGTGGCCGACCTCGGCGACGTCGGCGGTCTCCTCCAGGTGCCGGGCCCACTCCGGCCTGGCGTCGACCGCCTGCGGAGGGGCCGTTTCGGCGACCTTGCGCAGCCGCACCTCGGCGCCGGCCTTCTCGGCGCCCTCGACGGCGGCCTTCGCCAAGGCGTGAATGGTGCCGGTGGAGCTGTAGTAGATGATCGCGACGTTCACGGATTGCATGAATGTTTTCCTTCCTGGGTGGTTCCGACGGGTACGACGAGAGAGCCCCGCGAGATGTGAGGTCGCGAGCCGGCCTGACAGTTCGATGCGACGGTTCGTCGTGAAGAGTGAGCAGGAACGACCGAGGGAGCCGGTGACACCATGACCAACCCGTCCGAGCCCGGACCGGACCACTCCGAACCGGGGCTGAGCGCGATCATGAGCGAGCGGCGGCAGCTGACGAACCTCGCGTACCGGCTGCTGGGCTCGCTCGCCGACGCGGAGGACGTCGTACAGGAGACCTACGCCCGCTGGTACGCCATGTCCGGACCGCAGCGGGAGGCCATCGACGCCCCCGGCGCCTGGCTGACGACCGTCGCCAGCCGGATCTGCCTCGATCTGCTCGGCTCGGCGCGGGCCAGGCGTGAGCGCTACGTGGGCGAATGGATCCCGGAACCGCTGCCCGACCGCACGGAGTGGATCAGTGGGCGGCCGGGGGCGGGGATCGTCGACCCGGCCGACCGCGTCACCCTCGACGAGTCGGTCAACATGGCCTTCCTCGTCGTGCTCGAAGCGATGACCCCCGCCGAGCGCGTCGCCTTCATGCTGCACGACGTCTTCCGCTACCCCTTCACCGAAGTGGCCGAGATCGTCGGCCGGACCCCCGCTGCCTGCCGTCAGCTGGCCTCCTCGGCCCGCCGCCGCATCCGCTCGGCGCAGCCCGACGCCGTCTCGGCAGCCCAGCGCGCCGATGTCGTCAGAGCCTTCAAACAGGCGTGGGAGGCCAAGGACATCGAGGGCCTCATCGGCCTGCTGGCCCCCGACGCCACGGCGACCGGGGACGGCGGCGGACTCGTCACGGCCGCGCTGCACCCGGTCGAGGGCGCGGAGCAGGTCGCACGCTTCTTCGCCGACCGGCGCGGTGCGGCACCCGATCTCACGCTCGTGGAGTGCACGGTCAACGGCCAGCCGGGGCTGGTGGCCCAACTCGACGGTGTCACCGTGTCGGTGATGGCGTTCGACATCACCGGCGACCGGATCAACCATGTCTGGGCCGTGCTCAACCCCGACAAACTCCGCGCCTGGACGGCCCGCTGACAGCCCGCGTTCCGACGGCCCCGCCTCGACGCCGTACGCGCTCGCCCAACTGCTCGCGGGTGACGGAGCGGGCCGACTCGTCCGCCCGCTCCGTCACTCCTGACGCAGGCTCACCACCAGCTCGCGGGGCAGACCGTGGGTGTCGTGCAGGTAGCGGAAGTCGTCGTCCGTCAGCGGGCCCCGGAACCGCGGCCGGGCCAGCACCTGCCGGCCGCGCCGCAGGAGCCCGGCGAACCGCTGTTCCTCGGCCAGCAGTTCCCGGCGCACCCCGCCGGGGCCCACGTCCTGCCGGAAGCGGTCCAGGGTGTGCCCGACCAGCTCGTCCGGCAGGTCTTCGAGGCTGCGCGACGGGTCGTCCCGCCACAGCACGGTGAGCAGCCGCCGCACCAGCCGGCGCAGCACGTAGCCCCGCCCGGTGCCGGCCGGGCGCACTCCGTCGCCCAGTACCACCACGGCCGAGCGAAGGTGGTCGCAGACCAGGCGGAACGAGGGCTCGTCCAACGGCCACACGGCCGGCAGGAGGCGCCGCCACGGGTCGAAGACGTCGCAGTCGAACACCGACGTCCTGCCCTGCAGCAGCGAGACGAGCCGCTCCAGGCCGAGCCCGGTGTCGACGTTGCGCTGGGGGAGCGGTACCAGCGAACCGTCCTCCAGCCGGCGGTGACGCATCATCACGTGGTTCCACACCTCGACCCAGCGGTCGTCACGCGTGGGCGTCGACCGGGGCGGCCCCTCACCGCTCCAGAGGAAGATCTCCGAGTCGGGACCGCACGGCCCGACCGGGCCGTTGAACCACCAGTTGTCCTCCACGGTGAGTTCCACGGGGACGCCCCGCTCCTGCCACAGCCGCAGGGAAGCGGTGTCCGGCCCGACCCGGTCGTCGCCGCCGTAGACGGTGGCCTGCAACAGGCCCGGGTCGACGCCCAGCCCCTCGGTGAGCAGCTCATAGGCCCAGCCGAGGCTCAGCGAACCCTCGTAGTCGCCCAGCGACCAGGTGCCGAGCATCTCGAAGACCGTCAGATGAGTGGGATCACCGACCTCGTCCAGGTCCGTGGTACGCAGACAGCGCTGTACGTTGACCAGCCGCCGGCCCTGCGGATGGGGGCGGCCCTCCAGGTACGGCGTGAGCGGGTGCATACCGGAGGTGGTGAACAGCACCGGGTCGCCGGGCGATGGAAGCAGCGTCGAACCGGTGATCCGCCGGTGCCCGCGCTCCTCGAAGTACTCGATGAAGGTGCGGACTACCTGATCGGTGTTCATGAGGTGGCTCCTTCGCGTCAAGCGGGGGAGGCACCGGAGAACGGGACCGCGGGATCGTTCACACCAGGGCGAGGAAGCCGAGGCACCACCGGCGGGCCGTTTCCGGTCGCCGATGGGAAGAGGTGAAGGTCAGGCGGCGGCAACCGGCGAGCTGGTCGCTCGCGCGGTCGCGCTGGTGCTTCGGCCGGTGACGTTCATGCGGGCGACCATAACCCGCCCTGCTCGCCCGCACACCTGATTTACGGCCCGGCACCACCGGGTGGTGCGGCCCGGAGGGTGGTGACGCCGTCGACGGCACGCCGAAGGTGCGGTCGCGGAGGTCACCGTGTCGGTACGGCGTCACCGGCGGGTGAGGTGCCGCGGCCGTAGTGGTGGGTGGTGAACATGTAGAGGAGACCGGTGGCCACCACCACCGCTCCGCACAGCAGGACGATCCAGTTGTCGTACCAGGGCTCCTGTGGGGTGCGGGGCCAGGCGATGTTGACGATGGCGAAGATGCCGTATGCCAGGGCCGCGATGTTCACCGCGAGGCCGTAGCGTCCCAGGGTGAACTTCCCCTGCGGTCGCCACCCCTTCAGCCGGGCACGCAGCGCGGCCAGCACCACCATCTGGAACGAGCCGTAGATACCGAGGATGGCGAAGGAGACGATCTTGGTGAGGGCGTCGGCGGAGACCAGCGACCCGAAGGCGATGAGCATCGGCACCACGGCGGCCACGAGCAGCGCGTATCCGGGAACCGCGCGGGCGTGGGAGAACCGCCGCAGCAACCGGTGCCCGACGATCATCTCGTCGCGGGCGTAGGAGTAGATGAGCCGGCCGGCGGCGGCCTGCAGGCTGACGGTGCAGGACAGGAAGGAGATCAGTACCACCGCCATCACCAGCCTGGCACCGACCTCACCCATGGCGTCGTACAGCACGTGCACCACCGGATCGCGGTCCCTGCCCGAGATGACCGCGCGGTAGTCCGGGACCGCGAGCAGCAGGGACAGACAGGTGAAGGTGGCCGCCGCCCCGCCGACGTAGATGGTGCGGCGCATGGCCCGGGGGATGACCCGGCCGGGATCGGCGACCTCCTCGGCGGTGTCGCCGCACGCCTCGAAGCCGTAGTACTGGTAGAAGCCGATGATCGCCGATGCCAGGAACACCGGAACGTAGGAGCCGTTCCCGGCGGTGCCGTAGGAGTCGAAGACGACGCCGATGCCGTGCTTGCGGTGGGTGGACAGCAGATAGACACCGACGACGAGCGCGCCGACCAGCTCCCCGGTGAAGCCGATCACCGCCGCCGCCGAAAGGGCCTTCGTGCCCATGTAGTTGATGAGGACGGCGACCAGGATGAGCACCACCGTGCACAGCACCGTGGTGTGCACGGTGGGACGGAAACCGAAGAGGATGGCGATGTAGGGGCCGGCGCCGTACGCGACCGAGGTGATGGTCACCAGCAGCGCCCACATGTACACCCAGCCGGTCATCCACGCCCAGCGCTTGCCCCACAGCCGCCTGGCCCAGGGGTAGACACCGCCGGCGATGGGGTACTGCGCGACGATCTCGCCGAAGACCAGCGCGACGAGGAACTGGCCGCAGCCGGCGAGCAGGAACGCCCAGATCATCGGCGGCCCGCCGGTGGCCAGCGCGGTACCGAAGAGGGTGTAGGTGCTGACAACGGGGGAGAGGTAGGTGAAACCGAGAGCGAAGTTCGCCCACGGCCCCATGTCCTTGCGGAACTCCGAGCCCGGTTCCCCTCCCGTGCCGCCGGCCGCCGGTGCGGGAGGCTGTGGACCGGTCACCGCCCGCCCTCCTGACACCCGGGCCCGGGGCGGCCGGTGACGAGAGCGGCGGCGCGTTCAGCGGCGACCAGGAGGGTCACCACCGGCTCGGGGGCCCGGTGGCGGGTGGGTGCGCTCACCCGGTCCCCCTCGACGGCGCGCCGGGCGGCGCGCACGGCGCGGTCCACGGCGGTGCTGGCCTCGGCCTCGGCTTCGGCGACGGTGGTGACGGGGGCGCCGTCGGCATCGAGCGCCTCCCGCCGCAGGCCGGCCGCCGCCCGTGTCCACTCGCCGTCGGTGTACAGCTCGCCCACCCGGGGCCTCCCTCGGATCCGGCCGGTGCCGATCGGTTCGACGGTCAGCAACATGGCCCACCGGGCGGGTGGCGGCCACGGGACGCACCGCCGCGATCGTGTCCAGGAGGTCCAGGGAACCCGGGTGGGCTAACCCGAGGACCGATACGTTCGGGTCCGCGACCCGTCCTGCGTCCGGGGCCGCGAGCCGGTGACCGGCGGCGGTCGCGGGACGGCAGGCCGGCGTCGCCCGCTCGCCCGAGGGCGCCACGCTTTCGGCCATGCGCGTCCGTCGGCAGGGGGGCACCTGTCCCGCCGTCACGCCTGGCGCAACCGTACGCCTGGTGAACAGTGGCGTCCCGGGTGTCCGCGGAAGAAGGGCCGGCGGTCGCCGGGTAGCCGGGCAGCCGGGCCGCTGAAGGGGGCGGCGGCGGCTCGCGTGCCCCGATGGTGGCTTGGGAACCGCTTGCGGCACTCCAGGGCGAAGGCTCAACATGGCGGTTCCGGCCCGCTGTTCGACAGAAAGTGGCCCATGCGCCCGAGCGTGCCAGCGGCCGGCGCGAGCCGTGCAGTGCAGCGACCAGTGGATCCCTGTCCCGTGTCTGCCGAAAGGGCTGGACGTGCCAGAGCCGCGTGATGCCGTACCCCTTGCCGCCGTCGGCGGCCTCGGTCTCCCACCCGAGGCGACCGCACCACCCACGGTGGGCGTGGAGGAGGAGTTCGTCCTGGCCGACCGGAACACCAGGTCGGCCGTGTACCGATCGCCCTCCGTGGTGTGTGCGGCCCGCGCCCACCTCGGCGCCCCGCACGCCACGCCCGAGCTCTCGCGGTCCCAGGTGGAGACCGTGAGCGCGGTGTGCCGTACGGCCGCCGAACTGGAGGCGGAGATAGGCCGATTGCGGAAGGGCACCGCCGCGGCCGCGGCCGAGTACGACTGCCTGCTGGTGCCCAGCGGCACGGCGATCCTCGGCCGGTCCGGGCCACCGCCCCTCCTCGACCACGCACGCTACCGCGCCCTGGAACGCCGCTTCGGGCCCGTCGTCGACGACCAGGGAGTGAACTCCTGCCACGTACACGTCGGCGTGGCAGACCGCGAAGAAGCCGTACTGGCGGTCAACCACTTACGCGGCTGGATGCCCCTGCTGCTCGCCCTCACCGCCAACTCCCCCTACAGCGGGGGAGCGGACACGGGGTACGCGAGCTGGCGCTCGATGGTCTGGAGCCGGTGGCCCTCCGCGGGGCCCCCGCCCTACCTGTACGGCGCGGCCCACTACGACGGGGTCGTCGACCAACTCGTCGCCACCGGGGCGGCCATGGACCCGGCCATGATGTACTGGCACGTCCGGCCCTCGGCGCACCTTCCGACCATCGAGGTGCGCGTCGCGGACGTACTGCCCGACTCCGCGAGCGCCGCCGCGTACGCGCTGCTCGTGCGCGCCCTCGTCGGCCACGCCGTCGAGGTGGTACGCGCCGGCGAACGCGCACCCGAGGTGTCCGACCTGCTGTTGAGGGCAGCCTGCTGGCGGGCCGCGCGGCACGGGCCGACCGGCACCCTGCCCGCGGCCCACACCCGCGAATGCGCCCCGACGGCGGTCGGCCGGCTGATCGAGGAACTGTGGAAGCGGGTCGAGCCACACCTCAGCAGGTACGGCGACGACCAGTGCGTCGGCGACTGGCTGAGCGACGCCCACCTCAAGGGTGCCGGCCACGCACGGCAGAGGCGCGTTGCGGAACGGAACGCGGGCCGCCTCCAGGCGGTCGTGGACGACCTCGCGATCGAGCCGCCCTGAACCGTCCCTGCCCCCCCGCCTCTCTGTCTGCTCCGCCGAGTTCCCTGCCCCGCCGCCCTGTCTGCTCCGCCAAGTGGCCCTGGGCTGGGCTGCCTTCACGCCCGGCCCAGTCACCCGGAAGGATCAGTTGGGCCGGATGCCGCGTCCGGATGCGGGGGGCACCCCGTGCGCCACAAGATCCTGATCATGTGGATATCTACGGTGACCCAGTCTCCACGCCGGCCGAAGGAGCACGGCCGTGCACGGCATCACGGTGTGCGGCAGCGCGATGTGTGGCGAGCCGCACGCACAATGCGGCGAGCCGCACGCACGGCTCTTGCCTGCGGCCTCCTGCTGGCGGCTGTCACGGGGTGCGGCGACACGGTCGAGCGCAAGTCCCCCGGCGGCGCGCCCGGCGCGGCCTCGGCCTCCCCCGGTGGGGTCGTGGGCACGCGGCTGCCGGGTGTCGGAGACCGGATGTGGGCGCGGGTACCGGCTGGTACCAGACAGGCCGTGGTCGTCTACGGCGACCGCAGGGACTCGCCCGAGAGCGTCGCGGTTCTCTACCAGAAGCGGGGCTCCACCTGGGAACAGACGGCAAGCTGGCCCGCGCACAACGGGAGGCTGGGCTGGACGACCGACCACCGGATGGACGACGAACGCAGCCCCGTCGGGGTGTTCACCCTCACCGACGCGGGAGGATCGCTCGCGGACCCCGGGAGCCGGCTGAGGTACTGGCACGACGACAACGCCTACGCGACCATGCTGAATCCGGGTGAAGAGCACACGCACGACTTCGACTACGTCATCGCCATCGACTACAACCGGCTCGAAGGCACCCCGCCCTTCGACTGGAACCGGCCCGACGGAGTGGAGAAGGGCGGCGGAATATGGCTGCACCTGGACCACGGAGACGGTACGTCGGCGTGCGTCACCGTCCCGGAATCCGGCATGAAGACGCTTCTGCGCACCCTGGATCCGGCGCAGTACCCCGTCGTGGTGATGGGCGACCGGGAACGACTCGAAACCTGACGGCGACGGCGCCACCGGCCCGCGACCGCCCCGCGGCCCGGCCCCCTCGCGACCAGGCCGGCCGGCTGCGCGCCCGAGGCGTCCGGACGAAGAGCCCGGTCGCCTTCGGGGGCGTCGTGGGACAGCCGTTCGCCGCCTACTGGTGCCCCAGGCCGCGCCGGTGCACCGGCGACGTCCAGCCACCCGGCGGCATGGACCGAGGTCCAGGATCCGGACGACCCGACAACAACATGTTCGGTACACCTACCGTTCGGCGTGGAGACGACGTCCCGGACGAGAGGGGTTGCCGGATGGCCGGGCAGACTGCGGGGCACGCGGCCGACGGATCCGGGGCGGCCGTCGTCCACCTCCGCGACGTGGCCGTCCGCCGCCACACGGTCGACCACCTGATCCTCGACGGGATCGACTGGACGGTCCGACCCGGAGAGCACTGGGCGCTGCTAGGGGCCAACGGTGCCGGTAAGACCACCTTGCTGCGGCTGCTCGGCGCCCTGACGCATCCCACGACCGGCACCGTCGAGGTGCTCGGCAGCAGGCTCGGCCACGTCGACGTCCGTGAGCTGCGCGCCCGCATCGGACACGTCACCGCCGCACAGCGGGTTCCCGAGGACCTCACCGCCCACACGGTGGTCCTGACCGGGCACACCGGCACTGTTCAGCCGCTGTGGCGGACGTACGACGACGAGGTCCGGCAGCGGGCCGGGGCTCTGCTGTCCGAGCTGGGTGTCAAGGAGCTGGGAGACCGGCCGTACGGCGTGTGCTCGGGCGGTCAGCGGGCCCGCGTCCTGATCGCCAGGGCGCTGATGGCCGACCCGGCCCTGTTGCTCCTGGACGAGCCGTTCAACGCGCTCGACCTGCCGTCCAGGGAGGACCTCATCGAGGCCCTCCACCAGCTGGCCGAAGGACGCCCGCGGCTGGCCACCGTGACGGTCACGCACCACTTGGAGGAGCTGTCCCCGGCGATCGGGCACGCTCTGCTGCTGCGGGAGGGCCGGATCTTCGCCCAGGGCGAGATCGCCGACGTGCTGACCGACGCCCTTCTGACGGCCTGCTTCGGGCGTGACATCACGGTGACCCGGCGCGACGGGCGCTGGGCGGCGCACTCGGGAGGCCGGACCGCCCGCCCCTGACCCCGGGACATCGGCCCACCGGAGCCGGGCAACCCGACGAGGACGACCGGACCGAGGGTTCCGAGGGCGTGTCAGCCGCCGGTGGGCAACGCCGTTGATCCCTCGTGCCGGCCGTCCCGCCCCGGGGGTGAGGAGGCCGCGCCGCGCGGGGCCGGCTGATGGGCTGTTCGATCCGTGCGTCACACGGGCAGACGGTAGGGGCGCCGACGCCCGGACCCGTTCCCCGGCATGTGCCGTGGCCGCGGACCGAGGCGTACGACCCCACGGTCGGACCGGCCGGCGGCCGCGGGCACCCCCGCGAAGTGGGTGTCAGGCCGCGGAGCGGGGAAGGCCGATGGACCGGTCCTCCTCGACGACCTGGTATCCGGTGCTCGTGTACAGGTTCATCGCCACCTCGTTGCCGCCCCACACGGTGAACATCAGCGCCGAGTCGCCGGCGGCGAGCGTGGCCCGTTCGCCCGCCGCCATCGCGGCGCGCCCGTAGCCTCTGCCGCGGTGCCGCTCCTCTACGTAGAGCGAGTATCCGTACGTGACGCCCGGGAGGTGCCCGTGCCTCAACCACCCCGTGCCGATCCGCTCGGCCGCGGCCTGAAGCACCAGGAACGTGTTGTCGGGCGTGGCCAGACCCTCGGGGATCAGCTTCGCGAAGTCACGGTCGGACTTGCGTACGGCCTCCTCGCGGCCCATGGCGCCCGACCTGACGATGTCGTCGACGTAGGCGAGCTTCTCGGCCGCGAGCCACTCGGGGTATTCGGCCTCGGTCATCGGCCGCGCGGTGACGCCGTCGACCGGTTCCGGTGGGGAAGCGATACGACGCATCCTGAGCTGGCCGCGGACGCGGTAGCCGCCGAACAGTTCGCCGGCGGGCCCGGTGAGCCGTATGTCCAGCCGGCGTGCGCCGCGTTCCTCGCACCACCGCTCGGCCCAGTCCCGGGCGGCCTGCTCGTGCCCCCGGCCGGCGTGCGGCCCATCGACGCGGAGGTCGCCGATCCGGCCGGCCGGCGTGCCGTTGTCGTCGGTCACGACCACGGCGACGTGTCCCACTCGGCTACCGGCGTCCGTGATCTCGGCGACGGTCCAGTCCCCGATGCGGGCGCGTATGTCCTCGAGCACGCGCTCCACGGCGGCGGGACCGAGTCCGGCCGCCGTGTACGAGTCGCGTCGCCGTCGCTCGAAGTCCTTCTGCCATCCCGTAGCGTCCTCAAGGGCGTTGAATTCCGTCACCTGGTCACACTAACCAGGCCGTCAGGGATCGACACCGGCATTTTTCGGTGCCGGGCTGCGGTGGGCGGGGCGGCGCTGGCCGCCTCGGTCCGGCGCGGCGGGGCGCCTCCGGTCCCGATCACCGGAGGCGG
>NZ_JBEOTD010000030.1:0-108987 GCF_040426375.1 Streptomyces sp. NPDC096012
GCCGCCGGTATCTGGCACAACAACAAGATCGGCGCACCAGTCACCCGCTCTCTGATCGCGTATGACCACTGATCACATCGGACTCACTCGTCTAGTGGAACGCAAAGCCCGCCGCATCCTGGACGAAGAGTCACCCGACACTCTGCGACTCGGATGCGCGCCGACGCCACTGCCTCACCCTAGAACTGGGCGAGCCAAGCGGGAGCGATCTGCCCCGGGGGCCACCGAGCGCCAAGTCCGCCAAGATCGACCCTGTGACCCGCGTCGTACCCGAATCGCGGCATCTTGCTCAAAAGAGAGCGGAGTAACTGCACTTGGCGGTGACACAGCTCCTGCACAGCTGCTGCAGCGCCCGCACCCCAGCCAACCATCCACTGTGACAGGCGGGTTGTGTGGCGTGGCCGTACCGACTCCGGGCGCCCACTCATGAGCGCGCACCAACCCACCGTCTTCCCGCGCCACAACCAAAGCGTGCAAGCGCGGTGCGCGCAGATCAGGATCGCCCGAATCCGCAGTAGGTCCGGTGGCCATAGCGGTAAGCCGCGATGATGCCGGCCACATAGCCCCGGTTGTACTCGGCGGACGCCCCCGGCTTGCCGGTCCGGCCACGGGAATCGCCGCGGACACAGTGGCGGGCGTATACAAGGCCGTCGCGATATCCGTCCTTGTAGCCCTGGTCGTAAGGGGTGGTCCTCGCCGAGCCGGGCTGCGTGACCACCGTCGGAGCAGACTGCGCCGCGAGTGCCTGAGCGTTTGCGGTCGCGGGAAGCAGGAGTGCGGCGGCAGCCAACGGGATTGCGAGGAGGACACTGAGTCGCTTCGCGTGCATGGCTTCCTCCTTGGCCGGAAAGCAGGGCACCGGTCACAAGCCGTGGGCGCGTCAGCCGAGTGACCAGGTTCTGATTGCTGACTGACCCATGCAGTTGAGGAACGGACGTCCGCCCGCCATTGACGGAATCTGCCGCAGACGAGCGTGCCGTTCCGGTGATGCATGCATGCTGTCGCCGGACCGGTGGGAGAAAACAGCAGCTCAGAGCCGACATCCCTCGCGACATCCGGCCAAGACGTCAAGGCAGACGAGAGCCTCCCTGACAGGCTAAGCCGGGCGATTTCGGGCCGCGACCTGAAACTGTCACGCAGGTCGGGGGCCAGAGCATTCGAACGGCAGGCCAGTTGGCCATGTGAACAACTCGCCAGCCGCATGCTGGGAGTTCAGGGAAACGGGCCGACACCGTCCGACTCGTCGGCCGCACGAGCTGCACATCAGCGCCCCGACTCAGACAGCTGGAGCGAATCCGAAAAGTCAGACATTTTAGTGGGGCGCCGGGCGGCGAATCGGACTGAGCCACAACCACGGCAGACACCTGAAAGCCACACCCGGCACCCCTGGGTGAGCCAACCCTACGAATGGCTCGCTCATCCCGATCAACAAGGCAGGGACGCCTGACACGAATTTGGGTGCGGCGGGCATCGGTCATCATCCGCCGCACCCCCGCGGGTCGGCTCCTCCGTGGTGCACCCGGGCACCGGGGGCGCCGGGCGCTCACCCCCGCCCCGGTGTGCCGGGCCCGCACAATAGCGACAAAGAACGCGTGCCGTCACCGCCGCCGAAGTCCGCCAAGCGGCGGTGCCAACAGCCGACGCCGAGCGGGCGCAGGCGAACGGACCGACTGCGACGGCGGGTCCGGGACAGGACAGACGCGAGGAGCACCACATGGACGCAGCAGCATGGGACGAGCGTTACCGCGGCGCCGAACTCGTATGGGCGGCGGAGCCCAACCGGTTCGTCGAGCAGGAACTGACCGGACTCGAGCCCACCGGCCGGGTACTCGACCTGGCCGCCGGGGAAGGACGCAACGCGGTCTGGCTGGCGAAGCTGGGATGGGAAGTAGACGCCGTGGACTTCTCCGCCGTGGCACTGGAGAAGGCAGGGCGGCTGGCCGCCGACCGCGGTGCGCGGCTGCACACCGTCTGCGCGGACCTGACCGCATGGTCTGCTGCGGAGGCGACGTACGACCTGGCGCTCATCGCCTATCTCCACCTGCCGTGGCAGCAGATGGAACACGTGCTCCGGCAGGCCGCACGTGCGGTCCGGCCCGGTGGGACCCTGCTGCTCGTCGGTCACGCCGCGGCCAACCTCCGGCAAGGCGACGGCGGGCCCCAGGACCCTCGTGTGCTGTACACCGCCGAGCAGGTCGCCACCGTGTGGCGAGCCTATGCCGACATCGTGCGAGCCGAGACCGTCCAGCGCCTGGTGACCACCCCCGACGGCCCCCGCACCGCCCTCGACACGCTGGTCCGCGCCGTGCGGCCGTGACCTCCCGGAACAGATCCGCCACCGGGCGGGTTCCGAGAGATACCCCGCAGGGTATGCGCGAGGCTGGTAAAATACCCCATAGGGTATTGGACTCGAGGAGTGGTCGTGGAACTGGAGCTTGAAGGCTCGGACCTGAAATCCGTGCTGAACCGACTGCGCCGCGCACAGGGGCAGATCTCAGGCGTGATCCGGATGATCGAAGAAGGCCGCGACTGCGAAGACGTCGTCACGCAGCTCGCCGCCGCGTCCCGCGCCCTGGACCGCGCCGGTTTCGCCATCATCGCCACCGGTCTGCAGCAGTGCGTGACCGACATGGACACCGGCCGGAAGAACGGTGAGGACACCGCGCAGATCCGCAACCGACTGGAGAGACTCTTCCTGTCACTGGCGTGAGAACGGCACGAAACGCTCGTTCCGCACGCGCGCTTGCGGGACCTCTCCGGACGCCGGCACGCGTGGGCCACAGACACTGGGACACCCGTTCCGGCACCGTCGAGCCATCGAAAGGCAAGGTCATGCCCTACGACCGCACCGTGCACCTCGACACCGACTTCGCCACCGCCGTCGAGCGCGTCCGCGAGGCCCTGTCCGCGCAGGGCTTCGGAATCCTCACCGAGATCGACGTCACCGTCACCCTCAAGGCCAAGCTGGACCAGGACATGGAGGAGTACGTCATCCTCGGCGCCTGCAACCCGTCGCTCGCTCACCGCGCTCTCGACGTCGACCGCTCCATCGGCCTGCTGCTTCCCTGCAATGTCGTCGTCCGTGCCGAGGGCGGCCGTACGGTCGTCCAGGCGCTCGACCCAGACACGATGGTCGCCCTCACCGGGCTCGATGCCCTGCGTCCCATCGCCGACGAGGCGACCCGCCGCCTCGACGCTGCGCTCGCTTCCCTCGCCACCCGGACCGCGTAAGTCCGACACGACTGCGTACAGCCGGACGGCACCCCCGGCTCCGCAGCCGACTCCACGCCGCCCGAGGGCAGGCGCCGTCCCGGACACCGGCAGCTCACACGCCCGCCACTCGGGCGGACCACGGATGCCCCGCACGCCCACCGAGGCCCTCGCCCCACTGCGCTGCGCCCTGAATGCCTCCGTTCGCACCGACGTCCGGGGGAGCCCCTCCACGCCACCCGGCCCGGCTCACGTCAGGTGTGCCGGCACGGCAGAAATACCCCACGGGGTACCAGAAATACCCCCGGGGGTACTCATGTTACGGTGGTACGTATACCCCGGGGGGTAATCTACGTGGGAAGGGGCATCTCCGTGTTCTTCATCGACACCATCGAACTCGACGGTCTCGGCAACCGCCACTACCTGGCCGGCGGCAAGCAGACGGCCGTGGCGGTGGACCCGCCGCGCGACTTCGACCAGGTCCTGGCGGCGGCCGCCCGGCGCGGGGTGCGGATCTCACACGTGGTGGAGACCCACATCCACAACGACTACGTCACCGGCGGTCTGGAGCTGGCCCGGGTGACCGGTGCCGTCTACCTGGTGCCGGCCGGCGCGCGCGTGTTCTTCGCCCGGGTGCCCGTGGCCGACGGCGACACGGTCACCGTCGACTCCGGGCTGGAGCTGCGGGCCATGGCCACCCCCGGCCACACCCCGCACCACACGTCGTACGTGTTGCAGGAGAACGGCGTTCCGGTGGCCGCGTTCACGGGTGGGTCGCTGCTGATCGGCACGGTGGGCCGGCCGGACCTGGTCGAGCCGCGGCTGACCGAGCGGCTGGCCCGTGCCCAGCACGCCTCCGCGCACCGTCTGGCGGCCGAGCTGCCCGACGAGACGTCCGTGCTGCCCACGCACGGCTTCGGCAGCTTCTGCTCCTCGGCGCAGGCCGAGGGGGACGCCACCACCATCGGCAAGGAGAAGAGCGTCAACGCGGCGCTGACCCAGGACGTGGACTCCTTCGTCGCCCGGCTGCTGGCCGACCTCGACGACGTGCCCGCCTACTACGCGCACATGGGCCCGGCCAACGCCGGCGGCCCCGTACCCCTGGACCTGACTCCGCCGGCCGTCGCGGACGCCGCCGAGATCGCCACCCGCCTCGCGGCCGGAGAGTGGGTGGTCGACCTGCGCAACCGCATCGCGTTCGCCCGCGGCCACGTCGCCGGCTCGTTCAACTTCGAGGCGGACGGCAAGATCGCCACGTACCTCGCCTGGATGATCCCGTGGGGCAAGCCGGTCACCCTGCTCGCCGAATCCCCCGAGCAGCTGGCAGCCGCCCAGCGCGAACTCGTCCGGGTCGGCATCGACCGGCCCGCCGCAGCCGCGACCGGCACGCCCGGGGAGTGGGTGACCGAGGGCGGCTCCCTGGCCTCCTTCCCCCGCTCCACGTTCGCCGGCCTGGCCGAGCACGGCACGGACGGCATCGTGGTCCTGGACGTACGGCGCGACTCCGAGCGTGCCGCGGGCCACATCGACGGCTCCGTCCACATCCCCGTCCATCAGCTGCACAAGCGCCTGGGCGAGGTGCCGGCCGGCACCGTCTGGGTGCACTGCGCCGGCGGCATGCGGGCCGGTATCGCCGCTTCGCTGCTGGACGCCGCCGGCCGTGACGTCGTGGCCGTCGACGACGGCTTCGACGCCGCCGCCGACGCAGGACTGCCCCTCGTCACCGGCTGAACGGCCCCGCCGCGCCCCTTTGCCAGCTCCCCCGAGAGGCTTTGTGATGTTCCTCTTCCGTAACCGCGCAGAGCGCGTCACCGTAGACGAGGCCCGCCGGCGCACTCAGGGCACCGGCGCCCCGGCCGTGCTGCTCGACGTGCGCGAGCAGGTCGAATGGGACGCCGGTCACGCCCCCGGTGCCCTCCACACGCCGCTGTCCCGCCTGGCGACGGGCGCCGCGCTGCCCGCCGCAGCCCAGGGCCGGCCGCTGGTCGTGATCTGCCGCAGCGGCAACCGCTCGCAGCGGGCCGCCGGGCTGCTGGCCGAACGCGGCGCCGAGGCGGTGGACGTCAAGGGCGGCATGCAGGCATGGGCCGCCGCCGGCCACCCGGTCGTCGACGGACGCGGAAACACCGGCTCCATATCGTGACCGCTCTGATCCTCGCGCTCGTCGCCGGTGCCGTCATCGGCCTGGCCCTGGGCGGCCTCGGTGGAGGCGGCAGCGTCCTCGCCGTGCCAGCCCTGATCTACCTGCTCCACTTCACCCCGGCTGAAGCGACGACGGCCAGCCTGGTCATCGTCACCCTCACCTCGGTCACGGCGCTCGTCGGGCACGCCCGGGACGGCAACGTGGCCTGGCGCACCGGACTGCTGTTCGCCGCGGCCGGCATCGTGCCCGCCATGCTCGCCGGGGCCGCCGCCGGCCATCTGCCCCAGACCATGCTCACAGTCGCCTTCGCCGCCATAGCGGCACTCGCCGCGCTGCGCATGCTGCGGCCCGCCCGAAGCGAGCCGTCCGGCACGGTCAACCCCGGCAAGGCGGGCGCCGCCGGGGCCGGCCTCGGCGCGGTGACGGGCTTCCTCGGCGTGGGCGGCGGCTTCCTCGCCGTCCCTGCCCTCGTGAGCGTGCTGAGCCTGCCCATGCGCCGAGCCGTCGGCAGCAGTTTGCTGGTCATCACGATCAACTCCCTGGCCGCGCTCGCCGCCCGGGCCGGCACCGGCACGCACCTGGACTGGGCGGTCATCGCACCGTTCACCGCGGCGGCGATCCTGGGCGCCTGGGACGGCAAACGCCTGTCGAAGAAGGTCAGGGGACATACCCTTCAGCGCCTCTTCGCCTACGTGCTGCTCGCGGTCGCGGCCTTCATGCTCGTGGACGTGATCGCATGACCGTGTCCGCACGCCTCGGGATCCACACTCCTCAGGCAGGGGGGCGAGAGAGCGTCATGCCAGCGAGAGGAACAGCTTCTCCAGCCGGGCACGCATCTGTTCACGATCCTCACCGGACCCATCACCACTGCCGGAGTCCGCGAGGCACCGCTGGAGACCGGTGGCGATCACGGCGAATCCTGCTCGGTCGAGGGCGCGCGATGCGGCCGCGAGCTGGGTGACGACCTCCTCGCAGTCGCGACCCTCCTCGATCATCCGGATCACCCCGGATATCTGACCCTGCGCCCGGCGCAGCCGGTTCAGCACCGACCGCAGCTCCGCGCCCGCCAGATCAAGTTCCACGACCACTCCTCACAGACACCCCACGGGAAACAAGCGCTCCCGCTCCCGGGGCACCCACGACTCACAAGGATGACATCCGCCATGACCACCCCCACCACCCTCGACCCCCGCCAGGCCCACAGCCGCCTTCAGGAACTCACCGTCATCGACGTCCGTACCCCCGGCGAGTACGCCGGCGGCCACATGCCCGGCGCCCTGAACATCCCTCTGGACCAGCTCGACCGGGCGCTGCCGGACATCCGCACCGCCTCCCAGCGCGGCGAGGTTCTCGTCGTCTGCGCCTCCGGCGCCCGCTCCGAGAACGCGTGCCGGATGCTCGCGGACGCAGGCATACACACCGCCACGCTCACCGGCGGCACCGCCGCCTGGGCGGCCCAAGGCCATGACCTGCACCGGCCTGAGGGAAGCACGAAGGCGACCTGGGGCATGGAGCGTCAGGTCCGCCTCACCGCCGGATCGGTCGTCCTGCTGGGCCTGGCACTGGGCGAGTTCGTCCACCCGGCCCTCCGGCTGCTGTCTGCCGGCATCGCCGGGGGCCTGGTCTTCTCCGCCGTGACCAACACCTGCGGCATGGCCGCCATGCTCGCCAAGCTCCCCTACAACCGGCCCCGCAAGGCCGACCTCGACGCGACGCTGGCACGCCTGCGCGCCAACTGAGCCCGGTGCCGCGATTCGCACGATACCGCCCGGTCCCGGCATGCCCTGCGGTGGCGAGCGGATAGCGGGAGAGGGACGCCCCGTAGGAACCGGTCCCCTCCACACCGACCCGCCGCACGGTTCCCCGCTTCCTGGCCCACTTCAGCAGATCCCGATATCCCGCCGCGGTGGCCGGGAACTCGCCGGTGGCCAGCACCGCCCCCATCGCGGAGAGCACCGCACCCACATGGGCATCCCGGTGCGTGTCCACTCGCAAAACCACCTCCCCCGCAGGGCGATGACGAGGAGTCTGCGAAGCAGGCGGCGTACTGGACATGGTCGATCTGGACATGCCCCTTCCGCTTCCGGTCCCATGGCGCGTCGCCGGCACCGGGCCGCGTCAGGCGGTCAGAATCGTGAGGACGCCACAACGATCGGCAGGCCCCCATGGGGACACGCCCCGCCGCCCGGCACCGACAACGCACCATCCCCGGCCAACGGCCAACACTGTGTGATCGGGACACTTTGGTCAGAAATATCAGGAGTCAGACCCCGGACCCGGGACAGCACCCGCTCATCCTCCCGCCAGCCACAGCATCCCCATCCAAAAACGCTGAGCATGCTCAGTCCCAGTCCTAGGCACGTCCTGGATCTGACTCCGGCCGATCGATATACGGCACAGAAGCCGACACCTTTGTTCAGGTCGCTTCAGACCAGGGTGGCTTCTCCACGGCTGTCTGCAGCACGGGGCAGCGCACCAACGTGCCGGCGATCGGGTCGCCGAGCCGTCGCCCGCTGTGAGGCACTCGAAGCGTCGTTTGACGGTGGAGGGCCTTTCTGCGGGCCTTGACCGCCGAGCCTTTGGCGAGTTTGTACATCCGGGGCGATCTGTACCGGTCCATCGCCTGACTTGTCCTGGGCACGCGCCCGCCCGCTCAGCACCGCCCGGGCCGCGTTCGAAGGGCTACGACCTGGTGCGTCGCGGCGGGTTCCCATGCCGCGTGCTACGCATCGGGCTCCGGCCCGTGGCCGACCAGGCGTGCGCGGAATTCCGGCAGCACCAGGGCGCCCGGCCCGGACCCCGTCCTGACCAGTAGTGATCCGGCATGACGGGCCGTCATAGGGGGAACCGGCGGAGGTGGACGAGTCGTCGAGCCCTGGACGGTGCTCGACGACGAACAGGAGCTCCTGGTGGGGAAGCATGGCGCGACGCGGTTGGGATGCGCGCTGCTGCTCAAGCCCTACACACGTCCACGGCGGGTTCCCCGGGCCGGAGGAGTTCCCGGACAAGGTGGCCGCCTTCGTCGCGCGGCAGACGGAAGTGGCCACCCCGAATCACGGGAGGCAGCTCGCCGCGCCGGTGCGGAGGGGTTCGCGGACCGCGGCAGCGGCGCCGAGTACGCCGGTCGACTTCCCCTTCCCCGGCGAGATCCCCCCGTCGGCGCCACCGACCGCGGAGGCCCCGGGCTCATCCGCGCCACCCACAGATCACCACGCCCATAACCACGGCGCCATGGTTCTTTTTCCGCTTCACGGGCAGCGCCGCTGCGAGGGGCTCGCGGCCGTCAGGGGCGTCCTCGAACCGCCGCGCGTAAGGCGCGGTGATTTCCCGGTGAGCACCCGCAGCGCCCTCACCGGCCTCGGCTACTTCGTCGGGAAGGCGCAGTCGTAGCAGAACGGCCCCCATCGGGGCCGGCTTCCTCATCAACGCCTTCCCGCTGTCCGCGGAGGGCACGATGAACCGCGGCTTCACCCAGACGGACGCCTTCGCCGACTACCCCGCCCTCCCGGGCGGCCACTGACCTCAGCCGCCCACGGCGGCCATCTCCTGACTGTGCCGCTCACCTGCAGCTTCTCGCCTATTTGCGGTGGGTGACATGTTCGGGTTAGCGGTAGTCGTCCGGGTACGACTGCATCCAAGTGTTGATCTTGTCGCGGGTCGTGACCAGCAGTTTCTGGTGCTTGTGGAGGTTGTCGAACGTGAAGTCGCCGCCCAGCGCGTTCTGCATGTGCTCGATCCAGCCGAGCGGCTGCCTGAAGTGGGCTGTGCCCTTCGGGCTGACCTTCATCGAGTTGCCGAGGTCGTCGAGGTTGGTCAGGAGACGGTTGAGGAAGTACTGGCAGTTTCCGGGGGTCCCGCAGCTGTCGTTGTACGTTGCTTGCAGTACTGCGAAGGCGTCTCGTACCTGCGGCACGGCCGCGCCTGGAGCGGCTGGGGTGGTCGGGTAGCCAGTCGATGTGGCGGTGCTCGGCGTTGGCGAACTCCCGACCTCTTTTACCGCAGTGATCCCGGGCGTCGGAGTCGCCGCGACGGAGGAAGCCACGGGCCCGGCCCCGGCCGCAGTGCTGTGTCCACCAGAGCAGCCGGTCGCGAGAGCGGCTGCGAGTAGCACGACGGCCACTCCAGGTATGAGCTGCGTTGCACGCATGGGTTGTCCTCGAGTTCCGGGATGATGAACAGGGCGATACGCGTGCATACCCTGCGCTGGTGTCCGCTGTCCATCTGACGCAGGTGACGGGGATCCGCGAGGGCATGCGGATCCGGTAGGAAGCCAGGCGAGTCATGTAGGACGCCGTCACCGTTCCTGTAGTCGATCCGTCCCCGTCGCCTGTCCCCGTCGCTACTGGAAATCTGCAGGTCACGCACGATCGGCGATGCTGAGAAGCCCGACGCTCCGTCAGGTATGGCGTACCGCGCGGCCATAGCCACGATGCACCGTTGGTGCGATTTCGGATGGAGGTCGCCCGAGATCGGCGGTGTAGGTCCACACATCGCTGCCTTCGAGTGGCGGAGTTCGGGCGCGACGCCAAGTCGGCCTGATCGACTGCCTCTATGCGACAGAGGGCGCGCGGAGGCTGATACTGCGGAGCGGGCGTTGCGGCCGGAACTGGCCTGTCTCCCGGTCGAGGCCGTCGTACCCCGGATCTACGACGACATGGTCGAGGTGCGCTGTGCGATGCGGAACAGGGCGGGCTCGCGTTGGGGTGGTGCCCGACGGCCCTCGACCGCGTCCGGGCCGGCCACAGGCCATCGCGCCCTCGCCCTGTCTCCTCTCGCGCCAGGTCAGGACGCCAGCAGGTGCGGTGCGTGCGTGCGGACCGCGTCCAGTAGTTGTTGCTTCGACGGGTTGACCATGGCGTGCCCGGCGACGGTGACGGTGGGCACCGTCTCGTTCCCGTCCGCGACGGAACGGACGAACGCCGCTGCGTCCTTGTCCCGCCAGATGTTCCGCTTGGAGTAGCGCAGGCGGGTGAAGAGCAGGCTCAGCCGCAGCTTCATGCAGAACACGCACCCAGGCCGCCAGTACATCACGACACCCTCGCGTTCCTCGGACATGCCATTCCCCCGTACGGTGTCGCTGTCCCTGACTGCTGGAACGCCCAGCCTACGGGAGGCCGGGGCCCGTCCCTCGGGGCGTGGCCAGGATCTCGCGGCCGCGGTCCGGGGTGATCATCTGGGCCAGGGCCGGGTCGGCGAACAGGGATATCGGGGCGATATGGTCCTCACACACCGGCTCCCACAGGCGCAGCGCGGCGTGGAGTTCGGGCCACGCCTCGTCACACAGGGCCGCGCGGGCCGCGCGGACCTTGGCGGGGTCGGACAGCGGGTCGGCTTCCGGCCGCGGGCCGCCGCCCGCGTACAGGGTGACGACGATCGGACCCGTACGGTTCGGCGGTTCGTCGGGAGCCTGGAAGGCTGGGTGTCCGGTGAGGCGGTCGGTGACGGCGTGCACGGCCGCGTCGAACTCGGGCCCGCCAAAGGTGAGCCGGAAGCCCGGCTCGGCCGTACGGGCCTCGTAGTCGGCGACGAGCGCCCGCACAGGCGCGGGCGCGTACTCCCTGAGCCGCGGCAGGGGCCGCAGGTCGTGAGGGTGCGCGAGCTGATCCTGCCGGACCAGCAGCGGCAGGAGTTGCGCGGCGAACAGCGGACTGAGCAGGAGGTCGTCGTGCCCCAGGCGGTACCACATCAGGCTCGCGATGTGGCCGCGCCAATCGCCGAGCATCGCCTTCATCTGCATGCTCAGCACGTCGGCCCGCTCCCGCCCGTACTCGTGCGCCTGGGCGAACACCGCCAGCGGTCTGTCGACGGCCCCGGCCAGCGCCTCGCAGCGGGCTCGCTCGACCTCCGCGTCCCAGTGGTCCCGGGTGGCGCCCGGCGGCTTGCGCAGGGCGTGGAAGGACACCCACTGCCGACGCATGAGGTCGTAAAAAGAGCCGTACCGCTCCGGTCCCTCGCCGGACCAGGAAGCGAGCCAGTACGCCGCCCACTCACCGTCCTCGTCCACGTCGTCCGGGTCGAGCAGCATGACCGCCGCGTCACCCTCGAGGGACAGGCGCAGGGAGCGCGCGAGGATCTTCGCCTCCTGAACGCCGAACGCATCCTCACCGTCCTCGTCCTCGTCCTCGTCCTCGTCCTCCGCGAGGTCTTCCCAGACCTCGATCCAGGTGCGGTCGTCGGTATCGCGCAGCCATTCCAGCTCCGCGGTGCCCGCCAGCCGGTAGATGAAGTTGCCCGCGTCCCTCCACCCGTTGGTGACCTGCAGGAACTGCCGCAACGAAGGCGGCAGCCGGCGCCCCAGCCGGGCCTCGGCCGCGGCGACCTCGGTCTCGCTCGCCGGCGCGAACCCGAGCCAGGTGTCACGCACGACCTCCGGCGCGAGCGGCGCGTCCTTCTCCGGGTCGTGCCCCGCGATCCACTCCGCGCTCCACTGCTCCAGAAACGGTCGCCACGCCGTGCACTCACCCATCGTCCCCTCCGCCTCTCGCTCTCCGTTGTCTGACTTCACCTCACCACAGAGGTATGACAATGAGTTGCGGCCCCGGCTCGGCTCCGCTCGGCCTTCTCCTTGGCTCGGCTACCACGATGGGGCGGTCGGCGCCGTCGTCGCCCACCCTCGCCTTATTCGGGCGGGCCGGGGGCTCCGAATTCGGCACCCGGTCGCTTTGCCCGGGTCGGCACCGCGGGAGTGTCGTGGCCGCGACTCACGACCCCAGCCCCGCCCCAGCCAGAACGGCATCCCCGCGGGGCGGCCGTTCCAGATGCTGAGCGCCGCGGCACCCCGCAGCAGCTCCAGGACCTCGCCGATCTCGTGGATCCTGTGACGGCCCATCCGCCGCGGGAGGAGATCAAGACTTGTGACCGCGCCCCGGCCACGGGCTTCGAGAGAGCCAGAGGTCCCGGTTGCCCGCGATCAGCACACGCCCGTCCGTGAGGGTGGCCGCCGCGCTCGGGGGATCCTCGCTGCAGCCGAGGCCGCCGCGTTGCCAGCCCGTGGTCGTCCCGTCGCCAACCCAGACGGAACTGCACCACACCGTGCGGGAGTTCGGCTCGGACTTCGGCCGGGGGGCCGATCCGACCAGGACCGGGTGGCCCGCGGAGTCGACGGTCGCGGCAGCGATGTTGCCGGTGCCCATCGCCGAACTGTCCATCCGCATCCAGTGGGTGCCGTCCTGGCTGGTGAGAACCAGCGGGAGGGAATCGTAGAAGGCGCCGGCCTTCGCGTAGCCGCCCACGGCAAACCAGTGGCCCGACGCGTACAGGACGCGGTGCACCTGTGTGCCCGGTGGCATCCCGGTGATGTCGCCGGACGTCCAGTGCAAGCCGCCGTCCGCGCTGTGCCAGAACGGGATCGTGCCCGTGGGGTGGAAGTTGTAGGCGTTGGTCGCCGCCGCGCCGAAGGCGACGACCTGTGTGCCGTTGACGCCGAAGTCGCCCACGGGCGTGGACGGTTGCCGACCGTCGATCGCCGGCAGCGGCACGCGACGCACGGTCTTGCCCGCGTCGTCGGACGCGAACACGTACGGAGACTCCACCTGGTCGACGGTCTGGCCGCCGCCGATCAGCAGGCGCGTGCCGACCTTCATCGCGGTGTTCACCGAGGCGTCGTCCGCGGTCTCCTGCTCGGGGTGGATGTTGAACGTCAGCGGCAGCGCGGCGAGCCGGGGCTGCTCGCCGTTCGGCGCTCGGCGGGTCAGCGTGGCGCCGACCCCGATCAGTGAACCGTCGTCCCACGGCACCACCACGTCGCCCGGCAGGCCGCCGCCGAGCCAGCCGCTGCGCATGGAGTACGGCACGTCGGCTTCGTCGTCTGCGCCCGGCTTCGGGGTGATCGAGAGCTTCGTACAGCCCTGCGAACCGGTCCAGTTGACGTTCACATAGCGGTACCCGTTGGCGAACGTCCCCTCTCCCAAGGCGCAGTCGCCCAGCGGCACCAGCTGGCGAAGACCCTCGCCAGGCGCCACGTACCCCTTGTTGTGCGAGCCGGTCACCGACGGGTAGCCCACCGCGCCCGCGTACTTCTTGAACCCGAGCTTTGTCGCGCTCGTCTCTCCCGAACCGGTGTTGTCCGCTCTGATCTTGCCGCAGCCGCCCAGCACCAGGGCCATGCCGGCTATCAGGCTCGCGACGGCGGCGAGCCTCCCCCCACGTGTTCTCATCCCTCCACGCTACTGAGCTCCACCGCATGATGCCGGGAGTTGCCAGGGCGGGCGCAACGTGCGAGCCCCGACTATGTTCTTCAACGTCCTCGCCACCTTCGCTGAGTTCGAGATCGACCTGCTCTGCCACCGGCCCCGTGAAGGCATGACGGAAGGTGTCGCGCTGGCGCCGTCCCCGAAGGCCTGAAGCCCCCACGAAGTAGGCGAGCCCCACCAAGATGTCAACCGCTCGTCCCCCGCCTGTGGTTCCGAACGCGTGGACGCCGCCTGCACCTCACGCTCATAGGCTTCGGGGTCCGGTACCCGGGCCCGCAGCCAGAACGACAGCAGGAGTACGGCGATGCCGGGGACGGCGAGCACACCGAGTGCGGGGCCGTAGTCGTTCCCGGTCAGTGCCAGCACGCCCGCCACCAGCAGCGGACCGAGCAGGGCGCCGATCTGGCCCATGGCCTCATGGAGGGCGAAGCCCCGGCCCCGCCCGGTCGCGGCCGTGGCATGCGACAGCAGCGTGTCCTTCGCCGGCGAGCGCACCGCCTTGCCGACGCGCTCTGCGACCACCAGCACACACGCTGTCCACAGCACCCCGGCCACACCCAGCAGCGGGACCGCGACCACCGTCAGCGCGTATCCGGCGATCGCCAGACCCCAGAAGCGGCGCGTCCGGTCCGCCAGCGGCCCGGAGACCAGCCTCCGCTCGCGGTGGCTGCGGTCGTCGTGGTCACGCCGACCCTCGTCGAGGTCCTCGGCATGGTCGCCTACGTCCGGCTCATCCCACGCCTGATCCCGGCTGACCAGCGCACGCAGGACGCACCCGTCGCGCCCTGAGACGCGGCCAGCAGTGAACGGCGTCATCACCGCCGCCGCGAGGCCGCCGCCCGGCCCGCCGGCCCGGGCGCCGCCGCCTCCGCCGAGCTGGCTCCTCGCACCCGCAGCCAGGCGGGCTCGCTCGCCCTGATGATCGCCACCGGCATCGGCCTGCACGACTTCGCCGAGGGCCTGGCCAGCCATCGGTAACTCCGCCGCCCAGGGACGCCTGTGACACCCGCTGCTGGCTGCGGTCATGGCGGGGTGGGCCGTGTCAGAGGACAACGCGGAGTCGGCGGTCCTGCTGCTGAGCGAACTGGTCAGCAATGCCGTTCTGCCCGCCCGGAACACCGGCCGGGTGCTTGTCAGCGCCCGGCTGCGGTGGGGCCTGCTGGAGTGCGAGGTCGCGAGCCAAGACCTGAGCTGGGGACCCGGGCCACCGAACACAATGCAGCAGAGGGCGGCGCACCAACCAGTCCTGAGCCGGTCGGTGGTGAGACCGCACCCCTGCAGGGCAGCCTGACGCCGGATACCGCCGTCGAGGATCCGACCGAGTCCGGCCGCGAGGGAAACCCCTGCTGGACGCGCTCGCCGACGCGTGGGGCGTCCGCCGCACGGCCTGGGAATAAGCGTCTGGTTCGTGCTGCCGACCCACCCCCCAGCCACCGCGTGCGGACCATTGTGCCCTGTCACCGCAGAACCGTCCGGCACGTACGACCGAGTCCGGTTTCGTCACGGCTGCAGCATCAACGGTGGCCACGACGTCACGCATCCACCGACAGCCGGCATACCGCTGAGCCCGCCTGAGCAGGGCACACCGCATCGACCCACCACACGACAAGACCCACCCGGATTCCCGCGGGGCCGCGTCGCCTCACGAAGCTCCACCTTGCTGGCTGCGATCGCAAATCCAGCGTCACCGAGCGCATCGCAGGAACACGAACTGCATGAGGAGCCGGGCGCGTCATGCGCGCAAGCACAGTCGAGCTCGACGAGACGAAGCCCCACCGGAGTGCTCCGGTGGGGCTTCGTCTCGTGGTTCCGGCAGAGGCCCCGCCAGCATGCTCCCCGGCGCGGCCTTGCTCTATCACCGCCCTGTCACAGGCACTGTCACACGTCTGTCACCAACTACACGGACTCCCCAGGACTTGCTGCCCTGACCTGCTCTTACGCGCCCGCCCTGGACTGACGTGGACGCCCAAAGACGGTCTCTACAACCTGTGCCATGTGGTGCCCAGTGAGGGACCCAGGATCAGGACCGGAGCGTCTTCCGGCCCGTCAAAGCGGTATTGCAGGGTGTTCGGGGGTGTCTCACTCACGCCCAGACCCTCTCACGTCTCACGGACGCCCCTATAAAGCGGGGGTGCGAGAAACCGGTCTGACGGTGCGCGGGGGTCGTGGCGCAGCCGGGTGAACACGATGCGGTGCAGGGCGGCGTTGGCCTGGCGGTCGCCGCCATGGTTGAGCCGACGCGTGCACCGCCGGCCAGAACTCCAACATCACCGTCTACCTCACCACGATCCCGCCGTTCACCGAAGTCCACCCGGGCACTGCAACGCAGGAGACCGCACGCGAGCAGGTGAGGGCATCTCCGAGGCCGCCGCGACGGCGGCCACGGCCACCATCGTGGAGCTCGCCGCGACCCTCGGCGTCACCGTCTCCACCGAGATCGCCACCATCGCCGGTACGACTCTCGCCACCGCCGCCTTCGCGGGCATCGAGTCCGTCACCGTCGACCTGGCCCTCGCCCAGCCGATGTCCATCGCCCTGGGCGAGAGCAAGGGCCTCAGCCTCGACGAGGTACGCCAGGCCGCGCTCTACGGAGCCCTCACCGGTGGCGCTTTCGGTGGTGCGGGCGCCACCGTGAGGGCCGTGCGGGGCGCCGGCGGATGGACAGAACTGCTGGGTGGCGTCCGCGTCCCCGGGCTCGAACCCCAGGTCGCGCTGCCCGGCGGTCTGACCGCAAGTGCCGACGACCTCGGCCTGCTCATGAATGGCGACGGCGAACCCAACGCCTGGCCACGCAACAAACGCAAGGGGGCGCAGAAGCCGAAATACACGACGGACCTCGCAGCGGACGAAGGCAAGAACGGCGCGCATACCGGCGCCCGTCACGTGGAGGTCACCACCCGGGACCTCCGGGCCCGCCTGCGCGGGGACCCTGAACTGGACGCCGCCTCCCGGTACATCGACCACGCCTCGGCCCAGAAGCACACCCAGGCGGTAGTCCTCAAGCGGCAGAAGCAGATCGAGGACTGGTTGAACAACGGGAAGCCGGCAGGGAAGAAGGACTTCTCGGCCGAGCTGGGAGAGCCCACCGGAATGAGCTTGTCCCGCAGCAACTTCAGGAACGGACTGCCCCCAGAATGGGTGACGGGGGCGAAAGTCGTCCTCAAGAAGGACCCGACCGTCCCTCTGGGCTACCGCGTCCTGACCTCCTACCCCGAAGCCACCTCGTAAGCCCGCAACAACCAGACAGGTCCACAGCCCATGGCGCCCATCCACGACCGCTTCACGGAACTGCACGACCTCCTGCAGGCGTACGAATGGAGCGGCAACACGTTCGACGACACGATGGAAGCACCCGGCGCAGCGCTCACCTCCTACCTGCGTGTCGTCGCGGCCGAACCCCAGCGTGCGGCAGCCGCAGTACGCGAGCTCGACGATCTGCTCGCCGTCGGCCTGTTCAGCGACGAGGTAGCCGACGACGTCGACCTCCTTCCGCACATCGAACCGCCGTCAGGCGTGAGCGTCGAGGACTGTCTGCGGGTCATCCGCCATCATCTCAGCCGCTTCCTCGCGAAGCCGCCGGCCGACGGTTCCACCCACCGCCCGCAGACTGTCTGGGAGTGGCGTGAGCGGTTCCCCGCGCTCGCCCACCTCCTGGGGTCCTACTTCCACCAGGACTTCTCCGCCGAGTACCAGTCGCATGCCGAGGCCGTCGACGACTACCTGGCCCTGGAGTCCCCGGAGGACCACCGAGCCGCGGCCACGGACATCGACGGGGTCATCTCAGCCGACCAGAACGACGACGACCTGACGGAAGCGGCCCGTGTACTCGGTCTGCGCATTGCGCCTCCAAAGGGAGTCCCGCTGCGCCAGTGGCTCATCGACATCAGGGACATCCTCACTCACCACACCCCATGATCCGCTCAAGCACCGCTGACCAGGCGGCCCCGTCACCCGCCGGCGTCCGTCGCTCCCTGTTCCGCCCGCGCGAGGGCTTGCAGCCAAACGGAGCGCACCACCGCGAACGCGCCCACCACCGCCTCCCCAGCCCCCGAGGCTGCTATGTCTTGTCAAGCGGCCTGAGGGAGCTCTTCCGCGTTTGGCTGGTTTCGTCGTTCCAGGATCTTGAAGATCTGGCGGCAGACGTTGCGCTTGAGGCATCGCTGCGCGTCGCGGGCGCTCTTGCCCTCGCTGATTCGGCGGGCGACGTACGCCTTCGTGGCGGGGTCCAGCCGCATCCTGATCAGGGTGATTGTGTGCATCGCTCGGTTCAGTTGGCGGTCTCCTCCCCTGTTGAGCCGGTGTTTGTTGGTCAGGCCGGATGAGGCCGGGATCGGGGCGACACCGGCGAAGGACGCGAAGGCGGCCTCGGAACGGAACCGGCCTGGGTGCGACCAGCTGACCAGGATCTGAGCCGCGGTGATCGGACCGACGCCGAGTAACTTCAGGAGCTCTGGCGGGTAGCCGCAGCCGTGGGCGGGTGCGTCGGTAGTTTCCAGGACGGCGCCGATGGGGCTGACGGCGGCTGCGGCGAGGGTGTCGCGGTGAGTGTCGACTCCGATGACGCCGTCGACGTGTTCTGCAAGCATGGACACGCGGTTGTTATCCTCCGGGCGAATGGCCGTTGTCGGCGTCGGCCCTGGATGGAGTCACCACGTGGCGGAACTGTGATGAGTCACGCCGTGAGGCGGCGGACAAGCTGCTGATCAAGCCAACGGGTGGGCCAGGTCGGCGCCCGCGTCCGGCAGACATCTCGGGGGAACGGCAATCCCTGACGGGGCGCCAGTTATTTTGCGTGTCATGCCGGATCACGAGCGCCGAGCCTGGCAGCAACCCATCCCGGGCCGCAAAAGAACTCTCACAGTTATGTTTTCCGTGGTCCTGCAAGAGGACCGCTGGCCTCCGGCCCGGCATGACTGTTCCCCCCTGTCGAACGGATGACAATGCCGTTGCTTTAGTGGTCGTGCCATCGGTGGTTCAGGATGACAACGACTGGGGAACGGCGGTTGCTGGCGGGTTCTCCGGGGGCTTTGCTGCCGTAGCCGGTGACGCATGAGCGGATCCTGCGGGGACAGTCACGGGGCCGGCGGCGAGGTAACAGGCTGCGGCCGATCTCGGCAAGTCCGAGGCGCCGGTCCCGTCTGCGTGCGGAGGGGGGAAAAGCCGCTCGGTGAGATCCCCGTGCGGCGGACGACGTGCAGGGCTCGGGTGAACGAGGTCCGCTCGGCATCGCGACCTGGTTTCTCCGCGCTTCCATGCGATCCGGTGATCTGTTACCGCCTGTAGCGGAGGGGCTGTAGCAGTGCGGTACGAGCCGGGCCTGGACGCAAGCCTTGTCTGCGCGACAAGTTCAACCAGTAACCGCGCACAGAACCGCGCAGCGCCGACGGGGTACTTGGCCCCACCAGCCACCGCAGCGACGCGTCATCTGCCAACCGGAGCGGGGACGCCGGCTATGACGCCGCAGGTTGAGTCCTGTAGGAAGACTTCCACAGGATGCGCCGCCGGCCAGCACCCATGGCTGAGGGCACCGACGCCTCCGGAGCCGTGTACGCAAGGCTCAAATCGTGCCCGGGGGGGCGCTTCGCATGAAGTGCGGAAGACCCCGCAACCCCTCAGGGCGCTGGATGCGGGGTCTTCGTATGTCCGCAACCGGATGCCGCCGAGCGCAGCGCGATGACGGCTACTGGTGCAGCCGCGACGCGTCCCGGCAGGACTCGGAGCCCGAACAACGGGCGAGCGTGGTCAAGGTCTCGTGCAGGGCTTCCTCTTTCCCGTCGCTCAGACTGCCTGCGAGATTCTTGAGCTCAGCGGGATCGGCCTGCGTGTCGTAATACTCGCGTTCCCCGTCCGCGTACTCGACCCAGAGACTGTCTGCGGTCCGAAGCGCCTCGTACGTCGGCGGATTGCCGCTGTCCTTCGGAGCCGCGTCGGGATCGCCCGTGGACGTTCCGGGATGGTGATGCTCGACCAGAACGGACTCACGCCAGTGATTCGGCGACGATCCGTGGAAGAGGCCGACAAGGCTGAGACCGTCCACGGCCGAGGGCGGCTTCAGCCCCGCGAGCTGCTGGAACGTCGGATTGAGATCGGTGTTCTGCACCAGCTGGGAGGTGGTCCGCCCCGCCGGCACATCCGGTCCTGTCACCATCATGGGGACGCGGATATCGGTGTCGAAAGCGGTCTGCTTGCCCGGCCGCAGCCGGTGCTCACCCATGTGGAAGCCGTTGTCCGAGCCGAAGACCAGATACGTGTCGTCCGCGAGCCCCTTCTCCTTCAGCACGTCCTGCAGGCGGCCGATCATCCGGTCGACGGCCTGAACCGAGCGGACCCGCTTGGCGAACTTGCGGTCGATCTGCGTCTTCTCCTTGTCGCTCAGGGGCTTGAGATCTGCCTGCCACTTCGGCGCCTGCGCGGGCAGCCGATCGTAGGCGGCGCTCCTGGGTGCCTTGAGCCCCGGGTAGCTGTGGGCGTCGCGGGGCGCGGGCGTGGAGGGCCCGTGTGGCGCGAAGGTGGCGAGTTCCAACATGAACGGCTTGCTGTCCGCCGCCGAGGAACCGATGAAGGAGACCGCCTTGGCGGACACCACGTCGGTCAGGTAGTCCTGCGGGTCATGGCCGTAGTGGACGACCTTGCCGTTCTCGTTGAGGTCGTAGTTGAACTCTGGATACCCGTTGCCGGCCACGTCCCATTCGTTCCAGCCCGGAGGCACGTACGGGTGACCGGTACCGCTGGCGTCCTCCGGCTGGTAGCCGTTGAGGTACTTGCCCATGAAGCCGGTGCGGTAGCCGGCCTTCTGAAGAGCCGGCGCGTAGCACTTCTTCTCGTCGCCGTTCTTCATGAAGGCGCCGTAGCCTCCGTCGTCCCCGTTGTTGGTGAAGACCCCGGTGTTGTGGGGGTACTGCCCCGTGAGTATCGAGGAACGCGAGGGGCAGCACAGCGAGTCGGTGACGAAGTAGTTCGAGAACGTCGTCCCCTGCTTGCTCATCTGCTGAACGTGCGGCATATACCGCACGAGATTCCAGGAGAGGTCGTCGGTGAGTACATAAATGATGTTGGGCTTGCGGCCCTGTTCAGAACTCCCTGCCGACGAGGATGCGGACGCCCCGACCGCCGCGCTCTTGCCGGGCGCTGCCGAGCACCCGACGAGCAGCGCGGCGGCCACGGCAACCCACAGCAGGACCTGCCCTGCTGCACTTCTACCTGGTGACGATCCGTGCATGCACTCTCAACTCCCACTAGTCTGCCGGTCGGTGGGCCAGTGAGAGTAAGAGCGCTTCTTGTGGCTTCCTTGTGCCGAAGGGCCCAGCTCATCAGCCGAGGTGCGCGTCCCACAGGCCCGGTGCCGAGGCCGAGGTCTGCTTCGGAGCTCCCTCCAGACCGAGCTGGGACAGTTCGGCCCCGACGGGCGGGCGCTGTACGACCCGCGCCCCGGCGACCCGACCCGCTGGGACTGGTGCGGCGACACTCCCTGACCGCCCCTGCCGACTCGCCCCGCGATCCCGTCAAGGGCACGCTGGGAGGTGTGACCAGCGCACCGATCATCGTGCACCGGCCCGCCGGAAACGGGCGGCCCGGAGAGCCACCGTGCCGGCCTGTGTCGGTTTCCGCAGTTACGCGCATAACCCAAGGCGGCGGTGCCCGAGCAACTGCTCGCGCCCCGGCCCGCCGAGCCGGAGCACGGCGACCAGGAGCCGGAGGTTGGGCGGCGGGAGGCGATCGACCTGACGGCGCTGCGAGCCTGGCGGGAATCCCGCACGGACGTGGAAGCCCTCGATCTCGCAGTCGAGCGGCTGCGCCACCTCCAGGACGCCTTCCCCAAGGCAGCCTCCGAATCCCGCGCCCGCGCGGACCGCTACACCGAACAGGACGATGCCGACCCAGTGCACCCGGTGCGCGAGGACGACCAGCGGGCGCACCGCCCGCAGGAGCCCGGACCGCACCCCGCGGGCGAGAAGCCGGCCACTGAGCGCACCCGATGCTGCGGTGCGCACCGACGATGCCCGGCATCCAGTCCACCCGAGTGGAGTCCACCTGCCAGAGTGCACGGCATCGTTGCGGGAGTGCGCGGCATCGCCGGTGACGATGCCGCCCCACGTCGCGCCGCGGCCGCAAGGAGTAGGACGGCCTTGATTCAGCGGCCCGAGACGCGCGCATGTGACGTCGTCCACCTGCGCCACCGCGTGGTGCGCCGGCCGACTCGAGCCGAAGGCATGGAGCCGGGCCGCGGTGATGTTCGGGGCGGAGGTCGGCCCGGCGATCCTCGAATTGATCCGCGCGACAGGGCATTTAATCCTCCCCTTCGGACCTTGCCGCCGCTCTCCTCATGGTTCTAGCGTCTGGCAAAGGCTCACGGCAGGGCGAACGAGTGCCGAGTGGTTCGAACCGGTAACCACAATTCCGGATCGAGCGGCGGGACGCCGGCCGTGTCACACCATCCGCACGTAGCGCTTGACCCAGACGAACCCAGCAAAGGAAGCTCCCATTCCAGCTAAGACAAGATCGGCATCCTGGGTGAGGACCAGGCCGTTGCGGAGCAACACCCGGTGGGCCGTGGACGCGTCGGCGCCGTCTCCGGTCCGCCGCCCGGGAGTTCGGGGAGATACAGCGGGCGCCCCACCGGGCAGACCGGCGTGGCAACCGGCGGATCCCAGCGTCAACCTCGGCGGACAGGCGCGCGGATTGGTCCGCGGGCGGCTGGAGCGCTTCGACGGGCACCGCTCCCAAAGGCAACGTGAGGGCGCGTGATATCCGGAGACGGTGACCAGGTGACCACGCGTTCGGAACGGGTGATCGCCGGACGCTATCTGCTTCACGACGTCCTCGGCAGAGGCGGCATGGGCACGGTCTGGCGCGCCCACGACCAACTGCTGGACCGGCCGGTCGCCGCCAAGGAACTGCACGTCCTCACCGACGGCGACGAGGACCGCCGCGTACGGGTACGGCGTGCCATCCGCGAGGCCCGCGCGGTCGCCCGGGTGCCGCACCCCCATGTGGTGGGAGTCCACGACCTAGTCGAGTCCGAGGACCGGCTGTGGATCGTCATGGAACTCGTCGAAGGGTCCTCACTGGCGAATCGGACGGCCGAGACCGGACCGCTCACACCGCAGCAGACCGCCGCCGTCGGCCTGCAACTGATCGACGCGCTGGACGCCGTCCACGCGGTCGGGACTCTGCACCGGGACCTCAAGCCCGCCAACGTGCTGCTGCGCCATGACGGCAGCGCCGTCCTCACCGACTTCGGCATCGCGGCCCTGGACGACGGCGAGTTCTTGACGAGCACCGGTCAAGTGGTCGGCTCCGTAGAGTTCATGGCGCCGGAGCGCGTGATGGAAACAGAGGTCGGACCGGCCTCCGACCTGTGGTCACTGGGCGCCACACTCGCCACGGTGTGCTGCGGCGAGTCCCCTTTCCGCAGGCCGGGAGCACCCGCGACGATGCACGCCGTGGCGTACGAGGAACCCAGCCTGTCGGAGCGGCTCGGTCCGCTGCGCCCGGTCGTCGAAGCGCTGCTGCGCAAGTCCCCGGCCGAGCGTCCTTCGACGGCAGCCGTACGTTCCGCGCTGCGAGGCGTCGTTGCCGGCGAGCCGGATCTCGAGTTCCTGCCGCCGGCGACCGTACTCGCGCTCCGGCCTGCGGCCCCGATGGCCGACGCGAACACGATGGCCGCCAAGCCGAAATGGCGCGTCCCGGCCGCGGAGACCGTGCCGCCGGGGCGCCACACCACGCCGCTCGAACTCCCACAGCCGCAGGCATCCCGCTCGGCGTGGCCGAAGCGGCTGCGATGGGGGCTGGCCGGAACGGCCATACTGACGGCGGGCGTTGCGGGCGGTCTCCTCGTCACCGGACCGCTGCCGCTCAAGGATGATCCGAAAACTCCGAACGCTTCGAGCGTTTCGAGCGTTTCGAGCATATCGAGCACTCCAAAAAGGGGGACGGCCCGTCAGGTCATCGAGTCGACGGCCGGTTGGCAGCCGGTCACCGGCGTGTCCGTCCATCAGGGCGATCGGATCACCGTCCAGTTCGTGTCCGGAGAGTGGACGGCCAACTCCCGAAAGCTGCCCATGACCGGGCCGGCCGGTTACGACCCGAAAACCAACCAGCTGCCGGAGGGGACGAAGGCCTGCAAGGTCAAAGTCGGGGCTCCTTTCGGCTCCTTGCTGGCCCGACTCGTGGGTGAGCAGGACCTCCCGATACACAACGTCGGGCGGAAGCTGACTTTCCGGGCGCCCGGCGACGCCCGCCTGCAACTGGGCATGAACGACGCCTCCGGTGCCTGCTCCCAGGACAACAGCGGCACGCTGACCGTGCAGGTGCACGTCGCGCCTCGACCCTGACCCGGGCGGCGTCAGCCCCCACCGGCCCGCGGCAACACCGCATACGCCCAGGTGTCCTCCCTCTGAGTGGCTCCACAGAATTCCCACAAAGACGCCCTCTAGCTTCTTGCGCGGCGGGGGACGGACGACTGATCTCCGTCCCTCACGCAACAGTTGCGTTCAAAGAGGGGGGCGCCTTCCGCAATGCCGACTGAGACGACGACACGGGCCTCCAGCGCGCACGAGGCCCTGGTGCTGAGCCTGCTGCGCGAGCACGGTCCGCTCACTCGGGGAGACTTACGGATCCTGAGCGGCCTGTCCCGCACCACGCTCTACGACGCCGTCGGGGCGCTGATGGACAACGGCAGCGTCCTCGCCTCGGTTCCGGAGGCGGCCCGGCGCAAACGGGGCCGCCCGGCGGAGGTACTGACCGTCAACTCCGGGGCCGGCCGGCTGCTCGGCATCGAGTTCGCGCGACGGGCGGTGCGGGTGGCCGCGATGAACGCGGAGCACGAGATCGTCGGCACCACCGGCGAACCGCACGACCCCGACACCCCGTGGCAGACCCGCATCGACCTCGCGTGGCTACTGGCGGACAGGCTGACGCACGGGACGCTGCGACCGGGCGCCCTGAACGGCATCGGCGTCGGGGTGGTCGGACCGGTCGGCACACCGGGGCAGGGCCCGCTGTGGGCGCCTCGGCACGACATCGTGGCGGCACGCGTGCGCGAACGCTTCGGCGCACCGGTACTGATCGACAACAACACCCGGCTGGCCACCCTGGCCGAGACGATCTGGGGTGCCGCCGCGGGTGAACAGAACATGCTGTACCTGCGGTTGTCGCACGGCGTCGGCGGCGGACTCGTGATGGCCGGCACACTGCACCGCGGCGCCCACGGCCGCTCCGGGATGTTCGGCCACATCACCGTGGACCCGGGCGGCGCGCCCTGTGAGTGCGGTGCGATCGGATGCCTGGAGACAGTGGCGTCGATCGGGGCCGTACTCGACGCCTGCCGCACCGCGGGAACCGCGGCAGCAGACCTGCCGGAACTGGTGAGCGCGCTCGAGACCGGCGACGCGGCCGCGCACGCGGTTCTGGCACGGGTCGGCACGCATGTCGGCAGGGTGCTGGCCGATGTGAGCCATGCCGTCGGACCCGACGTGATCGTCATCGGCGGCGAGCTGGTCGACGCCGGTCGAGCCCTGATGGCACCGATCGAGCACATGCTCGACACGCATGTCGCGCGCTGCTCGTACGGGGTGCCCCGAGTGATTCCGGCCGGACTCGGCGATACCGGCGCCGTCCTCGGCGCCCTCGCTCTCCTCCGGCGGCACCCGGATCACGAAGCGCCCGGGCTGCGGGAGGCCACCCGGGCGCTCGTACCGTGACACGGAGACGTCAGCCGTTCCGGCCGCCGGTCACCCCGTCTTTCTCAGAGGGTCACTTCAGCACCTTCTGCCGGACGACGACGTGACCGGCGTCGGGGTTGAGGCTCCCGCCGAGCCGCCTGAAGGCGCCGTCGGTCAGGTCCAGGCACTTGGGTTCCGCCTTCGTGTGCTTGAACGTGCCGCGGTCGTTGATGCGCACGACCAGGGACTTGCCGTTCGCCACGTTGGTGACCCGCACCCTCGTGCCGAAGGGCAGCTGGCGATTGCGGGTGAGCGAAGTCGCCGCGGTGTTCTTGCTGTTGTCGAAGATGTCGCCGTTGGCGGTGGTGCTGCCGGCGGGTATCGGGCCGTAGTGCGTCGCCCAGCACGTCGGCCTCTGAGCCTGCGCGGAGGCGGTCGCGGCGGAACTCGCCGGAGCCAGGGCGACCATCGCGGTCAGTACGGCCGCACCGGCCGCGATGGAGGCGTGCAGGGCCCGCTTGCTCATTTTCTTTCCCTCGTTTCTCGTGATTTCGACTGATTGATCTTGTGTTCAGCCCGCGGAGCGATAGGCGGCGCCCACCCGGTTGGCCGTCGCACCGTGGTAAAGGCCGGTGCCGTCGCCGTGGTCGGTGGAGAGGGTGAACCACGCGTAGCGCCGGACGTAGTCCAGGTGCTGGAGCATGGCCGTCGACTTCTCGACGAATGCGGCCTGTTGCGCCTCGGACGGATAGCGCGGGGTGCCGGATGAGAAGTCGATCAGGGCGTATTCGGTGAGCCAGATCGGCTTCTTGTAGCGCTTGTGCACGGCCTCGAGATAGCTGCGCAACTGCCCCGTCGCGCGCTGGGCGTCGAAGTCCGCGCCGTACCAGTGCAGGGGGATGAAGTCGACCTGGTAGTGGCGGGCGGCGGCGCCCTTCATGAACCGGTCCAGCCAGCCGCCGGCGACCTCGCCGCCGGTGGCCACGGCGGGGGCGCCGAGCCGCAGACCGGTCGACTGGAGCCGGGGCCACAGGTCGAGTGCCTGCTTCACGGTCATGTGGGCCTGATCCGACCTGTCGGGCTCGTTGAAGCCGAGCAGGTTCTTGCCCTGCTTCTTGGCCAGGCCGAGCTCCTTGTTCGTCACCGAGCCCGCGTCATGGATCATGGGCACGAACTCGACACCGCGCGGCGGCTTGATTCCTCCCTTGTCCGACGACCAGGTGTAGAACCAGCCCGAGTTCGAGTCGGCGAGCGCCTTGGTGACGCCGTCGAACTTCCAGGCGCTGATGCCCTTCTTCTTCGCCGCGGAGGTGGCGGCAACGGAATGGCCGCCGGCCGCGAACGCAGTGGGCGCGGCGCTCTGGCTGCCGGCCACGAGCACGGCCGAGAGCAGGAACGGCAGGGCGAGGATGCGTACCTTCCGCATGGCGCCTCCCTCAGCAGCTGAGGTGCGCGCCGGCGCCGACGTGGAGCATCTTGGTGAACTTCTCGTACTTGGCGACCCGGTCCTTCATCTCGGCCGGGTTGCCGCCGTTGCACTCGAAGGCGCCGTTGATGCTGCGGATGGTCTCGCCGAAGCCGCCGCTCTTGACCATCGCGTGGTGGGGCGTCATGGTGCCGGGGCCGGACTGGGTCATCCAGTACCAGAGCGCGAGCTTCCAGGTCACGACGGGGTTCGTCGCCGCGAGGTTCGGGTGGTTCAGCAGGTCGATGTGGACCGCGTCGCCGGCCGCCTTGTAGTTGTAGTTCCAGCTGATCTGGAGCGGGCCGCGGCCGTGGTACGCGGACTGGCCGGCCGGGCAGCCGTAGGGCTCTTGCTGGCAGTAGGTCGGCCAGTTGGCCTTGTCCTGCTCGTTGATGTAGATCAGCCCGCTGGTCTCGTGGCTGACGTTCGCGAGGAAGGCCGCGGCTTCACGCTTCTTGGTCTTGGCGTCGCCGGTGTGCGCGAAGGCCGGGAATGCCTTCATCGCCGTGACCAGGCCCTCGTAGGTGTAGAGCTTCTTGTGGTGCGGGAACATCTTGTTGTACTGAGCCTTGCTGACGACGAATCCACCGCTTTGCTCTGCGGCGGACGCCGTGTCGGTGCTCAGATTGACCGCTGAGATCGCCATCAATGCGGCGGTGAGCACGGCGTAGACGGCACGTATCCTTCGCATACGGAAAACTCCTTGGAGTAAAGGCGGGGTTGCCCATCGGAACCCGGATACGAAGCTACCTGCCGCCGCCCGGAGAAAGGGCTCAGAAATTGCTTCGGGAACGGCAGTTGTTGCTCGGGGAGTTCGAGCGCGACAACCGCGTGCGGAACAGGCGAGCATATAATCCGGAGTAGCTGGCGCCATCCTCGCGATCGGGCGCCGGCGTTCTTCTGGAGGAAATTCTTGCGACCGGTCATCAACCGTGCCAGGCACGACTTCGAGACCGAAGCCCTGGTCATATGCACGGACTACTCGGACGACGAGGCGTGGCGAGCGGTCGTGGCGCTCCTCGATCAGTCCGACGGCGGGTTCGAAGTCCGCCACCATCTGTGGACGACCGTGCCTAGGCGGGAGTTCGCGTACCACGCGGTGCGCGCCGAGGACCTTCAAGACCGGCCGCATCAACTGCTCGCTCAAGCACATAGGCGTCGGCTCGTGAAGGCGTCGGGCTCGGCGGGTGGCCCGTACTGGACGCAGGACTTCGGCGCGAAGTTCTGAACCCATGCCTCTGAACCGACGTGCCTGAGCCGACGCGTCTGAACCGAATACGAGTCGGCCGCCCCGCGCGAGTATTCGCGGGGCGGCCGACTCGTGGAGCAGGAGGTCATGGGGTCATGGGGTCATGGGATCACCAGAACGTCACGACGAAGCCCTTGCACTCGGCGCACTGCCGCATCGTCTTGTTGCCGGACTCCTGATCCTGCTTGGACCAGGCGTAGGCCTTGGGGCAGTGCTTCTTGATGGCATCGCTGTAGGCGGAGGTGGCATCCCGGTTCGGGTTCACGCACAGCACGGTCTTCCCGGCGGAGTTGTGCTGCCGGTCGGCCTTCGGGCAGTAACGCAGCAGGTTCTTCCGGCAGCCCTGCTGCGAGCACGAGCCGTTCTCGGTGACCTTCTCGGCTCCCTTGGGCGCGATGGTGATGGGGAGTGAGAAGGCGTTGACGTAGCTGACGTCGTACCAGGGCGCCTGCGTGTCCTTCTTGTCGAAGTTGAACTCGGCGAGGCTGACCGGCTGTTCGCCCGTCCTGCAGCCCTGGGCGGATACTCCGCAGTCGCCGATGGCGCAGTGGAACGTGCTTCCCGACTTGCCCGAACACCCCTGGCGGGGGAAGAACTTGCCGCGCCAGTGGTGGGGGGCCCTGTCCTCCGGGATGGTCACGGTCGCCGACTGCCCCGGCTTGAGCACGGGCAGCGACATCAGGTTCTTCGAATCTCCGTCGGGCTCGTCCTTGTTGACGGTGCTGCCGATCCACAGCTTCTTCCCGGACCGGTTGACGAACGTCACCGTGTGGGCGCCGGCGGCCCCACTCGCCTCGGGTGCGGCGACGGTGGTAGCGGCGGGCACGGTGCGGGAATCGTCGGCCACGGCGGCATGCGCGTCTCCGGCGGACGCGACGGCCGGCATGAGACACAGCACGGCCGCGAGAAGCAACTCACGTAGTCTCTTCACCTGGTACTCCCTCGATGGTCGCTTGCTGCACGCAAGAGCGGGTGCCTCAGAACGGGGTCAGCGTCAGGTGCATGTGCTGGGGGCTGGGGTCCTCGATGTAGGAGGCCCAGTCGGCGACGTCGTCGAAGGCGAAGCCGTAGGCCTTGCCGTTGCTGGTCGCGGCGTGGACGGCCTTGGCGTAGTGGTTGGTGACGGCGGTGTCGTAGAAGGTGGCCGCGCGGGTGGTGGGCTGATTGCTGTGGCTCAGCAGCGTCGAGCGGTTGAACGCGGCGCCCAGGGCGGCGGCGACGGGGCCGGTGATCCCGTCGTTGGGGGCGGCGAGCGCCCCTTCGCAGAAGAGCACGTCACGGGTGGAGGGCTTGGCGAAGGAGACCTGCGCGGGGCCGCTGAAGGTGAGCTGCTGGTTCCTGACCCGGCCGGTGAATACGCCCGCGTTCGTCCTGACGACGAGGTTCTTGTCCTGGTAGGCGTGCCAGACCTTGTCGATGTAGTCGTCGAAGTAGTGCTGGGGGAACCGGCCGGCGTCGAGGCCGTGGCTCGGGGCGATGACGCGCCGGTCGGCTATGACGAGGTGCTTGAAGTCAGGGTGGTTCCTCAGGGCGTTGAAGACCTTCACGCGGCCGCCGGCGGGCAGCTGGCCGGTGCTGTGGTTCTTCGCTCCGTTCAGCCCGATCATCATCGGAACGCTGAACATGTCCACCATGGTGGTGTTGCAGTGCATGCCGGACGCGTCGTGGGTGAACTCCACGAAGTCGTGCAGCACGGAGAAGTTGGGGTCGGACTCCACCCAGCCGGCCGGCTGTTGAAGACCGATCTTGCCGTCGGCGCCCCTGACCGCCTTGAACTTCAGTTTGTGGCCGAGGGCCACGTAGATGCGTCCGGACATCTGCGGCAGTCGCAGGTTGGTCGCGCCGTGGGCGGTCAGCGGGATGGAGTAGTCGGCGAAGCCGCCCGCGTGGTTGTCGGAGAGCTTGACGGGGGCCAGGGTGCCCCGCCGGGTGAGCCGTACCTGCCGGTCTCCCGTGCTGCCCACGACGTACAGGTGGACCTGGCCGTTGGCGAACTTGCCGCTGCTGTTGACGACCGTGAGCGGCAGCCCCCCTCGCGCGGCCTCGGCGGTCGGGTCGGCGCCGTCGGAGTCGGCGAAGGCGCGCGGGGCGGCGGAGACGATCGCGGATCCGGCTAGGGCACCCGCCATCGAGGCGAGCGCTCTGCGGCGGGTGGGCGGGTGGGCGTCGGACGAGAACATGCGGAAATTCCTCTCTCCAGTGCCGTGTGTGACGGAACACGCTGGGGAAACGGGCGCGCGCGGGCGCCCGCCCACGCGATGCCCTGGCCGCGGCGGGCGGCCAGGGCACCCCCATGGGAAGCCCTGCTACGGGTGTCCGGCGCTCCAGCAGCCGTCGCCGTGGCAGTTCTTCAGCCCGGTCAGCGCGTCGTGCAGCTTCGCCAGGCGGGCCTGGCTCAGCTGTCCGGCGGTGTTGTGCAGCTCGTCGGGGTCGGTGCTCAGGTCGTAGTACTCCTTCGCGCCGCTGTCGTACTCGACGTAGGTGTAGGAGTTGGTGCGCATGGCGTGGTAGTTCGGCGGGCTGACGCTCTCGCTGCCGTCGTTGTCCGGGTCGTCATGAGCCGGCTTGGCGTGGCGGTGCTCGATCAGGTTGGCCGTGCGCCAGCCCGCGTCCGAGCCGCCGTCCAGGAGGGGGAGCATGCTGTGCCCGTCCACCTTGGACGACACCGCGGCGCCGCCGATCTTCTCGAAGGTGGGCGCGAAGTCGATGTTCGACACCTGGGCGTGGCTCGTCCGTCCGGCCGCGACACCGGGTCCTGCGATCACCAGCGGCACGCGGACGTCGGTGTCGAAGGCCGTCTGCTTGCCCGCCTTGAGCCGGTACTCACCGAGGTGGAAGCCGTTGTCGGAGCTGAAGACGACGTAGGTGTTGTCGGCGACGTGGGCGCTGGTCAGGCTCTGGCGCAGCTTGCCGAGCATCTCGTCGACCGCCTGGAGCGACTGTGCGCGCTTGCGGAACTTCTTGTCGATCGCGGTCTTCTCGCTCTGGGTCAACGGGTTCTGCCGGGCCAGCCACGGCGGCGCGTTGGTCGGGAGCTTGTCGAAGGCGGGGCCCTGCGGCGCCTTCAGGCCGGGGAAGTCCTTCTTGTCCCGGCGGGCCGGCGTGGACGGACCGTGCGGTGTGAAGAGGGCGACCTCCAGCATGAACGGCTTGTTCGCCGCCGCGGACTTCTTGATGAACGACTGACCCTTCTCGCTCAGGACGTCGGTCAGATAGTCCTTGTTCTTGTCGCCGTGGGGTTCCATCGTGTGGTTGTGGGCGAGGTTGTAGTTGTACTCCGGGAGGCCGTTGCCGACGACGTCCCACTGGCTCCACCCCTGCGGCATGTACGGCTGCTGGCCGTCGACCGTGGACTTGGGGTCGTAACCGTTGAGGTACTTGCCCATCATCGCGGTGCGGTAGCCCTTGGCCTTCAGGGCGACGGCGAAGGTGTCCTTGTCCAGGCCGTGGTCGTGGAAGGCCTTGAAGCCGCCGTTGGACTCTGCCGTGTTGCTGAGGACGCCGGTGTTGTGCGGGTACTCACCGGTGAAGATGGACGAACGGGACGGGCAGCAGAGCGAGTTGCTGACCACGAAGTCGCTGAACGACGTGCCCTGCGACTGGAGCTTCTGCACCTCGGGCATGTACGGGAGCAGGTTTGTGGACATGTCGTCGGTGAGTACGAAGACGATGTTCGGTTTGGCCGCGGCCGCGGCCGGCTTCACGGTGGGGGCGGTGGCGTGGGCTGTCGCCGCGCTCATTCCGCTCTGAGCGGCGAACACCATCGCCGCCGAGCCGGCTGCAAGTGTCAGCAATTGACGAGTGCGAATCATGCTGGGAGCGTGGCAGCAGGAATCCGCCTCGGTCAATATCAGATTGCCTCCCGCCGAATTATTCCGTGCTCAGGCCAATTAATCCGGACCAGTCGCCTTGCGGCAGCCTCTGATTCCCCTGCACTCTCTACACGGCACCTGCATCGAGAGCCGTGGAACCGCACGAGAGGAAACCGGGCGTTGGAGGTAACCAGCGAGGTGGGGAGCAAAGCATGGAACTCCCTGCACGTGTGGAAGCAAACGTTCAAGAAGGGCGTCCACACGCTCCATCTTCCGTCGTCTTCAGGAATCAAACTGAATGCCCATCTGAGCGGGCTTCTGGAAATTCGCGAAGGTCACGGCACACGGACAGGGAAAGAGGCGTTCCCACTTCCCGACGACGTGTGCATCATTCCCCCGGGGCTGAGCCGGACGCTGGTCGTGGCACCGACCGGTGACGAGCCCGTGACGATCGCCACCCTCGCCCTCCCGGTCGACACGCTGCGCCGGCTCATCACCGAGGAGGACCTGCGGTCACGCGTCCCATATCTGTGGGATCCGCACCCGGTGACGCGGTTCGACCCACTCCTCGCGGCCATGGTCAAGGCGGTGGCGGCCGCGAGCGAGGTCGGCGCTGACGACCTGTACGCGCAGTCGGCGGCACAGTTCATCGCCGCCCACCTGCTCGCGCCCCACTCGTCCGGTTCGGGCAGGACAGCCGGTCCGCTGAGCTCAGGGCAGCTCGAGACGATTCTGTCCTATATGCGGGCCAACCTCGAACAACCGGTTTCGGTCGGCGACCTGGCGTCCCTGGTCTCCTTCAGCCGTTTCCACTTCGTACGCTGTTTCAAGGCCACCACCGGATTCACCCCGTACCGCTATCTCACCGAACTCCGGATCGACCTGGCCCGCAAGTATCTCGAGACCGGCGACGACACCATCGCCCGCATAGGACGGCGCTGCGGATTCTCCGGTTCCGAGCACTTCTCGCGGAGCTTTCGCCGCATCATGGGATGCACGCCGTCGCAGTACCGGACGAGGCACTCCTGCGGTCTCGGGCAGAGCCTGCCCGTGCTTTGATCGGTCTCCTATGGGCAAGCTCGTTCGACGCGGTGAAACCGAGGTGTGCATGGCAGGCAAGGCCGGGCGGGTGCTGGTGGTCGACGACGACGCGGCGATACGGCGGTCACTGGCACGGGGGCTGAGGCTGAGCGGATTCACGGTGACGGTCGCGGACGGGGGTCACACCGGTCTGGCGGAGGCCCGCGTCGGCCGCCCCGACATCGTCGTCCTGGACGTCAGCATGCCCGATCTCAGCGGCATCGACGTGTGCCGGGCCCTGCGCGACGACGGCGACGACGTACCTGTGCTGATGCTCTCCGCGCTGGACGAGACGGCCGACCGGGTGGCGGGCCTACAGGCGGGCGGGGACGACTACCTGGTCAAGCCGTTCGCACTCCAGGAGTTGGTCCTGCGGCTGCACGCCCTGTTGCGCCGCCGCCCGCCGGCCGCCACCGCCCCCCTCCGCGTCGGCGGCCTCGTCCTCGACCCGGCCGCCCACCAGGCCGTTCTGGACGACCGGCCACTGCAACTGACCCGGCGCGAGTTCGCGCTGCTGGAGATCCTGGCCCGCAACGCGGGCATCGTGCTCACCCGCGAGCAACTGCTGGACTGGGTCTGGGGATACGACTTCCAGGTCCGCAGTGACGCCGTCGACACCTTCGTCAGCTATCTGCGGCGCAAGCTGGAGGCAGACGGTCGGCCCCGGATGGTGCACACCGTGCGCGGGGTCGGTTTCGTCCTGCGCGCGGACCGCCAGACCCCGCACATCGAGGGCACGCCGTGAAACTGTCCACCCGTATCGCGCTCGCGGTCGGCGTGAGCGTGCCCGTACTGGTCCTCGCTTCCGGCTGGCTGCTGCTGCACCTGGTCAGCAGCGACCTGCGCACGCACCAGAACGACCAACTACGCGCCCGCGCGACGGTCGTCGCCCAGAACGCCAAGGCGTATCTGGACGTTGCCGGGACTGACCACCCGCTCCTGGAGCAGGCCCGCCGACGCCGGCTGATCAACTCCGCGCGGGATGTGGGCGTCCGGCTGAAGGGGCCGCAGGACACGATCTCGGCCGGCCCGCAGCCCGAGCCGAACCCCACGCTGCCCCGCAACGCCCCGACGCCCGTCACCGTGACCTCCGGCGGCACGGATTGGCTCGTCCTGTCACTGCGCGTCGGTGCCGCGGCGAAAGAGAGCAACACCCCGAATCTGTGGCTGCTGTCACCGGACACGGCCGAGGACGAACTGGCGCTGGTGCGCCAACGGGTACTGACCGGTGCGCTGGTGGCCGCCGCACTGGCCGGTGCCACCGCCTGGGCCATCGCCGCCCGGGCGGTTCTTCCGCTACGGCGGCTTCAGAGGCGTACCAGTGGACTGGACCCCAGGGCCAGCACCGTACGTCTGGAGCACACGCCGACCCGGGTCACCGAGGTGGACGACCTGGCGTACACGGTGCAGACCGTGCTCGCCCGCTACGACGAGCAGGCCGCGCGCACCGAGGAGGCGCTGGCCACCGCCCGCGCGTTCGCCGCGACCGCCTCCCACGAGCTGCGCACCCCGCTGATGAGCATGCGCACCAACCTCGACATCCTCACCGACCACCCCGGCCTCGACCCCGAGGACCGGGCGGAGGTGCTCGGGGACCTCGGGCGCGAACACACCCGGCTGCTCGGGCTGCTGGTGATGCTGAAGGCGCTCGCACAGGGCGACCTGATCGAGGCGGACGCGTTCTCGCCACTGGACCTCGGGGAGCTCGTGGAGGCGTCGGTCTGCGACCTGCGGCGTACCCGCCCCGACGCCGAAGTGTCCGTACGCACCACCGCGGGGGTGCGTGTCGACGGCTGGGAGCAGGGTCTGCGTTCGGCGGTGGACAACCTGCTGACCAACGCCTGGACCCACGGCCGCGCCGAGGACGGCGTCGCCCGCATCGAGGTGACCCTGCGCCCGCCGCTCGGGGGGCGTGAGGCGACCGCGGTGCTCGTGGTGGACGACCACGGCCGCGGCATCCCTCCCGAAAGCCGCGAGGAGATCTTCCAGCGTTTCCACCGCGGCCCCGACAGCCCCGGCTCCGGCCTGGGCCTCACCCTGGTCGCCCAGCAAGCCGCCCTCCACGGCGGCCACATCACCGTGGCGGACCGCCCTGACGGCCGGCCCGGCACACGCTTCGAGCTCCACCTGCCGGCCACGGGCGTCCAGGACATGGAGTACACCCTGCCGTTGCTGCACCGCGACTGGTTGACCCGAACCCCCGAACAGGCCCCGCCGGGCCTGTTCACCAAGCACACCTAGGTTTACGTTCGGCTAGGGTCGATATCCGCTTTCCTCCCTGTCGAATTATTCCCCGCAGTGCCAATTGATCCGGCGGCGGGCGCCTTGTGGCTGTCGCCGGTATGCCCGCATTCTGACCTGGCGTCCCTGTCTCCTACCCGTTCGCCATCACGCTGTGGGCGTGGTGTGCGTGAGCCTGTACGTCGTCTTCAAGCGCCGCGACTGGCTCTGAGCCGTCCGCCGCCCGGCACATGGCTCGTACCCGTCCGTGTCATGGCGTGTTCTGTGCGTCACTTGATCGGCACTGCTTCAGCACCTGCCCCGCCGTACGATCGACCGCCCGTCAAGTGACCCCCGTCCGGGAGGGCACCGCGCAACCGTCCCATCGATCCCGGCACACCGGCAGGATCCGATCACTGCCGGATGTCTTCGTCCGAACCGGCGCTCAGCCTGACCTGAACGGTCTGACAATGAGTTGACTCTCCGACCACTCGTGACCGGCATTGACGGGCAGCCGTGTGTCCCGCCGTACTGGGCGGTGGACACCGCTGACGGTGAGCCGGTCCGGTTTGCCGAAGTGTCGCAGGCGTCGACAGGTTGCCTGGCCCGCCGCCCGTTCGTACCCGGGGCTCCCAAGGAGCCAGTCGAACCGGTGCTGGGTCTGGGCTGTCTCACCCGGCACGTGGTTGCACAGCTCCACGACGCACGCCTCATCGCCGTGATGACGGTCCGCCGCCGTGCTTGCCCTTGCGGGCGGCGGTGTCGAGCCCTTCCGGGGTCGACTCGCGGACGTTCTCCCGACCGGTCTCCGCCACCTCCACGAAGAATGCGAACAGCAGTTTGCCGTGCCCGCTGGGGCCGTACGTTCCGGCGAGGGGGCCGGCGAGTGCGGTGAGTTCGGCGGCTTCGCGGCCGAGCCGCTTCATCTCGTACCACCGTGAGGATGACCCGCCAGTCGGACTGTGGCCATCACTCCCTACGGGCGTACGCGGATGACGGTCTTCCCGCTGCGTCGCGTGGTCGGGTTGAGGGCACCAACGGCGTCATCCAGGCTCGCGACGTCACCGATGTTTGTCCGCAGCCGTCCGTCCCGCACCCGCTGCACGATCTCACCCAGGTCGGCACGATCGGCCTCGACAACGAAGTCCACCGCCAGACCATTAGTGGGCCGCGCCTCGACCGGGCCGACGATGGACACCAGCGTTCCTCCGGCCCTGATCAGGGCAGCGGACCGCTTCTGAACGTCGCCACCGATGACGTCGAAGACCAGATCGACGCCGCCGACGTCCTTCAGCGCGTCGTTCTCGAGGTCGACGAACTCATGCGCGCCGAAGTCGAGTGCCTTCTCACGGTCGGCGGCGCGTCCGGTGCCGATGACGTAAGCGCCGGCCTCACGTGCGAGCTGGGTCACCATCGTTCCGACTGCCCCGGCCGCGCCATGGGCGAGGACGGTCTGACCGGCCTGAAGGCGGCCGTGCTGGAACAGCCCCTGCCACGCGGTCAGACCTGAGATCGGCAGGGACGCGGCTACCGTGAAGTCGACGTCGCCGGGCAGCGGTGCGAGGTTGCGTGCTTCGATCGCCACGTACTCCGCCAGGGTGCCGTCGCGGTACCAGTCGGCGAGGCCGAACACCCGCTGCCCGACCGACAGCCCCGTCGTGCCGTAGCCGAGAGCAGTGACCACTCCCGCCAGCTCGTGGCCGGGGATCGACGGTGTCTTGTCACGGCCGGCGCGATCGGTCCAGGTCGACGGCCACTCCATCTCAGTCGGGACGAAGCCCGATGCATGAATCTGGACGATGACGTCGTTGATCGCTGCGGACGGCTCAGGCCGCTCCGTCAGCGTCATCCCGGCCGTTCCCGCGGCCTGGTCGGTTACCACAATGGCTTTCATAGAGATTGTCCCCTTCCTTGTACGTGTTGTGGGTTTGGATCTCCGATGAGCCAGGGTGAGGAAACAGCGGTGTCCGCTCGTCCACTGGTCGGTGATGCTGAGGGCGAGGTCCTCGGCGACCCGGTGGAGCGCGCGTCGTCCCAGCCGTGCCCAGGGGAAAGGTGGACCGCTGTGGCCCTGGAGGTCCTCGAACCGCGCCGTGCACAGCTCCTCGACGTCATCGGGGTCGACCTCGATGACGAGGCGTCCCGCCGGGGCCATGAGTCCACCACAGCGGTGCAGGAGGCTGTGAGGGTCGCCTCCGATGCCGATGTTGCCGTCGATGAGCAGAACCGTCTGCCAGCCGCTCTCGGTCGGCAGACGGTCGAAGACCGACCGGCACAGTGCGAGCCCGCCCTGGATGGTGGTGAGTGCGACCGCGTGAGGTGCGATGTCGACCCCGAGAGCGAAGACTCCCCGGCTCAGCAGCTCTCTGCACATCCGGCCCGGCCCGCAGCCGACATCCAGGACTGGGCCGACGCAGCGTTCCAGCACGGTCGTGTCGGCTGCTGTGGGCTGCTCGTGCCAGCGGTGCACGGGCATCCGGATCCGGCGCCCGTCGACCAGCCGCAGATACACCGGTCCGCGGCCGGGTCGCAGGGCCAGCGCGTAGGGGTCCTGCTCGGTGCCGTACGGCTTGTCCTCGTCGGTGGTCACGATGTAGGGCCATGACCTGTGGCGGGCAGGCCCTCGTCGCCGCGGTCGGCTCGCCGGGCGCGGCGAAGTCTGATCGCGAAGGCCACTGCGGAGCCGGCGAAGAGCACGCCGGTGACCGCCAGCCATCGGCCGAGGTAGACGCTGTCGGAGAGCCCGGTGTCACCGGGGTAGGGGACGGCGAGCCGGAAGACGAGGGGGAACCAGACCAGCAGGAGCAGGCCGGACAGGAAGGCGGGGACGCGCAGGTGGTTGACCCACGGCACTGCTCGTACGTCGCCGGTGCGATGACGCAGTACCGAGAGGGCAGACAGGTCGGCCAGCGAGTACAGGGGCAGCAGGATGAGGTCGTGGAGGATGGCCGCGCCGACGAACCAGATGGCCACCTCCAGCGGCTGGACCGCGAAAAGGCGCACCATGGCGTAGGCGGTGAGGGCGAACGAGGCGATCAGGACCAGCAGATGCAGGGGGCCTGAGCCGTACCATCGGACGAATCGTGTCATGGTCACGCCCTGAAGGTGAGCCGGTGGACCCACTTGGTGTTGTTCACGCCGGGGTTGGCCGGGACGATGACGCGGGCCGGGTATCCGTGATCGAGCGACAGGTCCGCGCCGTTGACGCGGAGGGCGAGCAGAGCTCGCGGGTCGTGGATCTGGTTGCCGCGCAGCACCACCCGGGTGAAGGGGCCGGGCGGTTGGATGGATTCGACCAGGACGCTTGCGGCGTCGGGCAGGCCGGCCAGGGCGGCGAGGTCGGCCAGCCGCAGGCCGCTCCAGTGCTGGTCCTCGGTGGACCAGCCCTCCACGCAGGCGATCGGCAGAGCGGCGGCGTGCTGGGGCATCGCCAGGAGCTGCTCGCGTGTGAAGACCCGCGGCGCTCCGCGTCCGTGCACCTCCAGCCGCCAGCTTGGGCCGACCAGAGCGGGGGTGACGCCGACCTTCGCCGCCGTCTTGTTGATCTGGAAGGCGTTCGGGCCGCTGCCGGGGTCGCGGTTGTGCGGTGCGAGGAGCGCGGTCCCGCGCAGCCGGCCACCGATGCTCTGTCCCGCGGTCACGGCGAGGAGGAGAAGCGATCCCGCGCCTACCATGCCCAGCGCGCCGCGGCGGGTCGTCGTCGGCCGAGCGGGGGCGGCTGCCACCAGGCCGTCGGGGTCGGGTGGTTCGGGCACGGTGTGGGCGAGGTCGGTGCGCAGTTCGGCGCTCAGGCTGCGTGAGCGCAGGGCCCGTGTCATCCGGCCGAGCTTGAGGCACACGTGGACGACGAAGGCAGCGATGAACACCCAGGCGCCGTAGAAGTGCAGGCGATAGAAGGAGCCCGGGAAGACGTAGTAGAGCTGGATGTTGAGGATACCGGTGACGAATTCGAAGATGACGCCGCCGACCAGCATCAGCAGGGACAACCGCTCCAGGCCGTGGGCGACGGAGCGCACGGGCAGCCATTCGAAGAGCTTCGGGATGACCGACCACAGTTTGGCCAGCAGGACCGGGACAAGGACCACGCCCAACGTCACATGGACACCCTGGAGCAGCCGGTAGAGCCAGTAGGGGTGCGTGGGCCAGCTGAAGAGGTAGAAGCCCAGGACGCCCTTGTCGGGAGTCTCGTCATTGAGGGGGCTCAGGCCGGGGTTGTAGGAGGCGTAGGACAGCAGTCCGGTGACGAACAGCAGAGGAATACAGATCAGGAGGACCAGTCCGAACACCGACGTCAGCCAGGGCCCGCGGATCGGACTGCGCCAGAATCCCGGCCGGAACGGCCCCGGGGGCGGGGGCATCTGGCTGACGCGCCGCGCCGCCGTACGGGTACGGGCGGCCGCCGACGCCACCGCTGCCGCCCCGCCGGCCCGCACACGCCTCAGCCGCTCCCGTGCGCGCCTCTCGTCCGGTCCCCGGCGTGCCGGCCCGCCTCGAGGGGCCGAGCCCGACGGCCGTCCGCCGCTTGCCATCGGCATCCCGCTACCGGTGTTCGGGGTTTTCGTAGTCGTGGCGGCAGCCGGCGTCCCAGGCGGTGCGCTGGTTGCCGTAGGCGGGGATACCGCCGAGGTCCTTCAGCGCCCGGGCCAGGTGGAGCAGGTTCCAGGTCATGAAGGTGGTGTTGCGGTTGGTGAAGTCGTTCTCCGGGCCGCCCGATCCGGGGTCGAGGTAGGAGGGGCCGGGGCCGGCCTCGCCGATCCATCCGGCGTCCGCCTGGGGAGGGATGGTGTAGCCCAGGTGCTGGAGGCTGTAGAGGACGTTCATGGCGCAGTGCTTGACGCCGTCCTCGTTGCCGGTGATCAGGCAGCCGCCGACTCGGCCGTAGTAGGCGTACTGGCCTGCGTCGTTGAGCAGGCTGGAACAGGCGTACAGCCGCTCGATCACCTGCTTCGTCACGGAGCTGTTGTCGCCCAGCCAGATGGGGCCGGCCAGCACCAGGATGTCGGCTGCCAGGACCTGCTGGTACAGGTCGGGCCAGGCGTCCCGCTCCCAGCCGTGCTGCGTCATGTCGGGCCACACACCGGTGGCGATGTCGTGGTCCACCGCGCGTACGACGTCGACGTGCACTCCTTGTGCGTCCAGGATGGCGGTGCTGCGGTCGATCAGTCCCTGGGTGTTGCTCGTCTCCGGCGAGCGCTTCAAGGTGCAGTTGAACACCAGAGCACGTAGGTCGTCGTACCGGGCCGGCGGCGCGTCGGTAGCGGGCGACGAAGCAGTCACGCAGTCCTCCCGGAGCCTTGCCGCCGCGCGGCGCGCGGCGGCTCGTCCACTGCGCCCAGCCTGCGTGTCGACCGCAGCAGCCGCCACCGCAACGCCTCCGAACGGTTCCGGCGTTCCGCGCCCCTCGGCCGGCTGCCGACGAGTGGCCGGGTCCGGTGGCCGTGCCTACGTTCGCCTCATGGGTACCGAAAACGCGAGCGACTCGCAGGACACGGCAGCGGTGGAGGACGTCGCGCACCTGTTGGTGCGTTGTCTGCGCGCCGAGGGCGTGGAGTACGTCTTCGGCATCCCCGGCGAGGAGAACATCCGGTTCGTCGACGCGCTGAACGGCTCCGGCATCCGGTACGTCCTGGTGCGCCACGAACAGGCCGCCTCGTTCATGGCGGAGATCTACGGGCGGCTGACCGGCCGGGCCGGCGTGTGCTCGGCCACCCTGGGCCCCGGCGCGATCAACCTGCTCCTCGGCACCGCGGACGCCACGACGAACAGCGCGCCGCTGGTGGCCCTGGCCGCCCAGGGCTCCCTGCGCCGCGCCCAGAAGGAATCCCACCAGGTCATCGACCTGGTGTCGATGTTCGCTCCCGTCACCCAGTGGGCGGCCCAGATCGTGTGTCCGGACGCGGTGCCGGAGGTGACACGCAAGGCGTTCAAGACCGCTCAGAGCGAACGCATCGGCGAGCAGCGCGAAGATCCGCACCCTGCTCGGCGAAGAGCTGCAGTACGGACGGGACAACGACGCGTTCCCCCTGGTGCCGCAGCGCGTCGTGGCCGATGTGCGCACCGCGCTGGACCGCCACGACATCGTGCTCGCCGACACCGGCGCCGGAAAGATGTGGATGTCCCGTCTCTACCCCACCTACGAACCGGACACCTGCCTGGTCTCCAACGGCCTGTCCACCATGGGCTTCGCACTGCCGGGCGCCATCGCCGCCAAGCTGGCCCGGCCGGACCGGCGCGTCCTGGCCATGATGGGCGACGGCTCGTTCCTGATGAACTCGCAGGAACTGGAGACGGCCGTCCGTGAAGGCGTCCCGCTGGTCGTCCTGGTCCTGGCGGACGAGGAATACGGCCTCATCACCTGGAAGATGTCACTCGAACTGGGCCGCCACAGCCACACCAGGTTCACCAACCCGGACCTGGTCACCTATGCCGAGAGCTTCGGCGCGCGCGGCTACCGGATCGAGGCCGCCGACCAACTGCTGCCCGCACTGCGCCGTGCTCTGGACGACGAAGGTGTCTCCGTGATCGCCTGCCCCGTCGACTACTCCGAGAACCTGCGCCTGACCGACAGACTGGGCAGTCTGCACGGCCCCTTCTGAGCTGACGGGCCCGAAACCCGGAGGTCGCGGTCTTCGTCTTTCTGAGGACCGCTTTCGGTTGTCCGCCTTGTACAAAACCTGCAGAGGTCAGTCACCCACCAGCCGGGGCGTCAGCACTTCCTGAACCCCGGCAGCATGGGCGCTTCCGCAGTGCGGGACTGCTCACGCGAGAGATGTGGGTCATGGGCGGTTCCGGTTCCGTGTAGAGCTGTTGAGCGCGCGGCTGGTCCGCCATGGGCTTCGGCAGACACCCGCCGACCCAGTTACCGGCCGAGTGGACAAGGCGGACCGAGCATGATGCGGTTGCCAGCCGCTCGCCTGCTCGCCGGACCCGCCAAAGCGTCCGGCCCTTCTCTCCCGAGGCGCAGCCGCCGACGCCGACACTCCGATCGACCGACAGGTGGAGGCACGCGAGCTGGCGTTCAACGGCTCCCCGAAGGCAGGAACACCGGGTGTCGATCGCTCGCTGGCCCAAAGCACGCACCGGGGTCTCTACGGCATCGCTACGCACAGGCCGGCAGCAGCGACCGCGGCGGCCGGCGACGACTGCGAATGCCCATGGCAAGGAGCAATGCGGTCCGCGCAGGTGTCCGCACGACGGATGGTCTATCCGGATCCTCCTGGCTGGTCCTTGGCCCACCACAGGAAAGCGGCGGAGTGCTGCTGGTTGGCGAAGCCCTCGCCGACGAGGCTGTGCAGGAGGTCGTTGCTCCAGAGGATGAGCCGGCCGAGGGTCCGGTTCACCGACTCGGGTGCGGGCAGTTCGAGTCCGTACACGGCTCGGGCTATCTCGCGCTTGCCGCCCGCCAGGGTCGTGTACTTGAGGATCGACAGGAACCGCTCGGGCTGCGCCACGCACAGAACTCTGGTGAGCAGTGCCTCCTTGAAGCCGGTCATCGCGAACGGCTTCACACCGGAGAGCAGGTGCTGGAGCCGGTCTTCCAGGGGTACCTCGTCGGGCCCATAGAGGAGGTACTCGATCGTGCTGCGGGTCGATTCCCCTGCCGCGGCGTCACCCATGAGGTTCCAGGCGGAGTTGAAGGTGGCCTGGTTGCCGGGGTGGGCTCCGACATCGGAGTTGGCGAAGTCCTTGAGGACCCTGGGGTCACAGGTGCTCAGCCCGCCCGGGGAGAAGACCTGCTGGTACTTCGCCCAGTAGGCGGCGACCTGCGGGTCGAAGTCGGGGCTGCTGGCCAGGTATTCGGCCTTGAGCCGGGCCGCCCGTTCCAGCCGCCGGGGCTCGACGTCCTCGGGCTTCGGGAAGCGGGCCTTGAGGTCACCGAAGGAGCGGACCCGGTCCTTCTCCGGGAGGACGGGTTCGCCGTGCTCCCACTCGAAGCCGCACCGATGCTTCACGACCCGGCGTCCGTCGCCCAGGGTACGGACCAGTTCGATGCCCTCGTCGTCACTGCACAACGGGCACATGACCAATGCCATGATCCCCCCCCACTCTGTCGGTCTCCGCACCGCAGGCCGGTGTGTCCTTCGCCCGGGGTCGCATCGTGCATCCGGCCGCACCAGTCGCCGGCGAGTGGCAGACCCGGGGAGGCTCCCCCGAAAACCCATCTTGGCATAATGCAAAGATGGGTGCCACAACCACACGCAGGCACATCCTTCTCGCAGTGCCCCTGTCCGTGACACTCGCTGTCCTGACAGCAGGGTGCGCGAGCAGTCCTTCCTCCTCCCGTACCAGCGCCTCCGCTTCCGTGTCCGACGGGTCACCGACGGTCCCGGGCCGCACTCATGTGGACGTCGCCGACGTCGACCTGACGATCACGGAAGCCGTCGCACACCTCGACCACTCGGGCGACGGTTCGCTCAGCATGGAGGTGCGCAACGACAACGGCGTCCCCGAACACCTCGGTATGGTCGCGACGCCGGACGGCGGGCGAGGCGTGCTGGTCGGCGGGAAATCGGCAGAGGGCGACGGTTCGCTGTCCACCGCCGGCACCCTGCTGATGAGTGGCAGCACCGTCACCTTCGGCGGCAAGGGAGACCCCCGCGTCCTCCTGCACGGGGTGCACGGTGTCACCGCCGCGCACACGCTTTCGGTGGCCCTGCAGTTCGGTGTGGCCGGACTGGTCAGGTTCCAGGCCCGGGTCTCCTCAGCCTGACGCCCCTGACCGATACCCGCGCCAGTGACCCGACTCCGCCGGGCGGGCCGCCGCGGACCCGGTGAAGGCCGCTTCCAGCGCCTGGGCGCGGTCTGCATAGCCGGTGATGCGTGTGATCAGGCCACCGGTGACGTCGAAGACGTGGTATCCCACGTTCTCCGGGGCGGCCGGTGGCACCGTGCCGTGGATCCGCAGTCCGAGGACGGCGGCCGTCGGGTAGGTGAAGGTTTCCTCGGTTGTCGCCCGCAGGCCCAGCGCATGGAGACGGGAAAATCGGCTCAGGACGTGGGAGCGGGTGTGGCAGCCGGTTTCGCCTCCTTCGGGCGGACTCCAGTGCACGTTGGGGTGCAGGAGGTCGGCCAGCATGAGGCAGTCGGCGGTTTCCAGGGCTTCCCGCAGGCTCGCGGCGACGACGCTCGGACGGGGGCCGGGACTTGAGGGCATCTAACTCTCCGCGTGCCGGGGCTGCTCGCCGGAACTCCCAGCTTGCCGGGTCGACTTGGCTCGGCGAGAGCGCGTTCCAGTCGATTCCGCCGTTCCCGCCCAGGCCGGCACCGCTGCGAGTTGACGCAGGCGGGGTCGTTGCCTGCCGGCGAGTGCCACGCCGGCGACGTGGCCCGATCCGGGCAGGTCGGCCAGCCTCAGGGCGAGTCGGCGCAGCCGCAGCTGCCGCTGCGAGGCGGGGACGAACCAGCGCGCTGTACGGCGCGCGGCCCGCTGTCTGCGGGAGACCACCGGCCGCCAGAGCCGCTCGTATCCGGCGAGCGCCTCCTCGATGCTGCGGGATCCGGCGAGCTGGTCGGCCAGGACATAGGCGCCGGCGATCGCCAGCGAGGCACCCTGCCCGGCGAGCAGGGACACGGCGTGGCAGGCGTCGCCGACCAGGACGACCCGTCCGCGGCTCCAGGACGGCAGGTCGCTCTGGGCGACCTGGTCGTAGTAGAGCTGGGGTGACGGCGGGCAGCCTGCCAGGGCGCGGGGCACGAGCCAGCCCAGCGAGCCGTACTCGCGGCGCAGGCCGGCCCGGGCGTCATGGGGCGGGCGGGGTTCGGTGGCATGGTGTACGGCGAACGCAGCGACCTTGCCGTCCCGCAGGGCGTAGAGGCCCATCTGTCGGCCGACGGAGTCGGTGAGGCAGAACCGGTCGCCGAGATCCGCGTTCACCTCGGGGTCGTCGAAGGTGAAAGCGGCCGTGTGATAACCCAGGTGCCGTACGTACCGCGACTCATCGCCGAAGGCCAGCGCCCGCACGGTGGAGTGGATGCCGTCGGCCCCGATCAGGAGGTCGGCGTGAAGGCTGCTGCCGTCGGTGAGCTTGACGCGGACCCCGAAGGCGCTCGTCTCGACGCGTGCCGGACCGACGCCGAAGCGCAGGCCGACGGCGAAGGACAAACGTTCCCGCAGAGCGAGTTCGAGATCGGACCGCATGATGCTCAGCAGGCGCCCGTCCAGGGACCGGGCGAACCGGTCATAGCCGAGCCGGGCACGGCACCGGCCCTGATCGTCGACGAAAGCCGCCCCGGAGATCGGATAGCTGAGTTCCTCCAGCCAAGGCAGGACTCCCATGGCCTCTGCGGCGTCATATCCGGGGCCGAAGAAATCGATCATGTATCCCTCGGTGCGGGGGCCCGGCGCCTTCTCCAGGACCACGACCTCCCAGCCGAGCGCGTTGTACAGACGGCCGGCGAGCGCGAGCCCGGCGATACCGGCTCCGCAGATGACTGCTCTCATCGGTGTGCGTCGCCTCTTCCGCTCCGGGGACTGGGGCAGGCCAACCCCACCTCTACTTTTGCACTATGCAAAGCTCTGCTGTCAAGGATGCCCCGCTCCGGGCGATGCGGAACCGGTAAGACGCCCCGATGGCTCCATGCCTGCCCAGCGCATCGGAGAGTGACCGGGCGGACAGGGACGGTGGCCTGAGGGCCATCCCAAGACCTTGACGCTTCCCTGACGCCACACTGATGGCCCTTTGACGTACTGTCGTAGGCGGTGTGCCGGGAAGACGGGTCGGCGAAGTGTCCCTGGTGACTCGTCCGTCGTGCGTACTACGGACATCAAGGAAGGTCTTCCCGTGCCCCCCTCGAAGTCGGCTGCCGTCGCCGCGAACGCCCCGCGCCTCGCCCCGGACCGGCGCGGCCCCCGCCGTTCCGTCCTGTTCTTCGCGTTCGCCTTCGCGGTGATCGCGGACCCGGTCTCCTCGGTGGCGTACGCGATCGAGGCGGCGCTGCGTGCCCTGCACGGCGACCTGGCGCTGCTGTTTCCGACGATGAGCCTGGTCATCGGGCTCGTCGTGCTCGTCACCGCGAACTACTGGCAGCTGGTACGGCGCTTCCCCAAGGGCGGCGGCGCCGCTGCGGCGGCCGGGCGGGCGTTCGGCTCGCGCTGGACGTTCCTGCCCATCGGCGCCCTGGTCGTCGACTTCGTGCTTACCATCGGCATCTCGATCGCGGCCGCGGCGAGCGCGGTGATCGCCCTCTTCCCGGGCCTCGCCCCGTACCGGATCCCGCTGGCGCTGCTGCTGCTCGTGGTGGTGGCGGGGCTGACCTGGTTCGGGCACGGCGGACGGCTGCTGTTCGCCGCCATGACCGTGGCTTTCGTCGTGATCTCGGTGGCCGTCCTCGTCCTGGGCTTCGCCTCTCCGCACGGCGCCGGCCACGCCGCCACGTCGGCCGACCCGGGCCGCTCCGCGGCACTGGCCGTGGTCCTGGCCTTCCCGGTCGCCATGGCGCTGGCCACCGGCATCGAGGCGCCGTCCACCGCTATCGCCCAGCTCGGCCAGCTCGACGACACCCACCGCCGCCGCTTCGGCCGCGGCACGCTCGCGCTGCTGCTGGTCATCGTCGGCGGGCTCACCCTGGCCCTGACCGCCCTCGCCGTGCGCCTGCGCATCGGCATCCCCGGCGCCGACTCCACCCAGATCGCCGACATCGCGCACGCCGCCACCGGACCGGGCTGGCTGTACGGCGCCTTCCAGCTGACCAGTTCGCTGCTGCTGCTCGCCGCCGCCAGCTCCTCCTTCCAGGCCGGACCCGGACTGCTGAAGGCCCTGTCCGGTACCGCCGACCGGCCTGGAGTCCTGCCGCCGGTGCTCGGCCGGACCAACCGCCACCACACCCCGTACTGGTCGGTCGTGGCCTACCTGGCCGCCGCCGCACTGATCATCGTCGCGGCGGCCGGACAGGAACAGGAACTCGTCCTGTTCTACGCGGTCGCCGTCTTCGTCAGCTTCCTGATCGGGCTGCTCGCCATGGCCCGCTTCGCGCACCGCGAGCGGAAGACCGCCCTGGCCTGGATGAACGGCCTCGCCGCCGTGGCCGTGGCCTTCACCCTCGCGGTGAACCTGCTGCGCGGCTGGCCCATCCTCTCCCTGGCCGCGACCCTGCTCGTCGCGGGCGCCCTGTACGCCCGGTGGACGCGGGCCGGACGGCCCTCGGACATCGAGGATGTCGAGGCCCACGCCGAAGCGGACTGACTCCCACAGCGCGGGGTCCGCCGCCGCTCGTGCCACCGCCCCCTTGACTTGTTTTGCATAATGCAAAGATATGGGAGTGACATCGACGAGCGCCACATCGGCGGCAACGGACGGAAAGCAAGTGTCCACCTACGCAACGAGCGGTCTGCCACGTACACCGAGCCTCTGGGGGCTGCGGACCGCTCCATGGGGCCTGATGGTGCTCGCCGTGGTGATCGGCGCCGGTGCCGGCGCCGGCTCCATCGTCTTCCGCTGGTGCATCAAGACCTTCACGCACCTCTTCTCCGGCCACTCGGACTACGCGGCGTCGCCGGGCGCGGCCAACGCGCACGTGCCGTGGCTGGGCCCGTACTTCGTGCTGCTCGCCCCGGTGGTGGGCGGCCTGCTCTACGGCCCCCTGGTGAATCGGTTCGCCAAGGAGGCGCGCGGCCACGGGGTGCCGGAGGTGATGCTCGCCGTCGCTCAGCGCGGCGGGCGGATCAGCCCCAAGGTCGCGGTGGTCAAGACACTCGCCTCCGCCCTGTGCATCGGCTCGGGCGGTTCGGTGGGCCGTGAGGGGCCGATCGTGCAGATCGGTTCGGCGCTGGGGTCCACTCTCGGCCGTATGGCGAAGGTGACCGAGGGCCGGATGAGACTGCTGGTCGCGTGCGGTGCGGCGGGCGGTATCGCGGCCACCTTCAACGCACCGCTGGCCGGGGTGTTCTTCGCCATGGAGCTGATCCTGGGCACCTTCAGCGCGGAAGCCTTCGGCGCCACCGTGCTGGCCAGCGTCACCGCGAGCGTCATCGGCCGTGCCGCCTTCGGGAACGTCGCCTTCCTGCGGCTTCCCGGCTTCCGGGTGGACCACCTGGCCCAGTACGGGCTGTTCGCCGCGCTCGGCGTCGTTGCCGCGGTGGTCGGTGTGGGGTTCTCCCGGTTCCTGTACCTGGTGGAGGACGCCTGCGACTGGCTGTGGCGCGGACCGGAGTGGCTGCGGCCTGCGGTCGGCGGACTGGCGCTCGGACTGGTGCTCCTGCTCCTGCCGCAGATGTACGGCGTCGGCTACCCGGTCCTGCAGAAGGCGACCGAGGGCGGCTACGCGGTCGGCTTCCTGCTGCTGTTGCTGGTGGGCAAGATGCTGGCGACCAGTCTGACGATCGGCATCGGCGGCTCGGGCGGCGTCTTCGCGCCCAGCCTGTTCATCGGGGCGATGCTCGGCTCCGCGTACGGCATCGGCGTCCACCACCTGCTGCCCGCCTCCGCCGGCGCGGTCGGCGCCTACGCACTGGTCGGCATGGGAGCGGTGTTCGCCGGCGCCGCACGGGCACCGATCACCGCCGTGGTGATCCTCTTCGAGCTCACCGGCGAGTACTCGATCATCCTGCCGCTGATGCTGGCGATCGTCCTGGCCGCCGCTACCAGCCGCCTGTTGTCGCACGACACCATCTACACCCTCAAGCTGCGACGGCGAGGCGTCGATCTCGAAGGCCCCGCACAAGGCGCGCGGCTCGGAAGCCAGCTGGTCGATTCCGTGATGGAACCCCTGCCGTCCTCGCTGCCCGCGTCCACCACGCTCGCGGCCTCCGCCGACCTCCTGAGCCTCTCGGGTCACGGCGCGCTCCCGGTCGTCGACGACGCCGGGGAGTACATCGGCGTGGTCACGGCCCAGGCGGTCGCCGAGGCCCTGGCGGAGGAACCGGAGGCGGCTCCGGTCCGGGTCGGCGAGCTGGCCGAACCGCCCGCCCCGATCACCGCCGACCAGCCCCTCGCCCAAGCCCTGCACACCCTGCTGGCAGCCACGGGCACCGGCATGCCGGTCCTCGACTCCGAGCAGGGCAAGCCGGTCGGCTGGCTGAGCCACCAGAGCGCGCTGCGCGCGGTGCACGCGACGGCCTGAGGGCGCGGCCACAAGGGTTCCGGGCGCCACTCCCTCTCATTTTGCATTGTGCAAAACTGGGTACAGGGTGTGACCACAACGGCCGGACAGAAGCCCTCCCGTGACTAGCATCATGCAATCTTTACCTAGCGCAATGGTTCTTTTTCCGTATCGCCTCCGTACGACGGGACAGCCACGCCGCCAGCACCAGGAGGCACCATGCCCGTCTCGCGCAACACGATCGGATCCCTCGCCGTCGGCGGGGCACTCGCCGCCACACTCGCCGCCCTCGTCTATCCGAGCATGCTCGGCATCCAGACAACTTCCTCGAACGCGTCGAGGATCCTCGCCAACACCCAGTGGGGACCACTCACCGAGTCCGACCGCAACTTCGTCGTCTTCGTGCGCTCCGCCGGACTCTGGGAGGGCCCCTCTGGGGACCTGGCCATGAAGAAGGGGACGACCGCGGCCGTGCGCGAGGCCGGGCGGCATCTGGTCATCGGGCACGCCGCGCTCGACGCCCGCTGCCGGAAGATCGCCCCCATGCTGAACATCACCATCCCCAACCAGCCCACACCTCAGCAGGCGGGTTTCCTTGCGACGTTCCAGTCGGACAAGGGCAAGCAGTTCGACACCGACTTCGCCAATATCCTGCGCGTCACGCACGGCTCGATCTTCAACACCATCGCCAAGGTCCGCTCCACGACCGAGAACACGCTGGTACGGGCCCTGGCCGACCAGGCCAACGACGTGGTCCTGGACCACATCACGCAGATGGAGAAGACCGGACTGGTCAACTACGACCAGGTCAACTTCCAGATAACGACCCCGCCGAAGCTTCCGTCCGCGCAGGTGACGCCGCCGGTGCCGCCGGCGGGCGCGCCCCAGGTCGTCCTCACGGTGCCCCCGGGCCTTTCGACCGAGGGAGTGCCGACAGGTCCGGCCGTCACCTCGGAGGGCTCCTCCGTGACTTCTCCGACACCGTCGCCTACCGCGGGATGACACGGCCCCATCGACCGCCGTATAGCATCGTGCAAGTTTTACCTTGCGCAATGATTGGTCGGCGTGACTCCTGACGAACACTTTGCTCGCGTCAGGAGGCATCATGCCCGTTGCCCGCCACACGAGCGGAGCCCTCGTCGCCGGCGGGGCACTCACCGCCACCTTGGCCGCCCTCGTCCACCCGGGCATGCTCGGCGTGCGGACCACGTCCTCCGATCCGTCCCGGATCATCGCCAACACCCAGTGGGGACCGCTGACCGAGGGGGACCGCGACTTCCGTCAAGGTCCGGTCGGCAGGACCGTGGGAGTACCCGTTGGGAGAGCTCGCGCTGGAGAAGGGCTCGACGCCGGAGATGAAGGAGGCGGGCAGGCATCTGGTCGTGGGGCATGCCGGGCTGGACGACCTGTGCCGCAAGATCGCGCCCATGCTGAACATCACGCTGCCCAACCAGGCGACCCCGCAACAGCTGCAGTTCGTCGCGACCTCGGCGGCGCAGTCCGGCCTGCAGTTCGCGTCCTACGCGCGAGTCCCATTCCCTGCGTGCCTCCTCAGACCCCCGGCACCCGCGCTGTGCGGCCGTGCTGTCGCGGCCGGTCGCACTCGCGCGGCACGTACCGCGGAGCGGGCGGCAAGGCCCGCCTTCACCATTCCCTTGCATTATGCAAGACAGGGGGGATCCGGAGAAGACGTGCCCGTATGCGGATCATGGCCGGCCGCGCGTTCCGGCCCGGTCGGGTGCGGGTCACACGTCGTGCACCATCGCCTCGTCGACGGCCCAGCCGAGCGGGTGCGGATCCGGGTTGTCGGCGGGGAGGGTCGCCGGCGGCTCGCCGCCCGCCCGGTTGAAGGCGCCCAGGGCCTCGATCAGCGCGAGCCGCTGCGTGGGACCGAGCCGGGCGACGATCCCCGCGATCTCGGAACGGCGCCGGGCGGTGACGTGCTCGACGGTGCGTCGGCCCTCGTCGGTGAGCTGCAGCAGGGTCTCGCGGCGGTTGTCGGGGTTGGTCTGGCGGTCGGCGAGCCCGGCCGCGATGAGCCGGTCGACCATGCGCATCGCGGTGGACGGCGCCACCTGGAGCAGGTCGGCGAGCACGACCAGCTTGGTGGCCCCTCTGGTGGCGAGCACGACCAGCATCCGGAACTGCGGCAGGGTCACCCGCTCCTCGACCTCGGCGAGGGAACGGGCGGAGACGGCCACCAGCAGGCGGGAGGCGGTCAGCACCGCCCTGGTGACCGCGTCGACATCGTCCATGGCCCCTGCTGGGGTCTCGTGCTCCGGCATAGGTCCTTTTTACCGTGCCGAAGTCGGCGCTCCCTCACCCGATGGGAACAGATTTTCCTTCCCCATGGCCGTGGTAGCGCAGGAGCAGCATCGCGGCGTCGTCATGGAACGGCCCGCCGGCATGTCTGACCAGGTGTTCCCGAAGAACCTCCAGGGCCTGGTCCGCCTCGGGCTCCTTGAGAAGGTCGGCGTTCGCCGAGGGGGTAAAAGGAGCCCTGGGCGTCCCGGGTCTCGGTGACGCCGTCGGTGTACAGGAGGAGCTGGTCCCCGGGCGCGAAGGCCACCCGGTAGGGCTCGGGCCCCTCGCCGCCGTGGGCGCCGAGCCCGAGGGGAAGCGCGTACGCGGGCGGCTGCGGGAAGTCGACGGTGCCGTCCTGCCGTCCGAGCGTCGGCGCCGGGTGGCCGTAGTCGAGGAAGACGACCTCGCGACCGGACCCGATCTCCGCGAGCACCGCCGTGACGAACTTCTCGCCCTCAAGCTCCCGGGCCACGCTCCGCTCAAGCCGCTCCCCCAGCCCCACCAGGTCAGGTTCGTCGTGGGCCGCCTCCCGGAACGCGCCGAGCACCACGGCCGCCGTCTCCACCGCGGCCAGTCCCTTGCCCTGCACGTCACCCACGATCACCCGGATCCCGTGCGGCGAGGCGCCCATTCGACATTACCGACCGCAGGATCCCGGATCTCCACTCTGAACTGCGACGATACGTGGACTATATGTTCGTGACGGCGAGTCGAGGTACGGCGTCCGAGGTTCCCCCGACGCCTTCGCCCCGACCGTCTCGGCAGCCGTACGCAATGCCGTCATCGCCGACGTGACACCCGAACAGGAGTTGAAGTGAGTGACAGCATCGAGTGGCTTGGCGGCCACTGCTTCGAGAAACCGATGGGTGGTCCCGGTATGCGTGGCGGAGTGTCGCTGACCGCTGTGCGTGGTCTTCCGGTGGAGGACCTCCTGCGGCGCATGGGTGCTGGAGATGACCAGATCGGCATACGTGCGCACTACCGTGATTTTGATTCTCTGTCCGTGGATGCCCCGTGGACACCCTGCATGTACGGCACGTCCGGTGAGTGGTCGTACGTCCTGGAGGATTCCGGGGTGTGCGCCTGGTATCAGCACTGGGCTGACGGGAACGGGTTTGTGGTCCCTCACGATGGTGAGGAGTTCGTGTGCCTGTATGCGAATGTCGCGGTGCAGCCGTCGTGGTTGTTCTACGCACCTGGTGAGGGTGGCCTTCTCCGGGCAGAGTTCCGGCACAGCCTGGCGGGTCCTGCTCCGGGTGGTGAGTCCAGTAGGGCTCACCACCTCAACAGCCGGATGCGGAGCAATGGCGCCGTGTGGCCGGACCCGGATGAGTTTTCTTCTCCGGAGGCGTGGCGGGCTTTTGTGGAGCAGAGTTCTGCTGGGCTTCATGCCGCCGTGTGGAGGTCAGTCGGCGAGCACACTGATCTGAAGATTCCCAGAGGGGCGGTCGAGTCGGGCGATCTCCCGATGGCGCTGCTACTGGATCCGTTCATGTGACATGCGAAGGGCGGCTGGTAGACCAGCCGCCCTAGCTGGTTTTCGAGTTTCTAGTTCGTGGTCATGGTGCAGTGCATGAAGGTTCCGGTTCCAGTAGCACAGTCACCCTTGATGTCGGTGTTCAGCCAGTAGGCGTCCCTGTCCATGAGACGCATCTTCTTGGCGAATCCTGCGGAAAAGGCTGCCGTGGATCCGCTGTTCTGGACCCCGGAGATGGAAGACCTTCCGCATACCTCCCTGAAACTGGGCATCGTTCCGGGAAGGTTTCTGAGACGGATAGTTCCGTTGTCCATCTGCGCGTACGTCTGCGTGCATTCGGCGCCGGTGGAGACGGGGTTGAGTCCGTCGAGGCTGGCTGGCTGTCCGCCGCTGTTGTAGGAGGCGTTGAAGGTGAACTCGTCGCAGTTCGGATCGTCGGTGGCGCTGTTCATGGCCGCCGGGTCGTAGTTGGTTCGCGCCCATCCGTCCACGTCACAGATGACGGCACGGTTCGCTCCGTTGCGTCCGCCTGGCAGGTAGTCCAAGGGAGTATTCATGCTTTCCAGCCCCGGGCTCTTCAGGGTGCCGTGCTGGATGAGCCATCGACTGCATGCTCCCCGGCGTGGCCTCGCCTTATCACCGGGCTGTCACGGACGCCCCTATAACGCGGGGGCGCGAGAAACCGGTCTGACCAGGTCGAAGACCTCGCGGGCGGCATACCGCTTGAGGCATCGGATGATCTCACGGCGGGTCCTGCCCTCCTGGGTGCGGCGTTCGTTGGCCGCGTTCTGGGCATCGCGCGGATCCGACTTCCCGCGCCGGCGACGGTTCGGTTCGGTCGGGCAGGGCCGGTTCACGTCGTTCCACATCCTGGGCCAGCATGCAGCGGGCCCGGGCCGCCCCGATGGAGCCGGCTTCCGACCCGATGGCTCATCGCGTAGTTGGCACCAACCGCACGGACGGTCGGAACAGTGTCGGCGCCTGGTCAGGCACGCCCCTGTCGGGACAGACCCTTCGGCATCAGCAGCGGACCATCACCGGCCAGCGGTCGGCGAGCGGCAGTACGTCGTCGGCGGCGGTTCGTATCGAGGGCTCAGGTCCCGCAGGCAGTGGATCATCCTGTCCCGCTCTCCGGGTACCGTCAGGGTATGAGTCATCCGCACCCCGAACTGAAAGCCGCCCCGCCCCTTCCCGAAGGAGGGCTGCGGGTCATCGCCCTGGGCGGCCTGGGTGAGATCGGCCGCAACATGACCGTCTTCGAGCACGCGGGCAAGCTGCTCATCGTCGACTGCGGCGTGCTGTTCCCCGAGGAGACCCAGCCCGGCGTGGACGTGATCCTGCCGGACTTCACCTCGATCCGGGACCGGCTGGACGACGTCGTGGCCGTTGTCCTCACCCACGGCCACGAGGACCACATCGGTGGCGTGCCGTACCTGCTGCGCGAGCGGTCCGACATTCCCGTCGTCGGCTCCAAGCTGACGCTGGCGTTCCTGGAGGCCAAGCTCAAGGAACACGGCATCCGGCCGCGCACGGTGCGGGTGCGGGAGGGCGACCGGCGTGGCTTCGGGCCCTTCGACTGCGAGTTCGTGGCGGTCAACCACTCCATCCCCGACAGTCTCGCGGTCGCGATCCGCACCCGGGCCGGGATGGTGCTGCACACCGGCGACTTCAAGATGGACCAGTTCCCTCTCGACGACCGCATCACCGATCTGCGTGCCTTCGCCCGCCTCGGCGAGGAGGGCGTGGACCTGTTCCTCACCGACTCCACCAACGCCGAAGTACCCGGCTTCACCACCTCCGAGCGTGAGCTGAACCCGGCGATCGAGCAGGTGATGCGCACCGCGCCGCGACGGGTCATCGTCTCCAGCTTCGCCAGCCATGTGCACCGCATCCAGCAGGTCCTGGACGCCGCGCACCAGCACGGCCGCAAGGTCGCCTTCGTCGGCCGGTCGATGGTCCGCAACATGGGCATCGCCCGTGACCTGGGTTATCTGAAGGTCCCGTCCGGTCTGGTCGTGAGCACGAAGGAGCTGGAGAAGCTGCCGGACCACAAGGTCACTCTGGTGTGCACCGGCTCCCAGGGCGAACCGATGGCCGCGCTGTCGCGGATGGCCAACCGCGACCACATGATCCGCATCGGCAAGGGCGACACCGTCCTGCTCGCCAGCTCGCTGATCCCCGGCAACGAGAACGCCATCTACCGGGTGATCAACGGACTCACCCGGTGGGGCGCCCACGTGGTCCACAAGGGCAACGCCAAGGTGCACGTCTCCGGACACGCCAGCGCCGGCGAACTCGTCTACTGCTACAACATCGTCAAGCCCCGCAACGTCATGCCCGTGCACGGCGAATGGCGCCACCTGCGGGCCAACGGCGACCTCGCCATCCGTACCGGTGTCGACCCCGACCGGGTCGTCCTCGCCGAGGACGGCGTCGTCGTCGACCTGGTCGACGGGCGCGCGTCCATCACCGGCAAGGTCCCCGCCGGCAACGTCTACGTGGACGGCATGGAAGTCGGCGGCGCCACCGAGGCGTCCCTCAAGGACCGCCTCACCCTCGCGGAGGAAGGCGTGGTCACGGTGGTGGCGATCGTCGACGCGGACACCGGCGCCCTCGCCGAAGCCCCCGACTTCCTGGCCCGCGGCTTCGTCCACGACGACACCACTTTCGAGCCTGTCATCCCCGTCATCGAGAAGACCCTGGCCACCGCCGCCGAGGAAGGCGTCGGGGACGCGCGCCAACTCGAACAACTCCTCGCCCGCGCCGTGGCGAACTGGGCGTTCCGCACCCACCGCCGCAAGCCCCTCATCATCCCCGTCATCATCGACGCCTGAGCCACAGCCCGGCAGCACGGTCCCGTTCCGGCCGCGGCGCCTCCGGCACCGAGGTCGGGCACAGGGTCGGCAGCCACCTCAGCAGGTCAGGGTGGGACCGCACCCCACATGAGGAGTCGTCGAAAACACATGAGTGGGTGGGCGGGGCCCGCCGCGTTGTCGTGGTCAGCCGGGGAGGTGGCGGCGAATGTCAGTGCCGTCGGGGCCGGTGTGGACACGGACGAGGTCCGCAAGTGGGTGGACGAGTAGGAGTCCCCGGCCGCCGGGCTGCGTGGGACGGGACGGGTGGCGACCGGCCAGGGGATCGTTCAGTTGTCCGCCGTCGTGGACCTCGCAGACGATCCGGTCGCGCTCGGCCCTGATCCGCAGCGTGCCCGAGCCGGCGCCGTGGACGACGCTGTTGGTGGTCAGCTCCGCACCGCGCTCAGGAGTCGAGGCTGAGTTCGGCCCAGACCGTTTTGCCGGGGTGACGGGGGGTGACGCCCCAGCGTCGGGCGAGTCGGTCGAGGAGTTGGATGCCAAAGCCGCCGGGCTCGGTGTTCGCGGTGGCGCGCTTGCGGGGCCAGCGGTCGCTGGAATCGCTGACGGCTATGCGCAGCCACCGCCCGTTCCAGGTGAGCTTGATCAGGGGCGGGCCGGAGCCGTGGCGGATGGCGTTGGTGATCAGTTCCGAGACGAGCAGTTCGGCGGTCTGGATCATCCGGTGCCGGCGCGGCGGGCCGCCGAAACCTTCCACGCAGTCGCGGACCCAGTGCCGGGCGGCCGTGATGCTCGCCGTGACTGCGGGGAAGCGCGTCTCGCAGGATGGGGTGGTCGATTCGCCGTTCACGAGGTTCCTCCAGCGCGGGTGGCTCTGGGCCGCCGCCGGCCGGTGCTCTGCGCGGCCGGTGGGAGCCATCTGTCGGGTTACCCACGCGCGCCCGGTGAACCATCTGTGTCCGCCGGGTGACCGGCAGATCCCGTGAAAGTCATCCGCCGGCGATTCGACCGTGCCGGCGCATGCTGGGTGAGTGCGCTGAAGCCCCCTCGACGCCTTCGATACCGGGACGGACGACGACACCGGCGTTCCGGCCGTTCCGGCACCCCGCCCCGACGGCGAAGCACAGCTGTGAGCGAGATGCCCGCCGACACCAGGCGCACTCCCTCTGGGCATCACCGTGCTCGTGACCGTCTGGCATCGCATCAAGGCCGTCGGCTGTTCCTTCCGCCTCACCAACTACTGACGGCACTCTTGTCGTCCTCCGCTGTCGGGGACGCTTGAAACGTTTCAGCCGTCGCCGACACTCCGCTACTGAGCGCGGGCACCGCATCGGCGCGAGGCGGCCAGCTACTGGGATCGCGCCACTGATCGGGACGACCGAAAACCAGCCAGGAAACCAGCGATGCCCATGTCCCTGCTGTCTGTCCATGGTCGGCGGGGTCTGATCCGTCGGAGCAGCCTGCCGGCAGGACGGCAGGCTGTGCCGTGTAAACGGATTGCCGCCTTGTGTCAGACCCACGATTCCGTGAGCACGGTGGCTGAGGCGGCGTACGGCCTCGGTGCAGCCCAGTGCGTTGACGCCTTCTGCGACCGCGGTGCCCTGTTCGCCGAGAGCCAGGTCCGAACCGGCACACACGCAGTGAAGGCCCGGTGGATGCCGGGCCTTCACGTTTGAGTAGCGGGGACAGGATTTGAACCTGCGACCTCTGGGTTATGAGCCCAGCGAGCTACCGAGCTGCTCCACCCCGCGTCGGTACGGTGAACTGTACGGCACCGATCGGAATCGACCCAATCGACTTTCGCCTGTGCTCGTCGCGCTGGTCGTCATCCGCCTGCAAGGGCGGCGGCCACCTGACGCGGCGTGCGCAACCTCTCGGGCAGGTCTGCGAGGTCAGACCAGGTTGATGTTCTCGGCCTGCGGACCCTTCTGGCCCTGGGTGACGTCGAACGTCACGGCCTGGCCCTCCTGGAGCTCACGAAAGCCGGTGATCCGCAGGCCGCACGAGGCCGGTGCGCCCCACTCAGCCCGGTCGGTTGTCGTCGCAAGGCTGCCCGGCGACAACCGCCCGTCCGAGCCGGTGCCATCCCTTCCTCCGGCATCGGGACCACCTGGCAGGAAGCCCCAGGTCAGCGCCCCGCCTCTCCCCAATCGCTACATGAGGGTACGACGTCTCCCGCCAACCGGCGGATAGCGCTGGTAGCCACCTCGCGGAGTACGGATCCAGCACGCGCGAGGTCGGGAAACCCCGTGAACGTTCCCGCCGCCTGACGGTCCCGGGGCCTGCTCGTACCGATCTGGCCCGCTGTCCTGACCAGGCAGAACAGGCAGATCAGGTGAGGTTGCGCAGACTCGGGGAAGAAGGTGGGGCAACCGACAGGAGGTTGCTGTGAAGGGTGGAGACCTGGAACTGGGCGAGTTGCTGGCCGCGGCGGAAGCAGCCCCGCCCGGTGAGTCCGTCGACGTCGTGGCACACGACCTGCAGAAGCGGTTCGGTGCCGAGACCGTGTCCTTCCTGTTCGTCGACCTCATCGGCCAGCGGCTGGTACGCCTCGCCGCGGCCGGCGATGAGCCCGCCGACCCTGGCGAGCCGATCGACCTGCAGGGCAGCGTCTACGACAGCGTTCTGCAGAGCCAGCGTCAGCATGTGGAGCCGGACGGGCAGGGCGGACGGCGCGTCATCACGCCGGTCACCAACCGCGGCGACTGCATCGGCGTCCTGGAGGTGAGCCTGCAGTCCGCAGACGACACCGTGCTGCGCCAGGTCCGCGACGCGGCCCACGCGCTGGCCTACATCATCGTCACGGACCGCCGCTTCACCGATCTGTACCACCTGGGCGGGCGCACCACCGAGACCAGCCTGGCCGCGGAGATCCAGCACCAACTCCTGCCCTCGGCCCCCTGCTGCGAGGCCGCCCAGTTCACTCTGGCCGCCGGGCTGGTACCGGCCGACGACATCGGTGGGGACACCTACGACTACACCCTCGACCGCGACACCCTGCACCTGTCGATCACCGACGCGATGGGTCACGACACGAACTCCGCGCTGCTGGCCAGCTTGCTGGTCGGTGCGCTGCGGCGGGCACGTCGCAGCGGCTGTGACGCCCTCCATCAGGCCCGCCACGCGCACGAGGCCCTGCTGAGCCACGGCCGCGGCCTGGCCACCGGACAGCTGCTGTGCGTCGACCTCGAAACGGGCCTGTGCGAACTGGTCAACGCCGGCCACCCTCGGCCGCTGCTGCTGCGTGACAACGCCGTCGAAGAGGTGGAACTCGCCGTCAATCTGCCCTTCGGTGTGGCCGCGCCCACCACCTACCGCCTACAGGAACTGCACTTGCGTCCCGGGGACCGCCTGGTCCTGCTCACCGACGGCATGCAGGAGCGCGGTGCCGCGGCCGTCGACCTGGCCTCGGTTGTTCACGACACCCGCGCGCTGCACCCGCGAGAAGCCGTCCGGAGCCTGACCGCCGCGGTGCTCGACGCCTGCCATGGCAGCCTCAAGGACGACGCCACGGTCCTGCTACTGGACTGGCACGGCAATCGCAGCCGGCCGCCCGAAACCAGACCCGACCCGCAGCGAAGAGCCGCAACGGCCTACCCCCCGAGTCCCTCCTGAGAGCGCCGCCCGGTGACGCACCGCACCCCGGAGAGTGTCCTGAACGCGGCCGTTGGCCGATGCCGACCAGTCGCGTCAGACGCACCACGGACCCTTGAGCTCCCGCGATACGCAGCCACCCCTGAGCGTCGCTCACGCACCGGTGGGCGGCGACGAAGACGTTGATCCCGCTGGAGTCCATGAATGTCACGCCGCTGAGGCACGCGGGCTTCGCGACCCCGTTCAGTTTGGTCGTGCCTACCGCCGGGGGCCGGTGATCTGACGCGGGTGCACCGGCCGGCCTGCGGCGTCGAGGTGGTCGCGTGACGCATGGGTGAAGCGGCCGGACGGCGCCGCCTACGACGCTCCTCGCAGGGCGAGCGCGGTTCGCGCCAGCCCGCGCAGCCAGGCGTGGGCCTGGTCGGTGTCGTAGCGCTGATGCCACGACAGATATATGGGTGCCGACGGCAGTTCGAGCGGGAGGGGGAGCACGACGAGGCCGAGGTCGGCGACCGCGGACCGCGCGGTGGCTTCGGGGACGCTGATCAGGAGATCGGAGCCGCACGCGAACTCCAACGCGGCAGCTTCCGTGGGCGCGGTCGCCACCACGCGGCGGGTGAGGCCGAGCCGCGCGAGGGCGTCGTCGAGGGCATTGCTGAGGTTTCCGCGTCGCGAGACGGTGACGTGCTCAGCGGCGGCGTACCGCTTCGCGGTGACGGTCCTGACACGAGTGAGCGGGTGCCCCTGCCTCACCACGACGACGAGGTGGGTCTCGCCCACTTTCTCGGCACGAATGTCCGGTGCGCTCGGCCGGTTGGCGTTCGCCTCCAGATCGACCTCTCCACGCCGCAACTCGGGTGTGTCGATGCTCGATTCCGCGACGAAGCGCAACCGCACGCCCGGCGCCTGTCCGCGCACGGCCGAGAGCAGCGCGGGGCCGCCCAGGGCGACCAGGGAATCGTGCCAGCGGAGTGTGAAGGTGCGCTCCAGCGTTGCCAGATCGAGTTCACGGCTCGGTGCCAGCACCCCCTGGACCTGGTGCAGCAGCTCGTGCACCTGTTCCCGGACGGCGATCGCGTACGGCGTCGGGGTCATCGTGCGGCCGGTGCGCACCAGGATTTGATCCCCGGTGGTGCGACGGATTCGGCCCAGGCTCCGACTCATCGCGGGGGCGGTGACATGCATGCGTGCGGCCGCCCCGGCCACACTGCCCTCCTCCAGCAGCGCGTCGAGCGCGGCCAGCAGATTCAAATCCAATTGCACGCGAGTAATCCTAGCCGTGCCTGACATGCATTTGAAGTCAATCAAGGGGCTCTATACCTTCGAGACCAGGGCGCTGAACCGAGCGCACAGTCCGGCTCGAACGGCTCCATCTCCTCCTACTCACAAGGGAGTTCACCATGTCCGAAACGCTTCAGACCACTGACGTCGCCGCCTCCGACGCCGACCTGCTCGCCCAGACCGCGATCGCCGTGCGTGAGGCCGGTTCGGCGCTGCGCGAGCGCTTCGGCGAGGTGGTCCGCTACCAGACCCGCGAAGAGCTGATGCGCGCCCTTGCCGCCAACGACGACACGGCCCTCGACATCCTGCGCCCCCGCCTCACGGGCCTGCGCCCGGACGCCGGCTGGGTGGAGGACGAGCTCGACGGCGGGGCGCTGCCGCCCGGCGAATGGTGGGTCGTGGATCCGGCCGAAGGCAACGTCAACCACCTGCACGCCCTGCCGGAGTGGGCGGTGACCGCCACCCTCGTGCGAGACAACCAGCCGGTGCTCACCGCGGTCCACCTGCCGTTGACCGGCGAGACCTACACCGCGCTCACCGGCGCGGGCGCCCACCTCGACGGCCGGCCGCTGCACGTCTCCCAGACCGCGGACCTCGGCCTGAGCATCGTGGCCACCAGCCAGGCCCGGCCCGACGAGGACGAGAAAGTCGTGCGACGCGTCGGCTCCTCGATCACCGCGATGCTCTTCGACGCGCTCGTCGTGCGCACCGCCGTGCCCGCAACCCTGCACCTGACCAACGTGGCCGCCGGCCGCATCGACGCCTTCTGGCAGTTCGCCGGCGCCCGCGCGGACCTGCTCCCCGGCGCACTGCTCGTCACCGAGGCCGGCGGACAGATCTCCGACGCCCAGGGCCGCCCCTGGACCCCACAGAGCGAAAGCCTCTTGGCCGCCGCCCCGGGCGTCCACGCCCAGGCCGTCGCCACGCTCTCACGCTGACCGCGCGTCACAACCCGCGCCCACGAAAAGGACCACATCATCATGACCACGATCGCAGTTCTCGGAAACGGCCGCGTCGGCGGCAACCTGGCCACAGCCCTCACCCGGGCAGGGCATGAGGTGAGCGTCGCGGACCGCACGCCGGGCGCCGCCGCCGACGCTGCCCGGCCGGCCCGGATCGTCATCAACGCCACCCCGGGAGCCGGCTCGCCGGACCGGCTCGCCGCCCTACGGGAGGAACTGCGCGGCAAGATCCTCGTCGACGTCTCCAACGCCACCCTCGACGGACCGGACGGACTGCCCGCCGACCTGATCTACCCCGGCTCAAGCCTCGCCGAGCAACTCCAGCAAGCGCTCCCCGAAACCCGCGTCGTCAAGACCCTCAACACCATGCTGTTCCCGGTGATGACCGCGCCGGCCACGCTCACCCGGACACCGACCGCGTTCCTCTCCGGCGACGACCCGCAGGCCAAGCAAACCGTCCGTGAACTGCTCACCGACCTCGGCTGGCACCAGGAGTGGATCACCGACCTCGGCGGAATCCAGACCGCCCGCGCCACCGAGGCCGCGATCCTCTTCGTCCCGCACGTCATCCGGTCCACCGGCTTCACACCCTTCGCGATCTCGATCGCCCGCTGACCGTACGCAGCGCACCGCCACCGGCAGGCCCACATCCAGGACGGATACGACGGGGCAGCCAGGGCCGGCGATTCAGCGCGGACGGCATCACGCTGCCGCTGCTCCACTCCTGCGACTTGCAGAGATGGGAACAGTCATGCCCCCGCCACCGTCCCGCGCTCCGGGCCGCCGCCCGTGACGATCTTCTTCCACGGCGGCGGATGGGTCCTCGGAGAGCAGCGGCTGAGTGAGCTACGACGGCGTGCCTTTGCGGGGCGCACCGGTGAGATCGAGCTGCTCCGGTCGATGCAGACGTGGACCGACGTGAGCAGCGTGCTGTTCGCGCTGCTCCGCGACAGTACTGTCTACAAACCCACGTCCCACGCCTCCCTCGCACGAGCGCACCTGGTTGGCGTGACCGGGCCCCAACGCCACCTTCGACAGCCCGGACGACCTCGCCGAGTCGCGGACGGCCTGGCCGGCGGCCTTGACATGGTCTCCGAGGAGATGGCCGTGACGGTGCAAGGTCTCGGACCGCGGCTCTCCGCCCGACCGGCCGGGCGCCTCGCCGGTCGACCTACAGCTGTTCGAGGCGGGTCATGAGCAGACGAGGCAACTGACTGCCCGTTTCCGAACCGTGACGATCGGAGTTCCCGGCTCCCTCACCTGCGCTGTCATACAACCTCGTCATGAACTACACACTCTGCGTATACGCGCCGCGTATACACGGTGTGTAGAGTGCGGGTCATGTCCATCGGTCACACCCTTTTGGGGCTCCTGGAGTCCGGTCCGCGCCACGGTTACGACCTGAAGCGGGCCTTCGACGAGACGTTCGGTCACGACCGGCCGCTGCACTACGGCCAGGTCTACTCGACAATGTCGCGGCTGCTGAAGAACGGCCTCGTCGAGGTCGACGGGATCGAGGCCGGCGGCGGCCCGGAGCGCAAGCGCTACGCGATCACCGACGCCGGCATCACCGACGTGGAGCGGTGGCTCGCGGCCCCACAGAAGCCGGAGGAATACCTCCAGTCGGCCCTCTACACCAAAGTCGTCCTCGCGCTGCTCACCCAGCGGGACGCCGCCGGCATCCTGGACGTTCAACGCTCCGAACACCTGCGCACCATGCGCATCCTGACCGACCGCAAACGCAGGGGCGATCTGGCGGACCAGCTGATCTGCGACCACGCCCTGTTCCATCTGGAGGCGGACCTGCGCTGGCTGGAGCTGACCGCCGCCCGACTCGACAAACTCCGTGAGGCTGTGGCTCGATGACGACTTCTCCCCCTGGTTCCCTGCTCATCGCGCAGGACCTGCGCAAGACCTACGGGCACACCCATGCCCTCGACGGCGCCGAGTTCTCCATTTGCCCCGGCGAGGTCGTCGCCGTCATGGGCCCCTCCGGCTCCGGCAAGTCGACGTTGCTGCACTGCCTCGCAGGCATCCTGCCGCCCGACTCCGGGTCGATCATCTACAACGGGCGTGACGTGACGACGATGAGCGACGCCCAGCGCAGCGGACTGCGCCGCTCCGAGTTCGGCTTCGTGTTCCAGTTCGGGCAGCTCGTGCCGGAACTGACATGCGTGGAGAACGTCGCCCTGCCGCTCAGGCTGAACGGTGCCTCCCGCAAGGAAGCCGAGCGGGCGGCTCTCGGCTGGATGGAACGCCTGGAGGTCGACGACCTGAAGGGCAAGCGGCCCGGCGAGGTCTCCGGCGGCCAGGGCCAGCGCATCGCCGTGGCCCGCGCGCTGGTCACCGGCCCCCGGGTGCTGTTCGCCGACGAACCGACCGGCGCGCTCGACTCCTACAACGGTGAGCGCGTGATGGAACTGCTCACCGGCGCGGCCCGCTCCACCAACGCGGCCGTCGTGCTCGTCACGCACGAGGCCCGGGTGGCCGCCTACTCCGACCGCGAGGTCGTCGTACGTGACGGCAGGTCCCGGGACATGGAGCGCGCCGTATGAGTTCGCGCCAGTGGTCCAGAGACCTGGCCATGGGAGCCCGGTTCGCCGTCACCGGCGGCCGCGAGGGCTGGATCCGACTGACGCTGACAGCGGTCGGCGTCGGCCTCGGCGTGGCTCTGCTCCTGTTGTGCACCGCGATGCCCAACGTGTTCACGTCCCGCAGCACGGTGGAGGACGCCCGCTACGCCAACGTGTACGCCCGTAAGGTCCCGCCCAAGGCCGACAACACGCTCCTGATCGCCGACGCCGACACCACCTGGCACGACGACGACATCCTGGGCCGGTTCGTCGAACCCGAGGGCAGGCGGGCGCCGCTGCCGCCCGGGGTCGACCGCTTCCCGAGCAAGGGCGAGATGGTGGTCTCCCCCGCGCTCAAGGACCTGCTCGCCTCGGACGACGCGAAACTGCTGCGGGAACGGCTGCCGTACAAGATCACCGGCACGATCGGCGAGAGCGGACTGATCGGCTCGCACGAACTGGCCTACTACGCGGGCGCCTCGGGGCTGAAGCGCACGGACACCTCCCTGGTGACGCGGCTGACCAAGTTCGGCAAACCGGACGCGACGCCCGAGAAGACCGATCCTGTGCTGCTGCTCATGGTCCTGGTCGTGTTCGTGGTACTGCTGACGCCGGTCGCGGTGTTCATCGCCGCCGCCGTCCGCTTCGGCGGGGAGCGCCGCGACCGGCGCCTGGCCGCGCTGCGCCTGGTCGGCTCGGACAGCCACATGACCCGGCGGATCGCGGCGGGCGAGGCGCTGGCCGGAGCCCTGCTCGGGCTGGCGGTGGGCACCGGCTTGTTCCTGCTCGGCCGCCAGAAGCTGGGCGCCGGCGAGTTGCTGGGCGTGAGCGTCTGGCCCAGCTACCTCGACCCCACTCCCGCACTTGCCGCACTGGTCGCGGTCGCGGTGCCGGTCGCCGCGGTGCTGGTCACCCTACTCGCGATGCGCGGCGTGACCGTCGAACCCCTCGGGGTCGTGCGCGCGGCCAAGCAGCGCCGCCGCCGGCTGTGGTGGCGGCTGCTGCCGCCGCTCGCCGGCCTCGCCATGCTCTACCCGATGATCGGCCAAGGCCACAAGAACGGAAACTTCAACCAGTACCTCGTCATCGGCGGCGTCCTGATGCTGCTGATCGGCATCACCGCCCTGCTGCCCTGGGTCGTGGAGGCAGTCGTCGTCCGGCTCGGCAAGGGCTCGCTGTCCTGGCAGTTGGCCGTGCGACGGCTGCAGCTGAGCAGTGGCACGGCCGCCCGCATGGTCAACGGCATCGCCGTGGCGGTGGCCGGGGCCATCGCGCTGCAGATGCTCTTCACGGGAACGCAGAGCCAGTACACCAAGAACACCGGCAGGGACCCCAACCGGGTCCAGATGCAGGTCGCCTTCAGCGACCGCAAGCCGCTGCCCGGCATCGAGCGCGAATTCACCGGCGCCAAGGGGGTCCGGGCCGCGGTGGCCCTGGCCCGCTCCCAGTACGGGGACTCACCTCGCAACCCGGAGAACAGCAACGGCCTGACCGTGGGTAGCTGTGCCGCCCTGCGCGAGCTCGCCACACTGCCCTCCTGCAAGGACGGCGACGTGTTCATCACGCGAACGCGGGCCGGCTACTCGGACCCCAGCAACGCATCCGAAATCTCCCTGGTGAAGCCCGGTCGGCGGCTCTACATCGACCCGTCGTACGACGGCGCCGAACGCCGCCTCGAGGTGCCCTGGACCGTTCCGGCGAACATCCGGGAGGTGAACGTGCGCAAGGACTCACTGCAGGACTACACCAGTCTGCTGGTCACCCCCGCCGCCCTGCCCCGAAAGGCCGCGCCCGCGGTGTTCTCGGACGGTGTCTACCTGCGTCTGGACCCCTCGGTGCCGGACGCACGGGAGTACATACGCAACGTCGCCGCCCGCATCGACCCCCTGGCACAGACCTTCGGCTGGTCGGCGACCCACGAGGACGCCAAGTACACCTCCATCCGCACCGGCCTGTTCGTCGGCTCCGCCTTCGTGCTGGCACTGATCGGAGCGAGCCTGCTGGTCTCCCAACTGGAGCAGCTGCGCGAACGCAGGAACCTGCTCTCGGCGTTGGTCGCCTTCGGTACCCGGCGTCGCACGCTCAGCCTGTCCGTCCTGTGGCAGACAGCCCTCCCGGTCGGCCTCGGTCTCGTACTGGCCACGACGGTGGGCGTCACCCTCGGCGCAGTACTGCTGAAGATGACCCGTACACCGGTGACCATGGACTGGGCGAGCGTCCTGACCATGACCGGCGTGGGCGCGGCCGTGGTCGGCATGGTCACGCTGCTCAGCCTGCCGCCGCTGCTGCGCATGATGCGTCCAGCGGGCCTGCGCACGGAATAACCCCTCACCCATCCCGTGCAGGGGTGGGCTCCTCCTACGGGGAGGAGCCCACCCCTGCACGCAGGCAAGCCCGACCGGCGTCCGCACAGTGACCACTGCTCATGACGTGTGGATCGGCCTTCGGGACGGGACGCGGAGGGCGTACCTTCCTCGAAGCACGGGAAGCGGCATGGCACCACGCGACCCGACCGCCCCAGCACCTGAGCGCCGTACGCACCATCGCGCCAGCCATGCCGCCGGACCAGACCAGAACCCAAGGAGCTGGGGGCCTCGTCGTGCTCTCAGGTGCCACGCGCGAATCACCACCGCCGTGCACACCCTGCGGGCGCAGGACCGCGAAACCGGACATTCATGTCCGCACAAGACTCGATGGACGGCCGTGGACGGCTTCTACGACATGTGCCAGGTGGTACCCGGTGAGGGACCCAGGATGCCGGCGGCGACGAGAACGCGAAGCGGAAGGTGTGCGATCACGCTCGTTCCCATTCAGGCCCACGGTTTATCTCCAGCCGGCACCGGACCGTGCGGACGGACAGAATCGTGGTGGCGCCTTTCCGGCAGGCCCCTGTCGAGGCACGCCCGGTCAGCCGGAGACCGGCAACGCCCCGCCCCCGGCCGGTGGTCGACATGGTGTGAGCAGGACACTCCGGTCGGGCATCTCAGGAGTCAGACCCCGCCGCAGGACAGCACCCGCCCCTTCTCCTCGCCGCCACAGCCCCTCGCCCGGGCCCGCGGAAGCTGCTCAATCCCCTGTCAGAAACGCCCATCGTGAAAGCAGGGGACGACGCACACTGTCGCCACGGCCTCCGGCGAACCGGCCGTCGCCGCGCGGGACGGCATCGAGGCGTCCTTCCCTCGTGACTGACAGCAGCTGTATTCGGCGGAGATAGCGGCGTCAAAGGAACGGGATTGCAGTATCCCGTACCTTCCTTTCGAGCCAGCCGACCGCGGGGGAACAAGTGAGGGAGCAGCCATGAAGCGGAACTTCGCGGGCAGGTGCGCGTCCGTCAGGATCGCCGCCGCCGTCATCGCCACCGCCGTCGCACTGCTGGGAGCGGTGACGGCCGCCGGGACCGCCGCCAAGCCGCAGCACGTCTCCGCCGCCCGGGCCGACGACAGCCTCTTGCACTCCACCACCAACCCCTGGTCCTGAGGTAGTGGTCGTACCCGCGCCCCGGCCTCGGGTGCCGCGGCCGACGGGGTTCTCCCAGCGGAGGTGGAGTGGAAGTGGAATTCCGAATACTGGGTTCTCTCCAGGCGAGCGTGGACGGCACGCCCGTTCCGCTCGGCGGAGTGATCAAACGTCGACTGCTCGCCTGTCTGCTGCTGAACGCGAACCGGGTCGTGGCCACGCACAAGCTGCTCGACGTGCTGTGGCCGGACGAGACTCCCCGTACCGCGCGCAAAATGATCGGCAACGCCGTCCGCGGCCTGCGGCTCGACCTCGCCCAGGGGGACCCGGACACCCGGGCGTACCTGCTCACGCGTGCTCCGGGATACCAGCTGCGCGTCGATCCCCGGGCCGTGGACCTGTTCCGGTTCCGGGAAGCCGTCGAGCAGGGGCGGGCCGAGGCGAGTGCGGGCCGGCACACGGCGGCGGCCCGCACGCTGCGCGGGGCCCTCGGGCTGTGGCGGGGGGCGGCGCTGGCGGACATGGCCGAGGACGGGTTGAACTGGCCCGAACTGGCCGGTCTGGAGAGCGAGCGGCTGAGCGCCTTCGAGGAGTACGCCGAAGCCGGACTGACGGTGGGCGACCACCACGAGGTCCTGGGCCCCTTGCAGCTGGCCGTCGCCGAGAACCCGTTGCGGGAACGGCTGAGCGCCCAGCTCATGCTGGCGCTCTACCGGTGCGGCCGGCAGACCGAGGCACTGTCGGTGTTCCGGCGCATCCGGCACGAGCTCGTGGAGGAGTACGGCCTCGAACCGTCGCCTGAACTCCGGCGACTGGAACGTGCCATCCTGGAGCACGCCGACAGCCTGGACGGGCCCGCCTCCCCGGCGGTCGAGCGCCGAGGCACGCCCGAGCGCCTGAGGGTCGCGTCCCTCGTGGCACAGCAGCCGGTGGGCCGGCCGCACCCGTCCGACGCCCCCGGTGACGCGCCCGCGAGCCGCACGGTGTCGCGGATGGATCCCGACCACCGGCGGCACAGCGCGGAGCCCGGACGCAGACGGGTCAGCGTCGTCCTGCTGTGGGTCCGCCACGACCTGGCCGACGAGCACGGCGCGGACGGCGTCCAGCGGACCCTCGCGGACGCCGGGGCGGTGCTGCGGCAGGAGAGCGCCCGCTACGGGGGCGTCGTGGCATCGGCGGCGGCGCCGCTGTTCTGTGCCGTGTTCGGCGCCGACCACTCCCGCCGGGACGACGCCACCCGGGCCGTGCGCGCCGCCTTCGCCCTGTTGGAACGGCTCGGCGGCGGCCGTCCGGCGGCCGGTGCCCCGGCCGTGGAAGTGAACGTCGCCGTGGCCACCGGTGAGGCCCTGCTGGCACCCCCGGCGGCGCCGGGCGGTGTCCCGACCGTCACGGGCGGCGCGCTCGACCGGGGTTTCCGGCTGCTGACGATGGCTCCCCGGGGGCAGGTCCGGGTGTGCGAGGAGACGCGCCGGGCGACCGAGGCGTGCATCACCTACCACGTGGGTGCCGAGCCCCCCGAGGGATGGGAGGCGGTCCGTGTCCGGCCCGCCGCGGTGCACGACCTGCACGAGATGCGGCCGGCGGCGCCGGACGGCACGGACGTGCTGGGGGCTTCTACGGCCCGCTCTCGCCGAAGAGGCGCGGAAAGTGGTTGATGTCGCGCGTGACCCGCTCGACCAGGGTTCGCATGGAGTGCGCACCGTCGGCGAGCCCGAGGCCGTCGCGGTGCCGCTTCAGCGCGGCGCGGGACAGGGGCAGCGCACCGGTCACGGCGTAGCGGACGGCGCCGGAGGCGTCCCGGCAGGGCAGCACGTCACCGCGGGCGTACCGGCTCGCGCTGAAGGGGACGTCGAGCGTGCCGTCGGCGAAGGCGGTGACGACGGCACGTGCCGGGTCGGCCGCGCCGACCACCGGGGCGACCAGGTCGTCGACCTCGTCGAGCAGCCAGGCCAGTTCCTCCTCGACCCGTTCGGCGTCGACGGTGACGAAGTCCAGCAGCGGTGAGTTCGCGACCGCGGCCAGGCGCATGCCGTCGATGTTGGCCTGTGCGTCGGGGATGCCCAGCGCCTCCTGGTGGGTCTTGGTGACGAGCTTGGCCGCGCCTCCCAGCCTGGCGGTGAGCGCCCCGTGGAAGATCAGCTGCTCGGCGTGGGCCCGCCGGGCCGGGAAGACGCCCATGAACTCGTGCAGCACCGGGTAGACCTCGACGTCCGTCGGCAGGTAGCGCCGCGCCAGCTCGGGGACGGCGCGCAGCGCGGCGACGTCCTGGGCGACGTTGCCTCCCTGCGGGTAGGACACCGACAGGCAGGTGACGCCCTCGGCGGCGGCGAGGGCGGCTTCGATGACGCCGATGGCCAGGCTGATGGACGGCGGGGTCAGCACTCCGGTGAGGGTGCCGAAGAACTCGCGGTCCACGGTGAGCCCGGCGCGTGTCAGATCGCCCGTCATGGCGTCGACCTCGCGCCAGTGGGCGAGGGACTCGGCGAGCGGCACGTCCTTGCAGTAGGGGAGGTTGTAGGAGATGCCGCCGCCCTCGAAGGAGGTGGCCCCCGCGGCCATCGCGACGCGGAACAGCCGCCGGGCGTCCGGGGAGCCGTGCCGGATCTCCACCGGCACGGACACCGACTCCACGAGTTCCCGGCCGCGCCGCCAGCCGTGGGCGACCAACGGGTAGCCGTTGAGCGCGGCCGGGTCGGCGGCGGCCAGCCGGGTGGCCTCCTCGAAGCGGCCCAAGCGGGTGTGGGAGTCGATGGTGACGGTGAGGATGTCCGGCTGCGCGCCGGTGTCCAGGGCGCGCAGCAGTTCCAGCATCTCGGTGTGGCCGCCCACCCCGCACCGTGGCTGGATGGCCACCACCCGGTCCTCCACCGACCGGGCCAGGACGTCGCGGACGGTCGGCGTACCCCGGGTGCGGACGTGCCGGACGGTGTCCGCGAGCGAGGGGAGGTCCGCGTCGGCGACGTCGGCCGCGAGGCGCGCGGCTGCGGGGCGGTGCGTGTCGCGGATCATACGGCTTCGGGGAGTTGGGGCTGCGCGGCCCGCCGGGCCAGTTCGCGCAGCAACGGGAGCAGTTGGTCCAGGTCGGTCAGGATGTGGTCGACGCCGAGCCGGCGGAGCCTGTCCAGCGCGCTCGGGTCCTTGTGGCTGCCCACCGAGAGGTTGCCGCCCAGTACGACGGGGCAGGGCAGGTCGCCGGCGGCGCGGGCGGCGGGCAGGTCGCGCAGGTCGTGGTGGGCGTGCCCGTTGAGGCTGCCGATCACCACGGCGAGAACGCCGGGGTTCTCCCGCACGGTGCGGGCGAACTCCGACACGGGGGTGCAGACGCCGAGGTTGATCACGGTGTAGCCCTCGGCGCGCAGGTCGTGCGCGATGAGCTGGTTGGCCACCGCGTGCGCGTCGCTGGCCGTCACCCCCAGCACGACGACGTCGTGCGCGGGTGGTCGCGGGTCTGCTTGCGCGGGAACGTTCCGCATGGGTTTCTCCTCTCCTGGTCCGGGCCGGGACGTTGCGCCCGTACCGGCGTCACGCCCCGGGGACGGCCGTCCGCGCCTCGACGAGCGCCCTGGTGGCCTGGATGTCCCGTTTGCCGTTGGCGTTGACCTCGATCACGGGCACCATGTGCACCCGCCGCGGCACCAGTTCGCCGGGCAGCAGGGAGGCGAGCCGGGTGCGGATGTCGCGTTCCGTGGGCGGGGTCCGCGCGCCCTCCTCGTCGAGGACCACGAAGGCCTCCACCGCATCCAGGACGCCGCCGCGGATGACGTCGAACGCGGCGTCGGCGATGCCCGGCAGGGACAGTGCGTGGCGGCGCAGCTCGGCCGGTTCGAAGCGGTGGCCGCTCACCTTCAGCTGGCCGTCCTTGCGGCCGAGGTGGAGCAGCACCCTGTCGGGCAGCACCTCGACGATGTCGCCGGTGCGGTAGGACCTGCCGCCGAATTCGGGGTCGTCGAAGAAGCGGTCGCCACCGCCTCCGCCGAGGTAGCCGCGGGCGATGCCGAATCCGCTGATGATCAGCTCGCCGTGGCCGCCGACGCCGACCGGGGCGCCGCGGTCGTCCACCACGTAGGCGCCGGTGTTCCAGGCCGGCGAACCGATGGGCACGGTGGGCAGGTCGGGCAGGTCGGACACCGTGGAACGGTGGGCGCAGCAGCCGATGGTGGTCTCGGTGGGTCCGTAGTGGTTGACGACCTCCACACCGTCGAGCCGGTCGCCCATCTGCCGCAGCATGGCGGGTTCCAGGGGCTCCCCGCCGATCATCAGGCGTTTGGCGGCCGACCGGTACTCCGGCCGCAGCATCCGCTCGAACAGGCGGAAGTGGCTGGGGGTGGCCTTGATGAAGTCGTAGGGGCGGGGCCGTTCGGCGTACAGGCGCGCGTAGTCCCAGGAGCCCTCCATCATGACGATGGTGCGGCCGTGCGCCAGCGGCACCCAAAGGGTGGTGAGTGCGAGGTCGTAGCTCATGCTGGCGAACAGCGGGCAGGCGGCGCCGCCGGCGTCCGGCAGGACGTGGGTCGCCGCCCAGCCGATGTAGTTGACCAGGGAGCGGTGCTCCACCAGCACGCCCTTGGGCACTCCGGTGGAGCCGGAGGTGAAGACGACGTAGGCCAGGTCGTCGTGGCGGGGGCCGCTGTCCGGTACCGGGGCGGCGGCGTCCGGGGGCAGGTCGGGCAGGTGTGTGGTGTCCACCGTCGGGGAGCCGGAGGCGTACTCCACGGAGCCGGTGCCGTCCCAGAGGACGCAGCGGGGCCGGACCTGGTCCAGGATGAGCCGCACGCGTCCGAGGGGGTTGGTCGGGTCGATCGGCGCGTAGGCCGCGCGGTTGGCCATCACCGCGATCATCGCCGCCACCGTCTCCGCGTCGCGGCGGGCGATGACACCGATGATGTCACCGGTCTCCACGCCGCTCTCGCGCAGTCCCGCGGCGATGGACATGCTGCGTCGCCACAGTTGCCGGTAGGTGACCGTGGTCGCGCCGCACTCGAGTGCCACCGCGTCGGGTGTGGCGGCGGCGCGGCGGCCGATCAGCTCCACCACGGAGGACGCCGCCAGCCGCCGGCGTTCGCCGACGAGGGTGGCGCCCGGGAACACGCCTGCTCGGTGACCGGTCACGTGATTGCCCTTCTTCGTCTCGTGGAACGGCCCGGGTCCGCTGCGGACCGGCGCCGCTTCTTCCGGATCGGCCTGGGGCCCTTCCGATGGATCTTCGTGGAGCATGGGGCGGCGTCCGGTGCGTGCCCTCGGCGTGGGGTGGGGACGGGGCCGTGCCGTTCAGGCATGGGGGTGCCGGGCGTCGCGACGCCGCGGATATCCGTCACAAGGGCCCTACCGCCAGCCCCGGCCGGAGACACCGCGGAAGTCCCAGGCGTCGAGCCGGGTGAGGTCCGGCAGTCCGGCCGGGGCCGGTGCGGCGCCGGTCTCGCGGATCAGCAGGCTGGGAAGCGGCCGGTCCCGGGTGGGGCGGCCGGTCGGTTCGACGAACCCGGCGCCCAGGTCGGCCAGGACCTTGGCGGCCGCCTCCGGTGTGTCCCGGGTCCACATCAGCACGCGGGTGCCGGGCAGGGTCTCGTGGGCGGTGCGCACCAGGTCGGCGTAGACCTCCCCGGTGCGGGCCTCGCACTCCACGACCGTGGTCGGGGTGGGGCCGTCGTCGCCGTCCACGCCGGAGCGGTGGGCGACGAGGTAGCCCTGCGCGCGTCCCTCCTCCGACCGGGCGACGAGGTGGAAGTAGCGGGCCAGGGGGTTGGCGGCGCGCCATGCGAAGTAGGAGGCGTCGCGCGCCACCCGGACCCGGCCGTCGTCGGGCACGTCGCGGGCGACGTCGGTCATGGCGTCGAGGTCGGGGGTGCGTGCGGCGGTGATGCGCAGCCCGGAGCGCGCCCCGCGCAGGACGGGCAGGTCGTCCCAGGGGCCGTGGGGGCCGGCGCCGGTGGTCCGCGTCAGCACGGACTGTCCCCAGACGCCGACCTGCTGCCAGCCGCGGATGAGCAGCGCCGGTACGGTGCCCTGGTCGCCGAAGTCGAGCAGCCACGGGACGCCGTCGCGGCGCAGCCGCGTGAGTACCTCGTCGACCATCTCGTGGAAGAGCGGGCTGTTGCGGTGGCCGTCCGCGAGGATCGTGTCGGTCAGACAGGGCAGGGTGAAGCGGCGTCCCCGGTACTCCCAGGGGGAACCGAACACGCCGACCATGCCGACCAGTGCGGAGCCGTCGGCCGGCCCGGTGCGGGCCAGCACGGTGTAGCGGTCGTCGAGGAAGGGGTTGGCGTGGTACTTCCACTCCAGGTACGCCCGGTTGCCCGTGGCCCCTCCGGCCCACAGCCCTTCCTGGAGGGCGCAGACCTCGGCGTGGTCGGCGGGGGTGCAACCGGTGAGGGTGATGCCGGCGGCCACGTCAGGCCACCGCCTGCTTGGCGCATACGAACCGGGTGATCGAGTTCAGGGTGCGGAAGGTGTCCTGTTCGATGTCGGCGCCGGTGATGGGGATGTCGAACTCCGTCTCCAGCGCGACGAACAGCTCCAGGAACTTGGCGGAGTTGAAGACGCCGCTGTCCTTGAGGTCGTAGTCGGCCGGGACCGACTCCAGCAACAACAGGTCGCACAGGAGGGTGTGCAGGCGGTCGAACACCGCGCCCTCGGTGGGCGCAAGGCCGTCTTCCATGTCTCGTCTCACCTGTCTCGATTGGACGTGCCGCCGGGGATCGGACCGTCGCCGTGCTCCGCAAGCTAACGCCGCCGGAAAACCAGCCGGGTAACTGCGGCGCCACCCGCGGGAACTGCCGTGTCCGGCGTGCGGCGGCCCCTTGGTTACCGGCACGGTGCGGACCGCGGCGCCGCGGTTACCGCGCGGTGGGCAGGGTGCGGGGTGTTCGTGGCTACCGTCGAACGGCCGGGCCGGGCCGCCCGTCATCCCTGGGCAGACATGCACCGCGCCGCCGGTGCCGGAAGGAGTCCTTGTGGCCGTGGGTCCCCGCATAGAGCGCACCACCGTCGGTGTCGCGCCCGCCCGCGCCGGACGTCCCGCGGCGGAGGTGGAGTCGTACACGCTGGACACCGGCGCCGGGCCGGCGATGACGGTGTGGAGCTACGGCGCCACCCTCGTCGACGTCCGTGCCCGGGACCGGGAGGACCGCTACGCCAACGTCTGCGTGCGGTTGCCCGACCTCGGTGCCTACCTCGACCGCTCGCGCAATCCCTATGTCGGTGCCACCGTGGGCCGTTACTGCCGCTGTGTGGCGGGCGGTGAGTTCGACCTCGACGGCAAGCGCCACACCCTGGACCGCAACCAGGGCGCGCACCACTTGCACGGCGGTTCCGAGGGGCTCGACCGGCGCGTGTGGTCGGCGGAGGCGTCGCGGGACGGTGACGCCCTGGAGGTACGGCTGTCGGTATGCAGCCCGGACGGCGACCAGGGCTATCCCGGCGAGCTGACGGCGGGCGCGCACTACCGCGTCGGTTCCGACGGCACGCTGGTGGTCGAGTACACCGCGACCACCACGGCGCCCACCGTGGTGGGCCTGACCAACCACGCCTTCTGGAATCTCGCGGGCGGGGGCACCGTCGACGGACACCGCCTGCGGCTGGACGCGACGTACGCGGTGCGCTTCGACGCGGACCTGATCCCGCTGCCCGGCCCCGCGGAGGACGTGCGCGGCACCGCGCGGGACTTCACCGTGGAACGCCCGCTCGACGGTGTCACCGTCGACAACTGCTTCTTCGCCGGGGGCGGTCCGGTCCTCGCGGAGCTGTCGGACCCGGTCAGCGGCCGGGTGCTGCGGGTGGCCACGGACCAGCCGGCCGTCGGCGTCTACACCGGGGACTGGTTCGCCGAGCGGCCGCGCTGCGGGATCTGCCTGGAGACGGGGGCGCTGCCGGACGCGCCGAACCGTCCGGACTACCCCTCCGCGCGGCTCGACCCGGGCGAGGTGCACCGGCACCGCACCGTCTACCGCTTCGGCTGTGACACCGACTGACGGTCACGGCAGCGGGCGGTACAGGTGGGTCCGCCGCAGTCCCGCGGTGTCGCCGAACACCGTGCCGCAGCGGCGGAAGCCCAGCAGCTCCAGACAGTCCACGGTGGCCGCGAGATCGGGGTTGGCCTCGGCCCGCAGCACGTCCGCACCGCTGTCGGCGGCGAGCTTCAGGGCCCGCCGCACGCACAGCGGTCCGGCGAGCGAGGCGGCGACGACGAGGTCGGGCCGGACGGCGAGCCTGCTGAGGTAGGCGGGCGCCAGGGCCCGCGGGAAGACGTCCGGCGGTTCCTCGAAGGCCGGTACCCGGGTGAGGGTGAACATGGCGGCGGCCCGGCCGTCGCTGCGCATCAGGTGCACCATGCCGTCGCGGACCAGTGACTCGGAGGTGGCGGTGTTGCGCCGGGGCACGGGCGAGCCGTACCGCTCCCCCTGGTACCGGTCGCTCAGGCACAGCAGTTCGTGGACCTCGTCGGCGTCCGCGGCGACTTCCCAGGTGTGTGTCGTCAAGGCGCTTCCCGGCATCCTGATCTCCTCACGTCCGGACGGGTCCGCCATTGTGTCGGCCACCGCCGAACGGGTCCGGTAATCCGCGCGCACTCCCCGGTAACCGGGCCCCTCGCGGACCGCTCCCCGCCGCCGCGTGGCCGCCGGGCCCCGGCATTACCCGCCGGTGGCCCCGCCGTTACCGGCGACGGCCGCGCGGCCGGTTAAAAAGCCAGTCAGGCGACAGAAAGCGAGACCGTGATGCCCCTTCCGCAGCCCACCTCCCTGGGGGCGGCCGCGAGCGTGCGCACCAGCTTCAACCCTTCGCCCATCGGGCCGCCCAGCATCGGTCTGCTCCGTGCGGCCGTCGTCAACTGGGCGCTGGCCCGGCACCACGGTGGCCGGTTCGTGCTCCGCATCGAGGACACGGACGCGGCGACCGGCATGGCCGAGTACTACGAACCGCTGACGGAGGTGCTGCACTGGCTGGGCCTGGACTGGGACGAGGGTCCCGGCGTGGGAGGCGATCACGGGCCCTACCTCCAGAGCGAACGCCGGGAGATCCACCTGGAGGTCGCCCGCAAGCTGTTCGCGGCGGGCGAGCTGTACGAGTCGTTCTCCTCGCGGGAGGAGATCGAGGCGCGCAACGCGGCGGCCGGCCTGCCCGCGACGGCCGGGTACGACAACGGCGACCGGGAGCTGTCCGAGCGGCGCAAAGCCGCCTACCGCGCCGAGGGCCGCACCCCGGTGCTGCGGATGCGGATGCCGGACGAGGAGATCGTCTACGACGACCTGGTGCGCGGCAGGATCGTCTTCCCGTCGCGCAGCACTCCCGACCCGGTGATGGTGCGGGCCAACGGTGACCCGCTCTTCGCCCTCGCCAGTCCGGTGGACGCCGCGATGATGGGCATCACGCACAGTGTGCGCGGCGACGACCTACTGCCTTCCGTACCCCGGCAGCTGGCCGTGTGCGCGGCGCTGCAACGCATCGGGGTCAGCACCTTCACCCCCCGGTTCGGGCACATCGCCGCGGTGCTGGACTCCCGGGGCAAGAAGCTCAGCCGGGCCGTCCCCGAGGCGGAGGTGCTCGGTTACCGGGAGCGGGGATACCTCCCGGAGGCCGTCGTCAACTACCTCGCCTCGATCGGCTGGTCGCACTCCCGCGCGGGTGCCGTCTTCACCCGGCAGGAGCTGATCGAGGACTACGACGTCAGCCGCATCCGCACGCGTCCGGTCCGGCTGGACACGGCCGTCATCACCGACCTGAACGCCGCGCACCTGCGACGGATGGACACGGCCGGTTACACGGCGGCGCTGCTGCCCTTCGTGGTGCGCACCGGAGCGCTGCCGCCGAACCCCTCCCCGGACCAGCGGGAGCTGCTGGAGCGCGCCGTCCCGCTGGTGCGGGACGCCGCGAAGACGCTGGTCGAGGCGGCCGAGTCCCTGAAGTTCCTGTTCCTGCCCGACGACGGTGTGCCCGCGCACCCCGGCGACACGGATACCGTCGCGCTGGGCGAGGCCGCGGACCTCCTGGCCGGCCTGGAGGAGTGGACGGCGGACACGGTACGGCTCCGGCTGAAGGAGGGGCTGGGCACCGGTGCGCGCCGGGCGTTCGCCGCGCTGCGGATCGCCCTGACCGGGCGCCCGGTCACGCCGCCGCTGTACGAGACGCTGGCGCTACTGGGCCGCGACAGCAGCCTGCGCCGTGTCCGGTGTGCGCTCGACGCCGGGCGCTGCGCTCCCCGTTAGCCGCCCGCCGGACCTGTCACCCCGCCCACGCCCACCCCGCCCCCTCGCTTCCCCAGGGAGACAAGTGACATGTGCGGTATCGCCGGATGGGTCGCCTTCGAGCGCGACCTGAACCAGGAGCAGCCGACCCTGACGTCGATGACCGGAACCATGGCCTGCCGCGGCCCGGACGCGGTCGGCACCTGGACCGACCCCCGCGGACACGCCGCGCTCGGCCACCGGCGGCTCGCGGTCATCGACCTCGACGGCAGCACCCAGCCGATGACCCTGGACGTCCCCGCGGGCAGTCTGGCCCTGGTCTACAGCGGTGAGGTCTACAACTACCGTGAACTGCGCGCCGAGTTGCGCAACCGCGGACACACGTTCCGGACGGCCGGCGACACCGAGGTGGTGCTGCGCGGCTACCTGGAGTGGGGCGAACAGGTCGCCGACCGGCTGAACGGCATGTACGCCTTCGCCGTGTGGGACGCCCGCGCGGCGAAGCTGGTGCTGGTCCGCGACCGGCTGGGAGTCAAGCCCCTGTACTTCCAGCCGACGGCGGACGGCGTGCTGTTCGGCTCCGAGCCCAAGGCGCTGCTCGCCAATCCGCTGGCCACCCGCAACGTCGACCTGGACGGGCTGCGGGAGCTTTTCGGCTTCGTCAAGACACCGGGGCACGCGGTGTGGGCCGGGATGCGCGAGGTCCGGCCGGGCACGGTGACCACCGTCGACCACCGGGGCGTGCGCGAGCACGTCTACTGGGCGCTGTCCACCGCGGAGCACACCGACGACCTGGACACCTCCGTCGCCCGGGTGCGGGGGCTGCTGGAGGACATCGTCTCCCGCCAGCTGGTCGCCGACGTGCCGCTGTGCCTGCTGCTCTCCGGCGGACTGGACTCCAGCGCGGTGACCGCACTGGCCGCGCGGGAGCTGGGCGGCCGGGGCGGCAAGGTGCAAAGCTTCAGCGTCGACTTCGCCGGGCAGAGCGACAACTACGTACCGGACGCGGCCCGGCCCACACCGGACGCCCCCTACGTACGTGACATGGTCGCGCACGTGGGCACCGCGCACACGGACATCCTGCTGGACACCGGCTCCCTCGCCGATCCGGCCGTGCGCCGGGCGGTGGTCACCGCCCGGGACATGCCGAGCGGCACCGGTGACACGGACGTCTCCCTCTACCGGCTCTTCCACGCGGTCCGCCGGCACTCGGCGGTGGCGCTGTCCGGGGAGAGCGCCGACGAGGTGTTCGGCGGCTACCACTGGCACCGCTCCGCGGCGGCGCAGCGTGCGGGTACCTTCCCGTGGATGTCACCCGCCAACGGGGTGGCCGCGGGCAGCCAGGGCCGGGACGGCGGCGTGCTGCGGCCCGAACTGCTCGCGGCCCTCGAACTGCCCGCCTACATCGCGGACCGGTACGCCGACGCGGTGGCCGAGGTCGAACACCTGCCGGGGGACGACGAGGACACCCGTGTGCGGCGGGTCACCTCCCACCTCGGCATCACCCGGTTCATGCGCATGCTGCTGGACCGCAAGGACCGGCTGAGCATGGCCGTCGGCCTGGAGGTGCGGGTGCCGTTCTGCGACCACCGCCTGGTCGAGTACGTGCACAACGCGCCGTGGGCCGTGAAGAGCTTCGACGGCCGGGAGAAGAGCCTGTTGCGAGCGGCCGTTCGGGACCTGCTGCCCGCGTCCGTCGTCGACCGGGTGAAGAGCGCGTATCCCTCCATCCAGGACCCGGGCTACACGGCCGCGCTGCGCCGGCAGGCGAAGGAGCTCCTCGTCACGGCGGACCACCCGGTGTTCGACCTGGTCAGCAGAGCGTGGCTGGAGAACGCCGTGAACGACGGGAAGGCCCCGGCCATGCGCGGCGGGCTGGAGCGCTGTCTGAACCTCGCGGCCTGGCTCGACGTCCACCGGCCCCGGCTGCTGCTGTCCTGAACCGGCCGCTCGATCACTTGAGAAGGGTGCCTGCACACAGATGTTGCCGACCTCCGGCCCCGCGCGCCGGCTGATCGCCGCCGGGGTCCTGATGACCGCGGGCAACGGCGCGTTCCTGACCTGTTCGGCGCTGTACTTCACCCGGATCGCCGGGCTGACGCCCACCGCGATGGCGCTGGGCCTGACCATCGCGGGTGCGGTCGGCCTGCTGGCCGGCGTGCCGCTGGGGCATCTCGCCGACAGCCGGGGTCCCCGGCGCGTCGCCGTGCTGTTCATGACGCTCGACGGGCTCGCCGCGGCCGGATACCTGCTGGTCCGTTCGTTCCCGGTGTTCGTGGTGGTGGCGTGCGCGTTCACCGCGTTCCAGCGCGGGGCCCGGGCGGCGCAGCAGGCGCTCGTCGCGGGGTTGGTGGAGGGCCGGGAGGTGGTGCGGACGCAAGGGATGATCCGTTCGGCGAACAACGCCGGGATGGCGGTCGGTGCCGCGCTGGCGAGCCTCGCGCTGCACAGGGGCACCCCCACGGCGTTCGCCGTCGTCATCGGCGGGAACGCGCTGGGGTTCCTGGCCTCCGCGGCGCTGCTCGCGACCCTGCCGGCGGTGGCACCGTCACCCGCGTCGCCGCCGGGCGAGCCGAAGTGGGCGGTGCTGCGTGACGGGCCGTTCGCGCTGTTCACGGCGCTCGGGGCGGTGCTCGCTCTGCACTCGATGCTGCTCCAGATCGTGCTGCCGCTGTGGATCACCACCTACACCCGTGCCTCGACGGCGATGGTGACCGTGTTGTTCGTGCTGAACACGGTCAGCGTCGTGCTGTTCCAGGTGCGCGTCGGTTCCCGGGTGAGCACGATGCCCGGCGCGGTCCGGGCGTGCCGGACCTCGGGGCTGGTGCTGTTCGCCGCCTGTACGCTGTTCGCGCTCTCGGCGGGCGGTTCCGCCCTCACCTCGACCGTGCTGCTGCTGGCGGCGGGCGCCCTGCACGTGTGGGCCGAGATGCTGGTGTCGGCGGCGTCGTGGCACATCACCTTCACTCTCGCTCCCGCCGGCAAGCAGGGGCAGTACCAGGGGTTCGCGATGACCGGCTACGGGACGGCGATGATGCTGGCGCCCACCGTGCTGACCGTCTTGCTGATCGACTGGGGGACGCCCGGCTGGTTCGTGTTGGGTGGAGCCTTCCTGCTCGCGGCCCTGCCGACCGGCGCGGTGGTGGCCTGGGCGGAACGGTCCGGCCGCCCCGGTGCCCTGCGCGTCCCCACCCGTTCCCGAGCCTGAGCCGTCCGGCGGGGACCGTCCCACCCGGCCGGACCCGCCGCGCGTCACGAGGAGCTGCCACCACCATGACGTCCACCGACCACCTGCGCGCACACACCTACCTGGGGGCCGGCCCCGGTTTCCCCTGTTCGGTGTGGCGTACCCCGTTCGACGCGCTGCGCTTCTTCGCCCGCCGCCGGGGCGATGCGCCGCTGATCACCGCCGTGTCCCACGCCGGCACCGAGACCGTCCTCGACTACCGCACCGCCGAGGCCGCCACCCGCGCCCTCGCGGGCTGGCTGTGCGCCGAGTTCGGCGCCGGCCGGCCGGCCGTGCTCGCACTCGCCCCGGCCAACGACGTGCCGTCGGTGCTGGCACTGCTGAGCGTGTTGCGCGCCGGGTTCGGGCTGCTCGTACTCGGGCCGGCCGATCCGCCGGAGCGCCGGGCGCAGCAGATCGAGGCCGTGGGCGCGCTGGCCGTGCTGTGCCCGCCGGACACCGACGCGCCCGGTCCCGGCTGCACGGTGCTGCCCCGCTGGCAGGACGTGGCGGAGCGGGACTGGCCCCGGCCGGTGCTCGACCCGGCGGCCGACGCCCTGTACTTCGCGACGTCCGGTTCGACCGCGGCGTCGAAGCTGGTCGCCCAGTCACACGTGAACGCCGTCGCCAACGCCGAGGCGGTGCGCCGCCACCACGGTCTGGTCCCCGGTGACCGGGTGCTGGGCTGTCTGCCCGTCCACCACGTCAACGGCGCGCACTTCACGGTGCTGGGCACCATGGCGGCCGGGGCGCACACCGTGCTCGCCGAGTCGTTCTCGCCGCTGACGTACGCGAGGACGCTGCGGCGGTACCGTCCGCGTATCGCGAGTGTGGTTCCGGGGGTGCTGGAAGCGATCGTGGAGGCGTGGCGGGGCGCGGAGGTGCCCGCGGACTTCGACTACTTCGTCTCGGCGGCGGCGCCGTTGACCGCACGCACGGCACGGTCGGTCGCCGACCGGCTCGGGGCCCGGGTGCTCCAGGGCTACGGTCTCTCCGAGACCACGAACTTCTCCACCACGATGCCGACGGACCTGCCGGAGGCGGCCTACCGGCGGTTCGTGCTGGAGCCGGACATCCCGTCGGTGGGCGTGCCGGTGTACGGCAACGAGGTGGTGGTGCTCGGCGAGGACGGCCGCCCGGCGCGACCCGGTCAGGTGGGTGAGGTGTGCATGCGCGGGTTCAACGTGATGTCCGGCTACGCCGGGAACGCCGGGGCCACCGCCGACGCCTTCCGCGACGGGTGGTTCCACTCCCAGGACCTCGGCTACCGGGTGACGTACGAGGGCCGTGACTTCGTCGTGCTGACCGGCCGGCTGAAGAACATCGCCAAGGTGTCCGGGGAGACCGTCTCTCTGGAGGAGATGGACCGGGTTCTGCGCGCCCTCCCCGAGGTCCGCGACGCGGCCTGTGTCACGGTCCCGGACCGGTTCACCGGTGAGCGCATCATCGCGGCGGTGGCACTGGACGGGCCCGGGGACACCGCCGACGCGTGGGAGGCGGTGCGCTCGCGCTTCCCGCAGGCACTCCTGCCCTCGCACATCGTGCCGGTGCCGCGCATCCCGCGCACCGCGACCGGGAAGGTGTTGCGCCCGCAGCTGGCGTCGTCGCTCTCCGAGGAGCTGGGCCTGGCGCACTGACCCGCCGACGCACCGGCGGCCGCGCCGGTGCCCGGCTCACCGCTCCGCTGCCAGGTCCGCGGCGGGCAGCGTGGCCAGCAGGTCCGCAGCCCGGTTGTGTTCCTCGATCATGCCCGTGGTCGCGAACACCGCCATGGACTCGGCGAGCAGGGCGCGCGCCCCGGCCGGGTCGCCGGCCCGCCGCGCCAGGTCGGCCAGGTCCACGCGGACGGAGGCCACGCCCACCCGGTCCATGATGCCGGCGCGCAGGTCGAGCGCCCGATCGAACAGGGCGGCCGCCTGCGCCAGGTCGCCCTGGCGGGCGTGCACCCGGCCGAGGTCGAGCAGCATGTAGCCCTCGCCGATCACGTCCCGGTCGTCCCGGACGATGTTCAGGCCCTCGGTGAGCGCCTTGTTGGCGTCCTCCAGTTGCCTCCGGTGGAGGTGGAGCTGGCCGATGCGCTGGAGCACGCGGGCCTGTCCGCCCAGATAGTTCAGGTCGCGCCAGATCTCCAGCGCTTCGCCGAGTTCCGCCTCGACCCGCTGGACGTCACCCTGCCGCAGCAGGACGACCGCGCGCTGGACGATCACGGACGCCCGCGCCCAGGGCTTGGGACATCGTTCGAAGTCCGACTCCGCCTCCTGGAAGAAGCGCATCGCGGAGGCGTCGCGGCCGGAGAGCCGTTCCAGGATGCCCAGGTCCCTGCGGCACATGCCCAGGCCGTGGTGGTGTCCCAGCGTCTCGTACAGCTCCAGCGCCGCCGTCAGCGCCTTGCGCGCCTCGGGCAGGTTGCGACGGTTGAGGTGCAGCGTGCCCAGGGAGGCCAGCAGAGCCGCCTGGCCCAGGCGGTTGCCGCGGCGGCGCACTGCGGTCAGCGCCTTGCGGTGGGTGCGCGCCCAGTGGTCGAGGTAGCCGCGGGCCTCGAAGAAGGGGGCGAGACTGACGGCGAGTTCCCACGCGTAGTCGTCCTCGCCTTCCTGCACCAGGCTCTCCACCGTCAGGCTGAGGTTCTCCAGTTCGGTGTGCAGCCACTCCAGCGGTGCGGACAGGACGCTGCGGACATGCACCTCGGACGGGTGCCAGCGCGGGGCGGGTCCGTTGATCATGGTGGTCCCGAAGATGCGTTCCTGCGCCTTGGTGACCAGCAGCAGCCAGGCGCCGCTCATCCGGCGGATGGCGGCCCTGCGTTCGCTCTCGTCGGACTCCGCGAGCAGCCGGTCTCGGGCGAACAGCCGGATGATGTCGTGGAACCCGTAGCGCGGCTCCCCGGTGCCGTCGGCGCCGACGACGTCCAGCATCTGCACGTCGACCAGCGGCTCCATCAGGTCCGACGGGTAGGGGCTGGCGTCGGGGGCGTCGAGGAGGGCGCTGCCGATCCAGCCGGGGAACGTCGAGCCCTTGGTGAGGCTGAGCAGCCTCAGCAGCCTGCGGTCGGCGTCGGCGAGGTTGTCGTAGGTGACGGACAGGCTGGCCCGTACGGTCATCTGCCCGTGGGTCAGCTCGTCGAGGCGGCGGTTCTCGTCGACGAGGCGCTGCGCCATGGACGCCAGCGGCCAGTGCGGGCGGGCCGCGAGGCGGGCGGCCACGATGCGCAGCGCCAGCGGCAGTCCTCCCACGGTGGCGGCCAGTGCCTCGGCCGCCTCCTGTTCACCGCGCACCCGGTCCTCGCCGACGACCTTCTCGATCAGGTGCAGCGACTCCCGCTGGTCGAGAACGTCCAGGGTGACGCGGTGGGCACCGGGGAGCGCGGTCAGCCGTGCCTTGCTGGTGACGAGGACGCCGCAGGAGCGGCTGCCCGGCAGCAGCGGGAAAATCTGCTCCTCGCTCACCGCGTCGTCCAGGACCACCAGGATCCGCCGGTCCGCCAGCATGCTGCGGTAGGTCTCGCCCCGCTCTTCCAGGGAGTCCGGTATCGCCGGTCCGGGCAGGCCGAGTGCCCGCAGGAAGCGCCCGAGGACCTCCCGGGGCGCGAGCGGGTCCGCGCGGCCGCCGCGCAGCCGGCAGTAGAGCTGGCCGTCGGTGAAGTGGGTCTCGGCCAGCTTGTGCGCGACCCGGGTGGCGAAGGTGCTCTTGCCGATGCCCGACCGTCCGGCGATGACCACGATGCCCGTGGCCCGGTCCGGAGAGGTGCTGGTGAGTACGGACTCCACCTCGGCGATCAGGTCCTGATGGCCGACGAAGTCGGCGGTGTCCATGGGCAGTTGCCGCGGTACGTGGTCACGCTTGGCCGGAGGACGGTCGTCCGACAACGTTGTCTCCGTAGGCGCTTCCTCGATCGGCCGGACCGTGGCGGGCCGGGAGTCGGCGGCGGCCGTGGCGACCGCGGGCTGCTCCAGTCGCAGGGAAGCGTCCTCGGTGAGGATCGCCTGCTCCAGTCTGCGCAGGTCCTCGCCGGGTTCCAGGCCCAGTTCCTCCCTGAGCAGAGCGCGTCCCTCCCGGTAGGTCTCCAGCGCCTCCGCCTGCCGGCCGGAGCGGTACAGGGCGAGCATCAGCTGGCCGCGCAGCCGCTCGCGCAGCGGCTCCTCGCACACCAGGGCGGCTATCTCGGCGGTGAGCTGGTGGTGGCGGCCGAGCTCCAGTTCGAGTTCGAGGTAGTACTCGGTGGCGGTCAGCCGCTCCTCGTCGATGTGCCGGGCGACCCGGGCGAGCGCGTCGCTGGGCGTACCGTTCAGGCACGGGCCGCGCCACAGCCCGACCGCCGCGCGCAGGGCGGCGGCCGCCTCGGCGGTCCGGTGCTGCCGGGCCAGCGCGTCGGCCTCGGCCACGGCGCGCCGGAAGACGTTGAGGTCGAGGGCGGAGTCGTCGATGTGGAGGACGTAACCCGGCGCACGGGTCACGATGGTGGCCTCGGCACCGGCGCTCGCGAGAGCCTTGCGCACCCGCGACACGCAGATCTGCACCTGGGTTCGGGCCGTCTCCGGCGGCTCCTCCACCCAGAGCAGCCGGATGAGGTGGTCGACGTTCTGCAACCGCCCGCTCTCCAGCAGCAGGGCAGCGAGGAGGACCTGCTGCCGGCCCGGCGTGATGCGCACGACACCCCGGCTGTTGCTCACCACCAGGTCGCCCAGCACCTGGAAGGCGAAGCCCGCCGCCCGATCGCGAAGCTGGACCTGCGCAGCGCACATGTGACCTCCTCAACAAGCACAACACGCACAACGCGCAACACAGTTCAACACACCTGAGTGAGTGTAAGTGTCATCAGCCTGCGCAACCGAACCTGAGCACGAGCCGAACACCGCGGCACCGGAGGCGGGCCCGGCACTGACGGGCACCATCACCAAGGGTGACCGCGCTGTGGACATCGGCTGGTCGGCAGCCCACGATGCCGGTGCGATAGCGGCGAGTTAAACCGGTGTCGGATCATCACCCGGGGCGCCTCAAGGGGCGTCGCCTGCCCGTACCGCTTCCGAAAGGGCTTCCCAGTCATGAACGGTGACCTCTTGCGGATGTCGCATGCCGGTCCGGCGGTGGCGGCGGCCGGTGTGAAACACGTGCTGCTCACCTACCACTACCTGGACATCGGGGACTTCGACGGGTACGCCTCCCTCACCGAGAAGGACGTGACCCTCAGCCACCCCGGCAGCCCGCTGCGCAGCGGCCGCGAGGCGGTGCTCAACGCTCAGGCCGCACAGGCCGCTTCACCACGGCGGCACGAACTGGAGACCGTCATCGCGGCCGAGGACACGGTCGTGGTGCTGGGACGTGTGGTGGGGTGCGACCAGGAGGGCGCGGACGGCGTGGACTTCGCCGACGTGTTCACGCTGTCCGAGCAGACCCTCGTCAACGCCTGCCGCCGGTACTACTACACCCCGTCGCCGTGTGCGGTACCGGTGCCGCCCGGAAGGTAGGGTCCCCCGGCAAACCCCCGCCCGCACCGTGACGGCAGGCCCCCGCTCCGGCCGGCCGTGCGGTGCACACCCCCCAAGGCGGCTTCCGTCGCCTCCCGGTCGTCCATCTCCGCGTGTCCGGACAGAACGGCGGCCAGCGCACGGGTGTGTCCCTCGAAGGCGAGTGGCGTGACCTCGCCGAGCACACGACACGCCTGGGTCTCGCTGGTCCGCGCCGGTTCGGGCAACTCCGCCGCCGCACGTTCCGGCAGCAGCACGAACAGTTCCAGGGTGTCCCGGGTGCTGTACGCCCCGAAGAGCCGCGCGCCGCGCGCCGACGCCTCAAAGCCCGTCTCCTCGTACAGTTCCCGCACGGCCGCGTCCCGCCAGTCCTCGCCGGTCTCCACGTACCCGCCGGGCAGCGCCCACCGGCCGAGCCCCGGGGGGAGGGCGCGGCGGATCACGACGAGCCCGCGCGAACCGTCCTCCCCCGTCACGGGCTGCAGCGCGATCGCGACCGGCAGCGGATTGCGCCACTGCGTCTCCCCGCAGGCACGGCAGTCGAGCGGCCAGTCGGTACCGTCCGCGTACGCGGTGCCGCAGTACGGGCAGTGCGCGAAACGGCGCCCGTGTGTGAAACCCATGAACGCCTCACTTCCCGCCGGATGCCGGCCACGGCTCGGAGCGGCCGCCACGTTAGGCGCTCGGGAGAATGCCCTGTTAACCGGCCGGCTATCGCTGCCGGTCCGGTGGGGCACCGCTCAGTTGCCCGGCGGTTCCGGCGCTGTCCCTACAGTCGCTCCGGCGGCGTGACCACCGGCTTCGGCCCCCGCTTCGCCGGCCGCCGGAGTCCGAGTGGCCATCGGCATCCGTGTCGTACGTCCGAGCAGAGGAAACAGCCATGGAACGATCTGTCTCCGCGCCCTCAGGCGTCCTGTCCACGACGCATCCCAGTCCTGTCCGAGGGAGCTTCCGGGCGTCGCCGTCCGACCCCCACGTCGCCCTGCGGGAGCGGTTGCTGAGCAACGCGACGCCCTTGCCCGGTCCGACGGTACGGGCGCTGCCGGGCCACCGGACCGACGACGCCGACGGCCTGCATCAGGAGATCACCGAGCAGTTGTGGGGCCGGGGCCTGGCCGCCGTCCAGCTCGACGAACCACTCCCGCACGACCGCTACACCGAGCTGGGCCGCTTCCTGGGCACCGCGATACCGGAGTCCGACCCCGCGGTGCAGCCGTTCGTGCAGGGTGGTGTCGTCCTCAACCTGCGCAGCAGGCACGCGCCCACGGCGGAGGTGTCCTTGCAGCCCTTCGCCCGCAACTCGCTGAGCCTGCACTCCGAGAGCAGCGGTGCCGCGGTCGCCGACCAGCCCCGGTACATCGTGCTGATGTGCGTCGAGCCCGGTGACCGGAGCAGTTTCGCCCGGACCGTGCTGACACCGATGCGAGCGGTGGCGCGCCGGCTGTCGCCCGGCACGCTCCGGGTGCTGTCGCGCACCCGCTACCGCGACAGCCCGAAGGCGCCGCCCGTCGCGCGCCACTTGGACGGCCGGTGGGTGTTCTCCTACCGGGACTTCCTCGACCAGGAGCTGCGCTGGACGCACAGCGATCCGGACACCGACCCCGGGACGGTGAACGCGGCGCTGCGCGAGCTGCTCGCCGCCATGTACGCGCCGGACGAGGCGGCCGGTGTGCACTGGCGGCGGGGACTGCTCGTGGTGATCGACAACACCTACCACTTCCACGGCCGGACCGCCGGCGCCGCCGCGCCGCCGCAGCGGCAACGGCACCTCCAGCGCCTCCGTATCCGTTAGGACCCGGCCAGGCCGCCGCCGTCACCCGCAGGCCGTGACCCCCCACCGCACGAAGGCGGAGAAGTTGATGACACTGTTCGACTCCCTTGCCGTCCCGCGTCCCTCCCACGCGTCACCGGAGGCCCTGGCGACATCCCGGCGCACACCGCGGGCCACCGGCCTGTCCGACGCCTTCACCACCCGCATCGACGAGCGTGTGCTCGACGTGTTCGCCCGCGCCCGCCGTCCCGACGACCCCCTGGAACTGCGCGACCTGTGGCTGGGCCGGGTGGAGCACGAGCTGGGGCAGCACTCCTACCACACCGCCCTCGCCGAGATCTGGCGCGGCAGCCGCCCCCTGCGCACGGTCGAACCGGAGCAGGTGCTGTCCTCCCGGGCCACCGTCCGGTTCGTCAAGGAACTGTTCAACTGGTACTTCCGCGACGACCTGTACGGCGGGCTGCGCAACCAGGCGCAGTACCTCCTCTCCGGCGGCGCCGTCGACGAGGAGCGGTGGGGTCTGCCGCACACTCTCAAGGAGTGCATCCGCTTCGCCCTGGACCGCGACTGGTACGGCTACTCCGACTCGCGGGGACGCTACCCGGCGCGTGAGGCGATCGCCGCCTACGAGAGCGCCCGGCTCGCCGGCGTGCGCTATCTGCCGGAACACGTGGCGATGACCATGGGCGGTACCTTCGCCGTCAGCACGATCGCCGACTTCGTGCTGCACGGCGTCTCCCCGGCCACCGCACCGGCGCTGTGCGCCGTCCCCAACTACCCGCCGCTGGTGGAGACGATCGCCCGCCGGCACGGTGTGCAACTGGTGCCGCTGGACAGCGCGCACGGCCGCACCGACATCGACCCGCTCATCGAGGCCCTCACCCCCGACACACCCCTGGTGCTGCTCCAGACCGTGGGCAACCCCACCGGGGCGGCCGTCACCGAGGAGGGCCTGCGCCGCCTCGTCCGCGCGGCCTCCCCCTCCACCGTCATCGTCCTGGACGAGTGCCACGAATGGCTGGGCGAGTACGAGGAGCGTTGCGCCGAGCGCGCCGCACCCAACGTGGTCCGGGTCTCCAGCCTTTCCAAGACCTGGTCGGCACCCGGCCTCAAGGCGGGCTGGTTCCTCGCGGACCCGGCGTTCATCGCCGAGTACTACGAGTACGCCTCGTCGTCCTTCGGCGGGCCGCCCTCGTTCTTCTACACGATCGTGGAAGTGCTGGCCCGCATGGAGCGCTGGCTGATCACCGGACTGACCGAGCCCGGCACCGGCGAACTCAAGGAGTTCGAGGCGTCCTACGGGCTCGACCTGGAGAAACTGCGCCATGCCTTCCGCACCTACCGGACGGAGCGGCTACGGCGGGTGACGGACCTGACCGCGCTGCGCGACGCGGCGACCGTGCGTCTCGCGGACACCCGGGCACGGGTGCTCCGGCCGTACTTCTCCATCAACACGGCGGTGGAGCTGCCCGGTTGGGACGACTCCTACCACTGTTTCCGCGACGTGCTGCGGGAGACGGGCGTGTCGCTCTTCCCCGGCCTGCTCACCTTCGGCTTCTCCGGGTCCGTCATGCGGATCACCACCGCCCGGCCCTGGCAGGACCTGGCACCGGCCCTGGACCGGCTCGACGCGTACCTGCGGGGCGCCGCATGAGCACCTGGTACTCCCCCGGCGGCAAACAGGCGCTGATCCTCGGCATGGTGCACCTGGCGCCGCTGCCCGGCACCCCCTTCCACCGCCCCGACACCTTCCCCGAGATCCTGGACACGGCGGTGGCGTCCGCTCGGGCCCTGTACGAGGGCGGTGCCGACGGCTGCCTCGTGCAGACCGTCGACCGTGTCTACGGCGTCGCCGACGAGTCCGACCCGGCGCGCACGGCGGCGATGGGGCTGGTCGTGCGCGCGGTCACCGAGGCGACCGGCGCGGACTTCCGCGTCGGCGTCCAGATGATGCGCAACGCCACCCGGGCCTCCCTCGCCGTGGCGCGGGTGGCCGGCGGTGACTTCGTGCGGGCCGGCGCGCTGGTGGGCCAGACCCTCACCGCCCACGGCATGGTGCGGCCCGACCCGCTGGAGGTGATGGCCTACCGGCGCTCCATCGACGCGGAGGGCGTCGGCATCGTGGCGGACATCGACTCCATGCACTTCAAGTGGTTCGGTGAGGACAAGACCTGCGCGGAGGTGGCGCGCGCGGCCCGTACCGTCGGCGCCGACGCGGTGGCACTGTCCCACCCCGACGAGCGCACGGCCCTGCGCATGATCGAGTCCGTCCGGGAGGCCGTTCCGCAGCTGCCGGTGATCCTGGCCGGACACACCGACCACGGCAACGCGGCACGTCTCCTCGCCGCCGCCGACGGCGCGTTCGTGGGGACGTGCCTGGAGAGTGGGGGGTGGGGCGGCAGGGTCGACGCCGGCCGGGTGCGCCGCTATGTCGACGCCGTCCGGGAGTCCGGACGATGACACCCCCGCGCACCCGCCCGGCCCCCGCCCCCGCACCCGTCGAAGCGGAGGTGACACTGCGCCAGGCCGAGCGGCTGGCGGACGACATACGTGTGCACGCCGGTGCTTTCGACGAGCAGGCGCGGGCGCTGGCCGACACCGCGCGTCTCGCGGACGTCGAGTCGGTGGTCCTCGTCGGCGACGGGGACAGCGACCACGCGGCGCGGGCCGTGGAGATGGCGTACCGTTCCCTCGCCGGGGTGGACTGCCGGCCGGTGAGCGCACTCCCCTTCGTCCACTACTGGCGGCCGGCCGCCGGGTCCGCCGCCCGGGTGCTCACCGTCGCCGTCTCCGCCTCGGGCCGCACCCCGCCCGTCGTCCGGGCGGCGGAGCGGGCACGGGCGGACGGCACCACGGTCGTCGCCCTCACCGGGGACGCCACGAGTCCGCTGGCCCGCGCCGCGCACGGCACGCTCCACCTCGCCCTGCCGGACCAGGAGCCCTCCCCGGGCATCCGCACCTACCAGGCCAGTCTGCTCGGCGCCCTGCTGCTGGCGACGGCGCTGGGCACGGCACGCGGGCACCTGACCGGCGCCGACGCCGACCTGCTGCGCGGCGAACTGCGTGCGCTGGCCGGCCCGGTCGAGGCCACCGTGGGCGAGGCCGTCGCACGGACCCGGCCGCTCGCCGGGCGCATCGCCGACGCACCCGTGCTGACCGTGCTCGGCAGCGGGCCCTCCCACGGCACCGCCCTGTACGCGGCGGCGAAGGTGATCGAGACGTCCGGCGTCCTCGCCGTCGGACAGGACCTGGAGGAGTGGTGCCACGTCGAGCGCTTCGCCGGCCCCCGTGACCTGCCGGTACTCGTCGTGGCTCCGCCCGGCCGCAGCCTCCCGGACGCCCTCCGGGTCGCGCGGCGCGCCACCGAACTGGGCCGGCGGGTCATCGCCGTCGCCGCCCGGGACGACCTCGGCGGCTTCGACACCTCGGAGGTGCTGCCGGTCCACGGCCGGGCGCGCGAGGAGTTCTCCCCGCTGCTCCACGGACTTTTCGCCGCACCCCTCGCCTGCCACCTCGCCCGGACCCTGAACCGCACCCCGTTCGCTGCCGGGCGGCCCTGACCGGTCCGCCCCACCGACCACTCCGGCACCGTCAGGACGACCGCCGCCCGGGGCGACGACCACCGTCAACAGACCCGAAGGAAAGAGAACATGACCGAGACGACCCACCACGTACCCGTCGAGCAGGCCCTCGAAGTGCTCAGCGAGGAGCTGCACAGCCTCGCGCCGGCCGAACGGGAGGCCAAGGCGGTGGAACTGCTGACGGTCCTCGGCCGGAGCAAGGCGGCCGAGGCCGGCGCGCCGACGCCCGGGGGCACGACCGGGCGTACGCCCCTGCTGATCTGCGACTGGGCCACCGACCTCGGCCTCGACGGAACCACCCAGCAGCTCGGCATCCCCATGGCCCCGGGCCCCACCCGGGTGTCCAAGACCGCCGACGCCACCGGACGCTCGCTGCTCTCCAGCGGCCACGTCGGCGCCGACATCCTGCACGTACCGGCAGGCAGCGGCTTCGCCCCGCACACCCACCCCGGCGACCACCTGCTGTTCGTGCTGGCGGGCACCGGGACCATCGCCGTCGCCGGGGAGATCGTCGAGACGCGCCCCGGACAGGTGTACATGGTCGAGGGTGCCATCACCCACGCCGTGGGCGCGGTCACGGACCACATGATCCTGTCCGTGGGCGCCCCGCACCGCCACCTGGACAGCCCCGAGCGGCAGGAACTCACCGAGTACGCCGCGCTCCTCGGCGACCTGGGCCGGATCACCTGCCGCCTCTGCGACATCGAGGCCTCCAGCGGTGAGGAACTGGCGGCGAGGGGCTGCCCACACTCCCCTCACCGTTTCGGCTGAACGAGGGCCACCGCACGACGACGATCCCGGACAGGAGACACGCCATGCCGCACGACCGGCTCACCGTACCGGTGAGCGACCCGCGCACCGGACGGGAACGGCTCGCCGTCCCCGTCGGCCGCGCCGCCGACACCCGCGCAGCGGTGACCGCCGCGCGTGGCGCCCAGTCCGCCTGGGCCCGGCTGACCCCCCGCGAGCGGGCCCGGCGCCTGCTGCGGTTCGCGGACCTCGTGGAGGAGAACCTCGCCGCCTACGCACAGGCCGAGCAGGCCGGCACGGGCAAGCCCGCCGAGGAAGCGCGGGGTGAGGTGGAGAACTGCGCAGACCTGCTGCGGTTCTTCGCCGGCGCCCAGCGCGCCGACACCGCGCCCGCGGCCGGGCGGCGCATGCGGGGCCGGGAGAGCTGGGTACGGTGGGAACCCATCGGGGTGGTCGCCGCGATCGTGCCGTGGAACTACCCGCTGATGATGGCCGCCTGGCGGATCGCCCCGGCGCTCGCCGCCGGCAACACCGTGGTGCTCAAACCCGCGCTGACCACGCCGGACACCGCCCTGCTGCTCGCCCGGGACGCCGCCGCGACGCTGGGTCCGGACGTGCTGGTGACCCTGCCGGGCGACCGCGAGACCGGGCGGCTGCTGGTCGGCGAGGACGTCGACGCCGTGGCGTTCACCGGCAGCGAGGCGGGCGGCCAGGACGTCGTGGTCCGCGCGGCACTGCGCCGGGTCAGCCTGGAACTGGGCGGCAACTGTCCCGCGCTGGTGCTGCCGGACGCGCCCGGGGACACCTGTGCGGCACTGGTGCGGGCCGTCACCTACAACGCCGGTCAGAGCTGTGCGGCGCCGGCGCGGGTCATCACCCTGCGGGAGAACCACGACCGGGTCGTCGAGGGGCTGGCCAAGGCGATGGGCGACCGGCGCGCCGGAGCGGACTTCGGACCGCTCAACAACGCCGACCAGGCGGCACGCTACGACCGCATCCTCGACAGCAGCGGGGCGGGCGTCGACCACGTCGCGGACGTCGCCCCGCGGCCGGGCGAGGAGCACGGCTTCTGGCGGCCCGGCCGGATCCTCGCCGATCTGGCCCCCGACGACCCGGCCGTCACCCAGGAGGTGTTCGGCCCGGTGCTGACCGTGCAGGCGGCACGGGACGTCGAGGAGGCGGTGACCCTGGCCAACTCCGTGCGGCAGGCGCTCGCCGCGAGCGTCTGGGGCTCGGACACCTCCACGGTGCTCGCCGTCGCCGACGAGGTGGACGCCGGGGAGGTCTGGGTCAACTGCCACCTGGACCAGACCGCCGAACTGCCGCACGGCGGACGCGGCAGTTCGGGCCACGGCACGGACATGAGCGTCCTCGCCCTGAGCGAGTACCAGCGTCCCAAGACCGTCACCGTGAGCCTCGACCGGCGCTGAGACCGACGCGCCGAGCGCGCCGACGAAGGAGAAGAGGACCATGGGCCTTCCGCAGACCGAACGGACCGACGACGAGGTGTACGCGAGCGTCCGTGACCTCGTCACCCGCCAGTTGCCCCCCGACGCCGGCCCCCTCACGCCGGCCCTCCCGCTGCACGAGGCCGGACTGACCTCCCTGGGCACCGTCGCGACGATGGTGGCCATCGAGACCGAGTTCGATGTCACCTTCCCCGAGGAGCTGGTCGCCCCGGCGACCTTCCACGATCTGACCAGCCTGACCAGCGCGGTCACATCGATGCTGGCGGCCCGGAAGGCCGCGGCGGACGCCCAGGGGACCGGTGCGGGGGCCGATGATGCCGTCGCCTGAGCCGGCCGTCAGGTTCGGGGTCCACTCCGGACAGCAGTACGAGACGTACGGCGACATCCTGGCGCTGTGGCAGCGGGCCGAGGAGCTGGGCTACGACTGGTGCTCGGTCTTCGACCACCTGCGTCCGCCCATGGGCGGCCCGGACGGTCCGTGCTTCGAGGGCACCACCCTGCTCACCGCGCTGACCGCCCGGACCCGGAGGATCCGCGGCGCCCTCATGGTCGCGCCGGTCGCGTGGCGTCACCCGGCGATGCTGGCCGCGGTGGCCGCGACCATCGACCACGTCAGCGGCGGACGGGTGGAACTGGGCATAGGCGTCGGCGGCGCCGACCTGGCGCACGACCAGTACGGCTTCCCGCGGCTGCCCCGCGCCGAGCGGCTGAAGCTGCTGGAGGAGACCGCCGCCGTCCTGCGGGGCCTGTGGTCGGGTGAGCGGTTCTCCTACACCGGCGGACACGTCCGCATCACCGACGGGTACTGCCGGCCCGCACCGGTGCAGTCCCGGCTGCCGCTCGTCGTGGGCGGTGCGAGCGCACCCGTCCTCGACGTGGTCGCCAGACACGGCGACGTGTGGAACAGCCTGCTCACGGACCCGGAGCGGTACCACCGACGCACCGAGCTGCTGGCGGACGCGTGTGAGCGGGCGGGCCGCGACCCGGCCGAGGTCCGCCGCTCGATGACCTTCCGCGCCCTGCTCGTCGAGGACCCGGCGGAGCTGCCGGGCAGGCTCGACAGGCTGCGTGCGGTCTACCCGCCCGATTCCCCGGTGTGGCCCGAGTACCTGGTGTTCGGCACGCCCGAGCAGTGCGTCGAGGCCCTGCTGCCCTACCGCGACCTGGGCGTCACCGACTTCGCGCTGGGCCTGCGCCCACCGGTGGACTGGGACACGCTCACGCTCTTCGCCGAGCGCGTCGTCCCGCGGCTGCGTCCCCCCGCCGTCCCGGCGTGAACCGACCACTCCGCCCACCCCACGAACCACGTCAGGAGAACCCCGTGGCCAACTACTACTCCGAGGGCTTCGCCGCCTTCTTCGACACCAGTTACACCGGCTGGGTCAACCGCTTCTCGCCGAAGCTGGTGGCACACCTGGCGGAGGTGTCCGGGGGTGACCGCACGGCCGCGGACATCTGCTGCGGCACCGGCGTGACCGCCGGGTACTTCCTCGACGGCGGCTGGACGCTGTACGGGGTGGACGGCTCCAAGGCGATGCTCGACCTCGCGCGGACCCGGCACGCCGCGCGCATCGAGGACGGCGGACTGACCCTGATCGAGTCCGACGCCCGCACCTTCGAGCTGCCCGCCGGGGTCTCCGCCTGCGTCAGCCTCGACGGCGCTCTCAACCACCTCCCCTCCACCGACGACCTGCGGCAGTGCTTCGCCTCGGTGGCGGCCGCGCTGAAGCCGGGCGGCGAGTTCGTCTTCGACCTGTACGAGCAGTCGCACTTCCTGCACTGGAACCACGTCACACTCACCGACACCTCCGAGTCGATCGTGGTCAAGCGCGGTGTCTGGGACACCGAGACCCGCCGCGGCATGCTGCGCGTCTCCGGGGCCCACGGCACCGGGAAGCGGGTCCAGCGGGTGGACCAGACCCTCACCAGTTGGTACTTCGACCCTGCCGACGTCACCGGGGCGCTGCGGGCGGCGGGCCTGGAGCCGCTGCCGCACGGTTTCGGCGGCGCCGACCTCAAGTGCGACTCCGGCTCCTGCTCACGGACCGAGGTCCCCTGCCGCACGGTCTACCGCGCCCGCAAGTCCTGACCTACGGCTCCCGGGGCACCGGCTTCGAGCGGACCTGTGGGAGGAGACAACCGCATATCACGCGGGGCGTCCGGCTAGCTGGTGGTTCCCGTCCGGGCGGACCGCGTGTCTGTCGCGCCGAGTACGGCCTTCCGCGGCCACCGGGACCGAGGCGGGACGGTCCCTACCACCTGTGCCAGGTGGTACCCGGTGAGAGACCGACCATCAGGACCGGAGCGTCTTCTGGCCCGTCAAAGCGGTATCGCAGGGTGTTCGGTGGTGTGTCACTCACGCCCCAAACCCCTCTCTTCAGGGCCGGCAGGACGGCCGGACGCTGAGCAGTTCGGTCCGCAGCACGGGCGTGCCGTCGACAGGCGCCGGGTCCTGCGCAGTTGGCTCGATTCCGCCGGCAGCGATCTTGTCGAGGGTCTTCAGGCCGGCGGCACCGACCGTGCCGAACACCGTGTAGTTCGGTCGCAGCGCGGAGTCGCCGTAGACGACGAAGAACTGCGAACCGTTCGTGTTCGGCCCGGCGTTGGCCATCGCCAGCAGACCGCGCCCGTAAAGGCGACGGACTCCGGTCGGGTCGCTCGGCGCCGGCGGCAGGTCCACCGGCAGCTCGTCCTTGTACTGGTACCCCGGCCCGCCCTCGCCGGTGCCGGTCGGGTCGCCGCACTGCAGGACCTTCAGCGTCGGATACGCCGTCAGTCGATGGCACACCGTACGGTCGTAGAACCGGTGCCGCGCCAGGTGCAGGAAGCTCTGGACCGTGCACGGCGCCTGCGCGCGGTCCAGACGCAGCGGGAGCGGGCCCTGGCTGGTCGGCACAGCCAGGTCGACCGTGCCGTGGCCGGGGGTGTGTCGCGGGTCGGGCGGCAGGGGAACCGGCCGCGCCGCCGGCTCGCTCGGTGTCTGGGTGTACTGGCACGGACCGTGCGTGGTTCGCGGCGGGGCATCGGAAGCGGAGGCGGTGGTGCCGCCCCCGGACACGACCAACGCTGCTGCCGCCCATGCGGTCATGAGAGCTCGGTTCATCCTGCACACCCTCCAAAAGATCGTCAGATGTCGGAGCGGTCGCAGTCTAGAGCGCGTCCCGGCCGGCGAGTACCCGTCCGCGAGCCACATCCGCTCCCCTCTTGACCGACCGCACGACGACGTCCCCTGGACCCGAGCCGGTTCGGTGAGCCACGCGCGTCAATATGCGGGCACACGTGGCAGGTTGCATCACCTGGATCAAGTAGTCGCGGCCATTCTCCGAACGCCGTGCACCGGTCGAGCTCTCCGCGGTCGTGAAAGGAGCGTGGCGTCAAACCGAAATCGTCATCGGCCTGATCCCCACGAGCTCCGCAGCCTTGTTCTATACGACGAGCGGGCAGCCCAGTGGTGCTCCCATTGACTCAGCTCATCTGCACGGCGGTACCCGTCTCTGTTTCACCGGCCGGCCATGGATCAGCCAAGAGACAGCGGAACTGTAAATCGTCCTCATTTTCCACTGCCACAATTCGCTCGACCAATCCGCAGTTCGCGTGGCCCCGGATTACACGGGGGTGCCCCGTCCTGTCACGCTCACGGGAGGATTATCGTGAAGGAACCTGTGCATATCGGGCCACGTCCGTCTGCGAAGCCTGACCTTCAGCACCTGCTGCAGGAGGTGGCGCTGGGCGATCAGGAGGCGTTCGCCGCGGTCTACGATGCCGTGGCCGGCTCCGTCCTCGGTGTCGCCCGGGCAGTCCTGCGCGACCAGGCGCAGTCGGAGGAGGTGGCCCAGGACGTGCTGGTGGAGGTATGGCGCACGGCCCCTCGCTACCGGCCCGAACGCGGCACGGCCATCAACTGGATCCTCACACTCGCCCACCGGCGGGCCGTGGACCGCGTCCGGTCGGTGGAGGCCGCGGCGGCCCGTGACACCAAGGCCGCTCTGCTCGAGCATCAACCGGCCTACGACGAGGTGACCGAGCAGGTCGAGACCCGGCTGGAGCAGGAGCAGGTGCGACGCTGCCTGCGCACCCTGACCGAGCTGCAGCGCCAGTCGGTCACTCTCGCCTACTACCGGGGCCTGACCTACCGGGAGGTCGCCGAGGCACTGGCGCTGCCGCTGGGCACAGTCAAGACCCGACTGCGTGACGGACTGATCCGGCTGAGGGACTGCCTGGGGGTGGCCGTATGAAAACGACCGATCTGCACACTCTGACGGGCGCCTATGCGCTGCACGCACTCGACGGCGAAGAGGACGCCGCCTTCGAGCGTCACCTGGCCGCGTGCGACGCGTGTGATCAGGAGGTCGCGGAGTTCACGGCTGCCGCCGGCCGCCTGGCCCTGGCCTCCACGGTGCGCGCGCGCCCGGCCATGCGAGAGCACGTCCTGCAGCGCATCACCACGGTGCGCCAGGTGCCCCCCGGTGCCGTCGCCCTGGAGCGGGTGCGCCGTGGCGTACGGCGCGGACGCGGCCTGACCCGTTGGGCGCTGGCCGCCAGTGTGGCCGCCGCGGCCGCCTTGGGCGGGACCGCGGTATGGCAGTACGAACGTGCCCAGGAGGCTCGGCTCGATGCCGCGCAGGCGCAACGGCACGCCGAGGACCTGGCGGGAGTGCTGGCCGCGCCCGACGCCAGGTCTCGTTCGACGCGGGTGGCGGGTGGTGCGGGAACGCTGGTGGTCTCCGCCGGCCGGGACCGGGCCGTGTTCGTGGCGTCCGGTATGGCGGCACCGCCGCGCGGCGAGGTGTATCAGCTGTGGTTCGCCGACGGCGGGAAGATGCGCTCGGCCGGCCTGCTGGACCCCGGCCGCAGCAGCCAGGCCGTGCTCATGCAGGGCGCGGTCGACGGTGCCTCGGGCATCGGTATCACGGTGGAGCCGGCCGGTGGTTCGAAGCAGCCGACCTCGACGCCGGTCGCCCTGCTCGGCGTGCCGACGTGACGCATGTGAGTGGGGGAGCCCGCCGTCAGCCGGGCTCCCCCACTCGTTCGCCGGTCTCAGCGTGGTGGCCGTGGGAAGAAGGCGCTGGTGCGGGCTGGGCGTCACCGACCGCCTCGAAGAACGGTCCGACGGCCCGGACGGCCGTGCCGGCCCACGCGAGGGCGGACAGCGGCCGGGTCAAGTACTGAGCCGCCTGCACCGGCCAGGACACCAGCCACACCAGGACTCCCCTGCAGCAGGTAGATCGTCCGCAGGGCGTTCAGGTTCCGGCTGCTGCGCGCGCGGGCCAGCACCGCCTCGTACCGAGGGTCTCGCCGTGGCCGCCGCCCCGGCGGGCCCTGTGCACCGACGGATGAACGGCAAGGGCGGAGGGCTGGTCCGCAGGCCTTGAGGTCTGCGAACCAGCCCTCCGAGGAGGGGCGTCCGCCAGGCCCTGCCGGTCGGGCGGCTGGCGGACGCCCGGGCACGGAGAACGCGCGTCGGCCGGTCGCTCCCGTCGAGGCGACCGGCCGGGGCGCGTCCCCGGCCCGCTGTGGTGTCAGCTCTTGGGCATGAGAACGGTGTCGATGATGTAGACGTTGGCGTTGGCGGTCCTGACGTTGCCGCAGACCACCTTCGCCGAGTCGTCGACCGTGTAGGACTCGCCCGAGCCGGAGGTCGTCACCTTCGACTTCTCCAGCGTGTCGAACGAGCCGTTCCGAAGGTCCTCGGGGGTGAGCTTCTGGCCGACGACGTGGTAGGTGAGGATCTTCGTCAGCTGGGCCTTGTCGTTCAGGACCTTGTCCAGGGTGGCCTTCGGGAGCTTCTTGAAGGCGTCGTCGGTCGGCGCGAACACGGTGATGTTCCGGGCGTTGTTGAGGGTGTCGACCAGGCCGGCCTTCTTCACCGCGCTCACGAGGGTGGACAAGGCCGGGTTGTGGGAGGCGGCGGTGGCCACCGGGTCCTTGGCCATGCCGTCGAAGGAGCCGGCACCGTTCTTCGGCACGGCCGAACAGGCGGGGCCGAAGGGCTGGTCCAGGCCGCTCGCGGAGGCGGTCGAGCCGCCCATGTCGTCGCCGCCCTTGGTGGCCGGAGCCGGCGCCTTGCCGGAGGCGTCGGACTTGCCCGAGTCGCTGCTGCCGCTGGAGCAGGCAGTCAGAGCCAGGGGCAGCACGGCAGCGGCGGCGAGGAGACCGGTGGTGCGACGGATACGGGTGTTCATCATGTTCTCCTGTTGAACGTCGCAGCGGTCTGCTGCGTTCGGGGGTGTCACGGAAAGGCGGTTCCCAAAGGGCACGGGGCCCTTGGTCATGGGGCGGGGGTGGTCAGTCGACGGTCACGACCACGGAGTGCCATCCGCTGGCGCCGTCGGGAATGGTGCGGGTGCGTTCGTCCGTCTGCGGGGAGCCGGTGCGGTCGGTGGCGCGCACGGTGAGGGTGTGGCCGCCCGTGGTGGCCTGCCAGGGAAGCGACCACTGTCGCCAGGTGTCGCGGGTGTCCTCGGCAGCCAAGTGAGCCTGCTGCCAGGGGCCGTCGTCGATGCGGACCTCGACCTTGTCGATGCCGCGGTGCTGGGCCCAGGCGACCCCGGCCACCATCACCGTGCCGGCCTTGGGCCGGGCGAACGGCTTGGGAGTGTCGATCCGCGATGCGGACCTGACCGGGGCCTTGCGGGCCCAGCCGCGCTTCACCCAGTACGGGTCGTAGGCATCGAAGGTGGTGAGCTCGATGTCCTCGATCCACTTGCAGGCCGAGACGAAGCCGTACAGGCCCGGGACGACCATCCGGACCGGGAAGCCGTGCTCGAAGGGCAGCGGTTCGCCGTTCATGCCGAGGGCGAGCATCGCGTCGCGGCCGTCCATGACGTCCTCGACGGGGCTGCCGATCGTCATGCCGTCCACCGACCGGGACACCAACTGGTCCGCCCGGCCGCCGCGGGACGGAGGCTTCACCCCGCACTCGGCAAGCAGGTCGGCCAGTCGTACCCCGATCCAGCGGGCGTTGCCCACGTACGGGCCGCCGACCTCGTTGGAGACACAGGTCAGCGTGATGTCCCGCTCGATCAGCTCCCTGCGCAGCAGGTGGTCGAAGGAATAGCTGCCCGGACGTGCCACGCCCTTGCCGTGGATACGCAGCCGCCAGGCCGTGGCATCCACCTTGGGCACCACCAACGCGGTGTCCACCCGGTAGAAGTCCTCGTTCGGGGTGACGAAGGGGCTGATCCCGGCGACACGCAGCGCGGCCCTCTTCGGTACCGGTTGCGCCGGTGACCCAGGATCCGGCAGCACGACCTTGCCGCGCGAGGCGACCGCGTCCTGGCCGCGCGAGGCGTTCAGTGACCGGCCGACCGCGCCCACCACGGCAGAGGCCGCTGCCGCGGAGGCGGCCGCGAAGACGAACCCCCGCCGGTCCCACCCCGCGGATGCCGACAGACCGTAACCCGCTTCCTCGGTCGTCAACTCCTGCGCCGACGCCGGCAATCGCCTCACCGCGGTCAGGCGAACCACCAGAACGTACAGGAGCAGAGCCCCTGCGACGGCTCCCACGACGGAGGGCAGCGCGTCCGTGAGGCTGGAGGAGTCGGGTCGGCTGACGGCGGCCGCCGCCCCGACGGCCCCGAAGAGAAGGACCCCGGCGGTTCCGACCCGCAGGAACCGTACTGCCAGCACACCGAGCACCAGGGACAGCACGGCCAGCACGGCCAGGATGCCGAGCTGCAGGACGAGCTTGTCGTCGGTGCCGAAGTGACGGACGGCCCAGTCCTTCACCGGAGCGGGCGTCGCGTCGATGGACGCGCCACCCACCGCGACGACCGGACTCGACTGCGGACGCACCGCAGCCGCGACCAGCTCGGCCACCGCCAGCGCGGCGAAGCCGGCCAGCGCCCCGCTCAGCGCACCCAGCGCCAGACGGGTCAGACCCGGCCGTACTCGCTGATCCTTCTCTTCGTCCCTCACGCAGGGAATCCGGTTCTGCCCGCCGGGCGGATTGGTCCCAGACCTGATCAGGTGAAAAGAGATCCCGGACCAATCCTGCACGCATTCCGCAACGGATTACCCGGTTGAACGCCGGCGGGCGTCACCGTCACTGCTGCACCGGGAACTCGGGCAAAAGCCGGTCCGAGGGTGCCTGGACAGCAGCCCAAGTGCCGCCCTCGGACAGGCCCCCGCCGGGGCGACTGCGGCGTCACATACCCGCGTTGGCGCAGGCGTTCCCGAAGCCCGGGTTCAACAGGCCGATCACGTCGACCGTGTTGCCGCAGGCATTGACCGGGATGTCGATCGGAACCTGCAGCACATTGCCGGACAGCACGCCGGGCGAACCGACCGCAGCCCCCCGCGCGCCGCTGTCGGCCGACGCAACCGCCGCGCCTCCGACCACCACCGCGCCCGCAGCGGCCACCAGACCGGCACTCCGCATCACCCGAGACGGCAGACACATCATGTTCGCTTTCCCTTCCTCCGCGTTGCGGCGGCAGCCGCCGCCGACCAGCCGCGTCCCGCGACCAGGCATGCGTAATCCGCTGCCACCATGGGCGCAGACTGCTCAACGCGGCCCGGATCACCCGATCGCGCCACACCGCGCGGCGGCGGCGCAGCCTGTCGGGTCTGCGCGGTCCATCGCGGGCAAGTCGTCTCATCCGGCTGTCCCGGTCGAGCGTCCGTCGGGACGCGCCCCTTCAGGGCAGCCGCACAGGCGGGGCCGAACAGCCGGGCCGCATGCAAGGGTGACCGCAGCCTGCCGGGCCGGGTGTCACCCGCCCAGGGGGCGCCGGCGTACGAGGACGATCAGCGGCCCGGTCGCGAGCAGGACGGCGAGCACCGCGTAGCCGTGCGTGAGAGTGGTGAGCGTGGCGACCGCGGCGACGAGCAACGGCCCGCCGGCATCGCCGAGTTCGCGTCCGAGTTCGGCTGCGCCCATGGTCTGGCCGAGTCGTTCGGCGGGGGTGGTGGCCGCCAGGGCGACGAAGCCGAGCGGGGTGATCAGGCCGGTGCCGACGCCGATCATGGCCGCGCCCAGGAGCACGCCCGGCAGGCCGGGCAGCATGGCGCAGCCCAGTCCGGCGGCGATGACCAGCAGTCCCGCGGTGATACCCGCCCGCGTCGTGAGGCGTCCGTCGTCCAGCGCGCGCCCCGCCCACGGCTGGACGACGGCCGCGCAGGCGGCGAGCAGGGACACGGCGGCGCCGGTGGCGATCGTGCCCAGCCCGGCGGCCCGGCCGGAGACGGGCAGGAAGCCCACGCCGACGGAGAGAGCGGCGGTCGCCGCGGCGAGGGCGGCGGTCGGGGCGAGGAACGCCGGGTCCGTCAGGCGCCGGGCCAGATCGAGCACGGTCTGCCGGGTCCTGGGCAGCGGCACCACGACGGGCACGGCGAGGGCCGCCCACACCGCGACGGCGGCGCCCAGCACCGCCAGAACCGCGAAGAGCAGCCGCAGTCCCCCGGCCCACACGAGAACCCCGCCGAGCAGCGGGCCGAGGGTGTAGCCGATGGACTTGAAGAAGCCGTACGAACCGAACGCCCGGCCGTGCTTGGCCGCCGGGTTGAGCCTGGCGACCAGGGCGGAGGCCGACGGCGAGAAGGCGGAGGCGGCGGCTCCCTGGCCGAGGCGGGCCGCCCACAGCCAGCCGGGGCTGTCCGCGACGACGTACACGGCGGAGGCGGCGGTGAAGGCCACGAGCCCGCCCAGCAGCACCGGGCGGGCGCCGACGCGGTCGGCGATCGTGCCGAAGACCGGCTTGAGCAGCACCTCGGCACCGTCGTACAGGGCGAGCAGGCTGCCGAGCACCATCAGCGAGGTCACCGCGTCCCGGGAGGAACCGCCGAGGTTGGCGGCGATGCCGTGGGCGCCGAAGGCGGTGGTGAACCCGGCCGCGTACAGGGGCCACATCTGCCGGGCGGGCGCCGTGGGTGCCGTCGCCGACGCGGTCATCGCTCCTGCTCCGGCATCTCGCGCAGGGCACGGAGGACCCGCTCCGGGTGATCCCTGCAGCAGGCCTTGGCCGGCCCCAGGCACTCAGCGGCCTGGGCGGTCACACGGCTGACGCCGTCCGCGAGGACCGGCGCCTCGGGCAGCGCCCATACGCCCTGGCACGGCGAGAGCGCACCGATCCCGCGCGGCTCCCGCCCCAGCACGACTCGATGCCGGGACGGCTCCGCGGCCGGCGTGATCACGAGGACGAGCCGGGGATTCCCCGGTCCGGTATCTGTCACGCCATGGAATGTAGCGGGGCCACCCGCCTTCGCCCTCGCCCGACCACCGAGGTCACCGGTGACAGCGGCGGCCCGGCCCGCCCTTCCACGCCGATCTGCCCGCCTGGCGCCGGCGGCCGTTCCTCCGGTTCGAGACCGGTGGCAGGCCCCGCACCGCCGCCCCGACCCTGCGCGTCGGCTGACGACTGGCGGCGGTACCACCGCACACGGACACGCGCCGCCGTCCGTCCTTCCGGCCTTACGGGCGAGCCGGCCGTCGGCGCCGCGTGTCCGTGGCCCGTACGCCGCTCCGGAAGGGGAAGGCTTCACAGATGCACGCCGTCCTGCACGCACTGTCCATCACCGGATCCATGACCTGGGAGATCACCTGGGCCCTGATCCTGGGCTTCGCCCTGTCCGCCGTCGTCCAGGCGGTGGTCCGCAAGTCCACGATCGTCTCGCTCCTCGGCGACGACCGGCCCCGCACCCTCGCCGTCGCCGCCGGCCTCGGCGCCGCCTCCTCCTCGTGCTCCTACGCCGCGGTGGCGCTGGCGCGTTCCCTGTTCCGCAAGGGCGCCAACTTCACCGCCGCGATGGCCTTCGAGATCGCCTCCACCAACCTCGTCGTCGAACTCGGTGTGATCCTGGCGCTGTTGATGGGCTGGCAGTTCACCGCCGCCGAATTCGTGGGCGGCCCGGTCATGATCGTCGTGCTGGCCGTGCTGTTCCGCCTCCTGCTGCGCGACGACCTGCTGCGCCAGGCCCGCGAGCAGGCCGAGAGGGGGCTGGCCGGGTCGATGGAAGGCCACGCCGCGATGGACATGTCCGTCCGGCGCGAAGGCTCCTTCATCCGTCGGCTGCTCTCCCCCGAAGGGTTCACCGCCACCGCGCACGTCTTCGTCATGGAGTGGGCGGCGATCCTGCGCGACCTCGTCCTCGGCCTGCTCATCGCCGGCGCCATCGCCGCCTGGGTGCCCGACTCGTTCTGGCGCGCCTTCTTCTTCGACGGCCACCCGCTCGCGGCCAAGCTGTGGGGCCCCCTCATCGGCCCGTTGGTGGCGATCGCGTCGTTCGTGTGCTCCATCGGCAACGTGCCGCTGGCGGTGGTGTTGTGGAAGGGCGGCATCAGTTTCGGCGGCGTGGTGGCGTTCATCTTCGCCGACCTGCTGATCCTGCCGATCCTGAACATCTACCGGAAGTACTACGGCGCCAGGATGGCGCTCTTCCTCCTGGGCACCTTCTACGTCGCGATGGTCATCGCCGGGTACGTCGTCGAGTTCGCCTTCGGCGGCCTCGGCCTCGTGCCCGACCGCGGCCACGCGAAGATCCCCATGGAAGGCGTCTCCTGGAACTACACCACCTGGCTCAACATCGCCTTCCTCCTCCTGGCCGCCGTCCTCCTCGTGCGGTTCCTCCGCACCGGCGGGCTGTCCATGCTCCGCATGATGGGCGGGTCACCGGAGACCGGGCACGATCACGACGACCACTCACAGCACAGGCCTTCAGCGGGGGGTGGGCACGGCGAGCGGCACCACTGAGGGTTGCGACGCCCTTCCCCCCGCGGCGGGCCCGGAAGGGGTGCCGCCGGTGCGGCGGCATGTGCGCGGGTGCGTCCGACGCCTGTCGGCGAGGTGTTGCGTCACCACGCTTGGTCGCGTTCGACGGGGCCGACCGTACGCGACGTTCGTCGCGGGGCGCTTACGCGACGGTCGTGGCGGGGCGCTCAGTCGTACGGGCGCTGAATCGTACCGTCCGCCGAGATGCGGGCGGCATGCGAGCCGAAGTCCTCCTCCGACACGCTTGACACGAGGTCGATCGCCTCACCGCCCGGCTCCGGCGTGCCGGGCTCCACGAGCCGGGTCGGGCGCAGGTGTCCGGACACGTAGGTGCCGTCGGCGCGGAGAGTGACCTGTAGCACGCCGCTGGTCGAGAGTGCGCCGCCGAGGCCGAGCACCTCGTAGGCGGCGAAGTTGCCCAGGCTGTAGGCGATGAGCCGGCCCTTGTAGAACTCCATTCCCCGCATCACGTGCGGGCCGCTACCCACCACGAGGTCGGCGCCGGCGTCGATCACCGCATGACTGAAGCGGTAACTGTCGCCGCGGTCCTCGCCGAGGAAGTACTCGGTGCCGGGCTCCACGTGGGTGCGGTCCGAGCCCTCCGCACCGGCGTGCATCGTGACGATCACGAGGTCCGCCATCCGTGCGGCGCGGGCGGTGAGCCGCTTGGCGGCCGGAATGTCCGTGAGGTCGTTCGACCCCCGGTCGGGAGCGAACCCGATCAGTGCCACCCGGATGCCGTGGACCCGCTGGATGGTGATCTGGCCCAGCCGGCCGGTGAACGGCAGGTTCACGGACCGCAGGGCGGCGAACGTCTCGCGCCGCCCCTCCGCCCCGAAGTCGTCGATGTGGTTGTTCGCCACGTTCATGACCGTGAAGCCGGCCTTCTTGAACCAGCGGCCGTAGGACGGCGGAGCGTGGAACGCGAAGCAGTTCGGGCTGTCGTTGTCGTCGCACTTGCCGGAGCCGCCGGTGGTGAGTGTGCCCTCCAGGTTCCCGAGCACCACATCGCCGGTGAGCAGGTCGTCGACGGGGTCGAAGAACGAGGCGCCGCCGTCCGGAGGCAGGGCGTCCGGCAGCGAGCCCATCACGACGTCCCCCACGGAAGCGATCCGCACATCGCTCGCCGGGCGCGGCGGCGCCGGTGCACCGGAGACCGTGAGCCCGGTCGTCCGCCGGGGGAACTCGGCGCCACCGGTGGGGGCGGCGCCGTCGGGGCCGGCACGGAACACGCACGCCGCGGCCACCACCGCACCGGCTCCGACCAGGCCGAGAGTGAAGAGGAGGTGACGGCGCACCGCCGTCAGCCGCTCGCGCCGCTGCTGGGGACTGTGTCCGCCGGACCTGATCACCGGCTCATGCTACGAAGCAGGCGCCCATCCTCCTCGCAGGCCGTTCACGGCGTGTCCCGACGTCCTTCCCTCAGGCGCTCGTGGCCGCGTCCTCGAACCGAGGAGACGGGGCCGCGCCGTCATGGCCGAGGAAACCGTGTCCGGCCGGAACCGGCCTCACGCACCGCGGCGCCGCTCGGCGGCCGCTTTCGACCGCCGCGGGAACGCGGGCCGGCCATGGCCCTGTAGTCGGACAATGGCCGTCGGGCCCGGCGGCAACACTGGTCGCAGCGCCCAGCGTCGACCGGACCCGCCCGCGCAGACCACGCCGGCGACGGCGGCCCACGAGCTCACCAGCGCGGGTGTGTTCCGGCTATTACCTGTGAGCCGCCGTATGCCTCGCGCTTACTCCTTCACTTCGCGACTCTGCCTTGTTTGCACAGGAAATGCCGGGGCACGAGGGGGTTACCGCGAAAGTGGCATCCACGCTTATGAGGAGGCGCATTCCATGACTGCCGGCGAGAAGGCCAAGGCGAAGACCGAACAGGCCGAGGGCAAGGTCAAGGAGGCCGCGGGAAGCGCCGTCGGGAACGACCGTATGGCCGCCGAAGGCCAGGCGCAGAAGAGCACCGGCGACGCCCGCGAGGCCAAGGAAAAGGCCAAGGACGCGCTCAAGCACTGACATCGGTCCCCGCACTTGTCCAAGGGCCTTCCCGCACCTTTTGCGGGAAGGCCCTTTTCATCGCACTGCTCCCTCAACTTGCCCTGTCGGCCCAGGCGTTCCTCGTCGCCGGCATGGGTGCGCCGTCCTGTCGTCAGGGTTGGGTGGCGGTGTCGCTGTCCGGGTGGACGGTGAAGACCTGGTCGAGGCCGACGATGCGCAGGATACGCAGCGTGTGGGCCGGTACGGCCGCGAGCGCGAGGTCCGCCTGTGCGGCCTGGGCGTGGTTGTGGGCGGCTATCAGGGCGCTGAGGCCGCTGGAATCGCAGAATGCCATACCGCTCAGATCCAGGACGAGGCGCTGGCCCGGCCGGAGGGGCACCGTGGCGATCAGGTCGCGCAGTTCTTCGGCGGTGAAGTAGTCGAGCTCACCGACGATTTCCAGAACGGGACCGGTGGCAGCGTCTCGGGCGGTGATCTTCAGTGGGCTCATCAGTCGCTTCTCGTCTGCGGGTCGGGGGCTGGGGCGCCGAGGGCGAGCAGGGCGGTGCGTTCGTCGAGGCCGTGTCCGAAGGATCTCAGCAGACCCGTCAGTGCCTCGATCAGGGCGGGCGGAGGCCTGCCGGCAGGGCCGACGGCGTACGCCGGCAGAGCCTCGTCCCGAACAGGCCGGTGCGGTCATCGCCGGTGCGGGCCCCGAGAGGGCGGCCGCACCGGCAGTCTTTCAGGCCGCGCCCGGTATTCCTAGAAGGTTCCGAATCCTCCACGTTCCGTTCAACGCCTTCACATGGCGACTCACAGCGGACCCGTGTTTTCTGCGCAGTCTGCTGCGGCCGTGCACCGGAAATCGGCGTTCGGCGCCTGCGGGAAAGCGGGCCCAAGTCGGTTGGTGTCGCGGTAGGTCGGCAGGGCGGCTCTTGCCGATCCGGATCATCGAGTCTCATTGCCGGCGGGGTGTCGCGGTGCGGCGGCGGCGGGGGAAGCCGCCATGCCCGCGGGGTCCGCCGGGCGCCGTGAAGGCCGCCGTGTGTGCGGCGTTCACCGGGCAACGTGAAGCCTGCCATGCCTGCGGCGTTCACCGGGCAACGTGAAGCCCGCCATGGCTGCGGCGTTCACCGGGCAACGTGAAGCCCGCCATGGCTGCCGCGTTCGCCGGACAACGTGAAGCCCGCCGTGTGTGCGGCGGGCTTCACGGTGGCGCGGTCGGTGTGGGGTTCAGTGCTGGGTGAGCATGCCTTCGCGCAGGCGGGCCAGGGTGCGGGACAGCAGCCGGGAGACGTGCATCTGGGAGACGCCGAGGCGTTCGCCGATCTGGG
>NZ_JBEOTD010000031.1:0-108317 GCF_040426375.1 Streptomyces sp. NPDC096012
CCCGACGGCGCGGCTTCGTGCCCGACGGCGCGGCTTCGTGCCCGACGGCGCGGCTTCGTGCCCGACGGCGCGGCTTCGTGCCCGACGGCGCGGCTTCGTGCCCGACGGCGCGGCTTCGTGCCCGACGGCGCGGCTCCGTGTCCGACCGTGCGGCTCCGTGTCCGACCGTGCGGCACGCGGATTCCCGGGGCACCTCCGGGTGGGGACCGGTCAGCTGCCGGTCACCGGCACGGGGGCCGGCTCCGGTGGGACGGTCAGCTGCCGGTCACGGGGACAGGGCGGCCGGCCGGGGTCGAACGGCCGCCCGACGTCACCGCAGCAGTGCGGCCAGCCGGCGCCATTCCTCCCGCGGCAGGCTGTCCCGCGTCCCCTCGGCCACCACCTGGAGGGCGACGTGGTCCGCGCCCGCCGCATGGAAGGCGTCGATGCGTTCGCGCACCCGGTCCTCCCGGCCCCAGGCGAACAGCGCGTCGACGAGCCGGTCGCTGCCGCCGTCGGCCAGGTCGTCCTCCGTGAAGCCGAGGCGCAGGAAGTTCTGCGTGTAGTTCGGCAGGGTCAGATACATGGCGAGGGTCTCGCGAGCCAGGGTCCGGGCCCGGTCCGGGTCGGTCTCCAGGACGACCTTCAGCTCCGGGGCCAGGAGGGGGCCCGCGCCGAGGATCTCGCGCGCCCGGGCGGTGTGCTCCAGCGTGACCAGGTACGGCACCGCGCCCGCGGCCCGCTCCGCGGCCAGCTTCAGCGTCCTCGGCCCGAGGGCGGCCAGCACCCGGCGGCCCGCGGGCACCCCGGCCGAGTCCAGCGCGTCCAGGTAGGCGACCAGCGCCGTATACGGACGGCGGTACTGATCGGTCAGCTTGGCGTGGCTGACACCCAGGCCGAGCACGAACCGGCCGGGATGGGCCGCGTCCACCTCGGCGAAGGACGCCGCGGTCTCCTCCGGTCCGTAGTCCCAGATGCTCTGGATGCCGGTGCCGACCATCAGGGTGCCGGTCGCGTCCAGGAGCGGCAGGGCGTGCCGGGGGGCGCTGTTGCCGCCCAGCCAGACGGCGCCGTAGCCGAGATCCTCCAGCTCGGCCGCCGCCTCGCCCAGTTCACCGCGCCGGGAGGGGTCCTCCGAGCGCAGCCCGATGCTCCAGATGCCGTACCGGCCGATCCTGTCCTGCAAGGTGCTCATGGGTCCGATCCCTCCGGGTGGCCGTGATCATCACGTCTTCAGCCATTCCCAGCCGGCGGGGTCCCGTCGCGTGATCCCCGCGGGTGTCACACCTTCAGGAACCGCTCCAGGGCCTCGACCACCAGCCGGTGGTCCTCGATCTGGGGCAGGCCCGAGACCGTCACCGACCCGATGACACCGGCGTTCTCGACGTTGACCGGGAACGAACCGCCGTGGGCCGCGTAGACGTCGGGGTCGAGGCGCGAGGAGTCCTCGAACGTCGTGCCCTTGGCCCGGAAGCGGCTGCCGACCAGATAGGAGGAGGCGCCGTACCGCTCCACCACCCGGCGCTTGCGGTCGATCCAGGCGTCGTTGTCCGGGGTGGAGCCCGGCAGCGCCGCGTGGAAGAGCTGCCGGCCGGCGTGGTGGATACCGACGGCGACCGGCGCCCGGCGCTCCCGGGCCAGCTCCACCAGAAGCGAGCCGAGGGCCCACGCGTCGTCGTGGGTGAACCGCGGGAAGACCAGCCGGCGCTCCTGCGCCTCCAGCTCGGCCACGCTCGGTGCGTCCTGCGGGCCGGGCTTGGGGGCGTTCCCGCCAGCGGGGGCGGGAGTGTTCTCCGTACCGGGCTCCGGGGTGTTCTGCCGCTGGGACATCAGAGGGTCACCGTCACCTTGTCCCGGGCCGACGTGCGGGCCGCTTCCAGTACGTCGAGGGCGGCGGCCGCCTCCAGCGCGGGCACCGGGTTCGGGCCGGCGCCGGTCAGGGCGGCGGCGACGGCCGCGTAGTACGCGGGGTAGTCGCCCGGCACGGTCGGCACGGGGGTGCCGCCGCCGGACAGCGGGGACTCCCCGGCACCGATGCGGCCCCACAACGCCTGGTCCTCCGTGCCCCACTCGGGGGCGGTGCCGGGGCGGCTGCCCTCGCGCAGGGCCGCCTCCTGCGGGTCCAGGCCGTACTTCACGTAGCCCGCCTCGGAGCCCAGCACCCTGAAGCGCGGACCGAGCTGGGCGGTCGTCGCGGAGACGTGGAGGTGGGAGCGGACGCCGCTCGCGTGCGTGAGCGCGATGAACGTGTCGTCGTCGGTCTCGGCGCCGGGACGGCGGACGTCGGTCTCGGCGTACACCTCGGTGACCGGGCCGAACAGGACCAGCGCCTGATCGACGACGTGGCTGCCGAGGTCGTAGAGCAGACCTCCGATCTCCGCCGGGTCCCCGGACTCGCGCCAGCCGCCCTTGGGGCGGGGACGCCAGCGTTCGAAGCGCGACTCGAAACGCCAGACGTCGCCGAGCGCGCCGTCCTCGAGGAGCCGGCGCAGGGTCAGGAAGTCGTTGTCCCAGCGGCGGTTCTGGAAGACCGACAGGAGCAGACCGCGCTCGTCGGCGAGGGCCGCGAGGTCGCGGGCCTCGGCCGCGGTGCCGGCGACCGGCTTGTCCACGACCACCGGCAGGCCCGCCTTCAGGGCGGCCGCGGCCAGCGGCACGTGAGTCTTGTTCGGGGAGGCGATCACCACCAGGTCCAGCTCGTCCGCCCGCTCGAACAGCTCCTCCGGAGTGTCGGCGAACCGCACGTCGGGGAACTCGGCGCGGGCCTGCTGCCGCCGGTCCGGGCTGGAGGTGACCACGGTGTCCAGGGCGAGGCCCTCGGTGGCCGCGATCAGCGGGGCATGGAAGACGGAGCCGGCGAGGCCGTAGCCGATCAGGCCGACGCGGAGGGGAGTAGCAGTCATGCCACCCACTTTGGCAACGCTGTTGCCAAAGTGCAAGCGGAGGGGACAATGGTGGCGTGAACAGGACGAGGAGCGGCGGGCCGGCGGGAGCGAACCTGGGCGCGGTGCGCAGTCACAACACCGCCTTGGTGCTGGGGCTGCTGCGCGCCGCCGGCGAGGAGGGCATCAGCCGGCTGGAGCTGGCCGAGCGCACCGGGCTGACCCCGCAGGCCGTCAGCAAGATCACCGCACGGCTGCGGGAGGAGGGCCTGGCGGCGGAGGCCGGCCGGCGGGCGTCCACCGGGGGCAAGCCGCGGACCGTGCTGCGGCTGGTGCCGGAGGCGGGGCACGCGGTGGGGGTGCACCTGGACCGCGACGAGCTGCGGGCGGTCCTGGTCGACCTGGACGGCACCGTGGTCGGGGAGCGGCGCGCGGAACTGGACCTGGGCGCGGGCGCGGACGCCGTACTCGGCATGGTCACCCGGATGGTCGAGGGGCTGGTGACGGACGGCCTCGGCACGGGGGGAGGGGACGGCGCTGCGGGTTCGGGCGGCGGGAACGGCGGCACGGGCCCGGGCGGCGGGAACGGCGGTGCGGGCTCGGACGGTGGGAACGGCGGTGCGGGCTCGGGTGGTGATAGTCGCCTGGGCCTGGACGGTGGATACGAGCGTGCGGGCTCGGGTGGCGGGAACGGCGGTGCGGGCTCGGGCGGCGGGGAAGGCGGTGTGGGATCGGGCGGGGCGGCCGCGGCCCGGACGTTGCTCGGGGTGGGTGTCGCGCTGCCGGGGCCGCTCGATCACGCGCGCGGGGTGCTGCACCGGGTGACCGGTTTCCCCGATTGGGACGGGTTCCCGCTGCGGGACGCCCTCGTGTCGCGGCTGGGGGTGCCGGTCGTCGTGGACAAGGACACCAACGCGGCCGCTCTCGGACTCTCCGTGGCGGGCGAGGGCGGATCCTTCGCGTATCTGCATCTCGGGACGGGGCTCGGTGCCGGACTGGTGATCGGCGGCAGCGTGCACCGGGGGGCGCGGACCGGGGCCGGTGAGTTCGGGCACCAGGTGATCCAGCTGGACGGGCCGTTGTGCGAGTGCGGGAACCGCGGCTGCGTGGAGGTGCTCTGCCTGGCCGCGGTGGCCCGGGGCGAGGCCGGTACGGCGGCGCGGGTGCTCGGAGTGGGCGCCGGGAACCTGGCGGGGCTGCTGGACATCGACCTGGTCCTGCTCGGCGGCCGGACGGTCGCGGCGGCACCGGAGACGTTCGTCCGGGGGGTCGGTGAGGTGCTCGGCGCCCGGGCCCGCCGGGAGGGGACGCCCGGCGGGACGGTCCCGGTACGGCTCGCCCCGGGCGGCGACCGGGTGGTCGCCGAGGGTGCCGCACAGTTGCTGCTGGGGCCGCTGTTCGGGCGCGCGGACGGCTGAGCGGACGACGGGGCGGACCAGCGGGGAAGCGGGTGGTCGCCGAGGGTGCCGCACTGTTGCTGCTGGGGCCGCTGTTCGGGCGCGTGGACGGCTGAGCGGACGACGAGGCGAACCAGCAGGGAAACGGGTGGTCGCCGAGGGTGCCGCACTGTTGCTGCTGGGGCCGCTGTTCGGGCGCGCGGACGGCTGAGCGGACGACGGGGCGGACCAGCGGGGAAGCGCGGTGCCGGTCAGCCCGTCCGCGCGGCCGTCACCCCCTTGTCCGCGCGCTCATGCGACGGTGGCCCTCCCGTCCCACAATGGGATCGCCGGCATCAGCCGGCCCAGGACGTGACTGCCGTCTCACGCGGAGGACCGGCCGGTGCGGTGAGGAGGTTTCCCCGATGCCCGTGAGCGTGGTCATCGCCGACGACCAGGAGAGGGTGCGGGTCGGCTTCCGCATGCTCCCGGAGAACACCCCGGAGACCGACGTGCTCGCCGACGTCGCTGACGTCGCCGACGTCGCTGACGTCGCCGACGTCGCTGACGTCGCCGACGTCGCCGACGGCGCACAGGCGCCGGACGCGGTCGGCCGGCTCCGCCCCGGCATGCCGCCGCTGGACGTCGGCATACCCGGCGTCGACGGGCTGGAGGTCACCCGCGGGCCGTCCGGCCCCGGCGCCCCCCGAGCCCGCCGACGGACCAGACCGGGAAGACGAGTCCCGTAAGACCAGATCCGCAGGCCAGGCCCGTAAGACCAGATCCGCAAGACAAGGCCGCGCAAGGCCAGGCCCGCAAGACAAGACAAGAACAGGAACCCCGGACCAGAAGGACCGGAAAGAGCCGGACCGGACGGACCGGAAAGAGGAGGTACGACGTGCGCTCGATCAGGATGAGAACGGCCGCGGTCCTCTTGGGGACCGCCGCCCTCGGCCTCGCCGCCCCGGCCCAGTCGTTCGCCGGCTCCGGCACCGCGTCCAAGGCCGCCTACTGCGGTACGGACCAGTCCTCCGGGCTCGCGGTGTCGGCCACCGGGAACGTGGCCTGCGCCACCGCACTGCAGGCCGCGGCCGCCTACACCAAGGTCTGGCAGGGCAAGGCGGGTAAGCCCCTCCAGGTCCGTGCGGGGGACGCCACCTGGGAGTGCCAGGAGCGGCAGGGCGACCCCAACCCCTATCAGGCGTGCGTCGACTCACAGGACAAGACCCGGCTGGTCACGCTGTCGTCCTGACCTGGCCCAGGTCGGAGCCGCGGGCGCTCCAGGACGCCGACGCGAAGCGCGTGATGACCGCCTCGCAGACCCAGCGCGCCTGCGGTCCCTGACGCGACGCGTCCGAGGCCGCCCCGCCCTGCCCGCCCTGCCCGCCCTGCCCCGCCCCGCCGGAAGTCCGCCGATCGAGCGGACTTCCGGCCCGTCCCGGTGTGGCGGCCCGGGTCCGCCCGCGCGGCCCGGCATGGTCATGTGGTCATGCGACCGTGCACATCCGTGTCCCTCTGCCTCGCCGCGGCCGCCGTCCTCGTCCCCGTGCCGGCCGCCGCCGCCCTCGCCGGCGCCCCGACGTCCTGCGCGGCCCCCGGCGACCGCGCCTTTCCGCTGGCCACCCGGATCCGCGGCGGCCCCGCCTCCTACGAGGCGGGGGGTGGTTTCGGCACCTGGTACATCGACCTGACCAACACCACCCACAGCGCCTGTACGGCCGTCCACCCGGTCGTCGTACTCGCCGACGACCGGCGCGCGCTGCGGCCGAACCAGGCCGAGCTGGACTTCTACGACGGCTCCCGGGCCCGGCCGGTGCCGTTGGAGAGCACCGACGAGCAGGAACTGGTCGGTGTGCTCGACGGGGCCGGATTCGCCGGGTTCACCGTGCCGGCCGGCCGGACCGTCAGCGTCCGGGTTCGGCTCGCGCTCGCCTCCGACGCCACGAGCGAACACGTCACCGTCAACGCCGCCGCCGTGCAGCGCCGGGGCCAGGACGGGAACTGGGTCGGCGAGTCCAACGCCTACCGGTTCGGAATCGACGGGCGGCCCGAGGAAGCGACACCCGGCCCGGACGGCACGGGCGGCCCGCACAGCACGCGGGAGCCGCAGGACACGGAGCACACCCAGAACGCGCAGGACACCGGAGGCGTGCGGAGCAGTTCCCCGTCCGGTTCCGCGCGGGCCACCCCCTCCGGCAGCGCGCAGGCCACGCCGGCCGCCTCCAGCGGCAGCGCCCCCTCCCTCCCGTTCGCCGCGGACGCGGCGGAGGCCGGGGAGCGGGCCCGCGAACTCGCGCGTACCGGGGTCGCGCTCGTGCACGGGCTGCTCGCGGCCGCCGCGGCCCTGCTCTGCGTGGCCGGAACCGCGTTCCTGCTGGCCCGCGGCCGCCGCTGAACCGGAACGGAATCCGTGGCGCGCCGGACCGACCGATCCGGGGTGCGTGGGCCGCCGGACCGACCCATCCGGGGTGCTTGGGCCGCCGGACCGACGGATCCGGGGTGCGTGGCGCGCCGGACCGACGGATCCGGGGTGCGCGGCCCGCCGGACCGGCATCTCCACGCCGGGCGTCGCCGGTGACGGTACCGCCGTGCTCATCAGGGCCGTCCACGACTTCGGCGGCAAGGAGGCCATGGACCGGACCCTGCTCGGCGGCACCCCGGAAGAGGTCCCCGAGCGCTTCGAGGCGTCCTCCCCGCTGCAGGTCCTCAGGAACCTCACGCAGGTCATGGTCACCGTGGATCACTACTCGGTGATCGACGGGGTACGCCTGGCGCAGTCCTGACTAGGCTGGGGGCGTCGGTACGCCGTGGTTCCGGCGCCCCCGCTTCCCGACCGTACTTACGCCAGGAGACGCACAACATGCCAGACCGCAAGCCCATCGAATCGTGGCTCACCGACATGGACGGCGTCCTGATCCACGAGGGCGTGCCGATCCCCGGCGCCGAGGACTTCCTGAAGAAGCTGCGCGATTCCGGCCGGCCCTTCCTCGTGCTCACCAACAACTCCATCTACACGGCCCGCGACCTGCACGCCCGGCTGCGGCGCATGGGCCTGGACGTGCCGGTGGAGAACATCTGGACCTCGGCCCTGGCCACCGCCCAGTTCCTGGACGACCAGCGGCCCGCGGGCAGCGCCTACGTCATCGGCGAGGCGGGCCTGACCACCGCCCTGCACGACATCGGCTACATCCTCACCGACCACGAGCCCGACTTCGTGATCCTCGGCGAGACCCGCACCTACTCCTTCGAGGCGCTGACCAAGGCCGTCCGGCTGATCAACAACGGCGCCCGGTTCATCGCCACCAACCCCGACAACGTCGGTCCCTCCACCGAGGGCGACCTGCCCGCCACCGGCTCGGTCGCCGCGCTGATCACCGCCGCGACCGGCCGGAAGCCGTACTTCGTCGGCAAGCCGAACCCGCTGATGATGCGGGCCGGGCTGAACGCGATCGGGGCCCACTCCGAGACCTCCGCGATGATCGGCGACCGCATGGACACCGACGTGCTCGCGGGCCTTGAGGCGGGGATGCGCACCTTCCTCGTGCTCAGCGGCGTCACCCAGCCCGACGACGTCGACAGCTACCCCTTCCGGCCCTCGCAGGTCGTGGACTCCATCGCGGACCTCGTCGACCTGGTCTGAGCCCACCGGCCCGGTCCGCGGGCCGGGCGGAAACCGGGTGTCACCCGTTCGGCGCAGCGGAGCGCTCCGTGAGGATGCGGCGGGGCTCCGGCCGGGGGAACCTCCTCGTACTGGAGGTTCACGATGGGCTCACTACGCCTCACTCTCTGTACCGGAATCCTGGCCGTCGCGGGGTTCGCCCCGGCGGCGCACGCGGCGGACGGCGGCTCGGTCAGCGTGACCCCCGCCGCCCCGGCGCCGGGCGCCGACGTCACCGTGCAGACCGGCGGCTGCACCGGCGGGCAGGGCACCGCCACCTCGGGCGCCTTCGTCAGCGACGCCCTGCTGACCGGCGGCCAGGGCAGCCTGGCGGGTGAGACCCGGGTCCGCACCTCCGTCACGCCGGGCACCTACGACGTGAAGGTCACCTGCTCCGGCCGCGTGCTGACGGGCAGGATCACGGTCGCGGCCGGCGCAGGCGGCGGGCTCGGGCAGTTCGAGCAGCTCCTGCGGCCCCCTTCCGACTCCGCCTCGCCCGTCGCCCCGGTCCACGCGGGCGGCGGCGGTACCGCCCACTTCGCCACGGTGGCCACCAGCGGGTCCGGCCCCGGCACGCTCCAGGAGGTGACCGGACTGGCGCTCGCCGGGATCGCCGCGGTCGCCGTCGGGTTCCGTACCCGCCGGAGCCGCGGCACGCGCTGACGCCCGCGATGACCGACGACCGCGAGCCCGCCACCGGCACCGGGCGGCTCGTCACCGGCCTGGCCTGGGCGGTCCTCCTGTTCGGGCTGTGGTTGTGGGGCAAGGGTGTGACCGACGTACCGAGCCGGGGCGGGCCCGCCACCGGTGACGTGTTCACCATCGGCCGCCCCGTCGACCCCGCCCTGCTGCCGCCGCCGGTGAAGCCGCTGGGCGACGCGCGGCCCCAGCGCATCGACATCCCCCAGCTCGGCCTCCAGGCACCCGTGGTGACCCGCGGACTGGACGACCGCGGCGCCGTCGACCCGCCGCCCCTGGACCAGCCGGGCGTGGTCGGCTGGTACGGCGCCGGTGCCGCACCCGGCGCCGCGGGACCGGCCCTGATGGTCGGGCACGTGGACACGCAGACCCGGCCCGCCGTCTTCTACAAGCTCAGCACCCTCAAGCCCGGCGAGACGGTCCGGGTGTTCCGCTCGGACGGCCGGATCGCCCGGTTCACCATCGACGACGTCCGCGTGCTGCCCCGCGACGACTTCGACGCCCGGCAGGCCTACGGCCCCCACCAGCCGGGCCGCGCCGAACTCCGCCTGCTCACCTGCGGCGGCAGCTTCGACCGGGCCGACGGCACCTACACGGCGAACGTGGTGGTCTCCGCCTACCTCACCGGCACCTGAGCCGGGCCGCCGTCCGTGGCGGGGGCCGCGACACGCGGTGCGTTCCGGTCAGACCCGTTCGTCGTGGCGCGCCCGGGGCTCGGGGGGCCGGGGGGCGCCGGTGGTGCTCAGGCGGGTGCGGAGGTTGCCGAAGTGATCCCGTATGGCGTCCTCCGCCCGCAGCGAGTCGCCGGACCGGACCGCGTCCAGGATCTCCCGGTGCTGACGGCAGGTGACCCGAGGGTCCTGGGGCAGCTCCACCAGGTCCCGCCGCACGCGGTGGAAGGCGTCCCAGAACGCCTCCAGCACCTCGCTCAGCAGCACGTTGTCCAGTCCCCGGTAGAGGGTGGCGTGAAAGGCGCGGTCGGTCTCGGCGAGGCCGGCTCCCTGCGCGGCCCGCTGTTCCATGCGGTCCACGAGCGCGTCCAGCTCGACGAGGTCCGCCGCCGGCAGCCGGCCGGCCAGGCGTGACACCAGCCCGGTCTCCACGGCCTCGCGCAGCTCCAGCAGTTGCAGCAGGGAGTCCTCACCGCGGTAGTGCCCGGCGACGGTACGGAAGGCCAGGCCCTCGATCATGGGGGCGAACGACATCGAGCCGACGTAGGTCCCGAAGCCGTGCCTGATCTCCACGATCCCCATCGCCTGCAGCGCCTTCAGCGCCTCCCGCACCGAGTTCCGGCCGGCCCCGAGGAGCTCCATCAGCTCCGGCTCGGTCGGCAGGGGGGCGCCCGAGGGCAGCCGCCGGTCGACGATCAGCTTCTTGATCCGCTCCTGGAGGTCCCGGGCTGCCATGGCGAGAGCGTAACCGGCCGATCGGGGGAAGGGTCCGGTTCCGGCGGGGGGGGAGAGAGATCCCGGTCATGCGAAAGGCCCCCCGCTCTCGCGAGGGGCCTTCCGGTCGGTGCGCCGCCAGGGACTCGAACCCCGGACCCGCTGATTAAGAGTCAGCTGCTCTAACCAACTGAGCTAGCGGCGCCTGCTGACGGGAAAACTCTACCCGACCTTCAGGGGTGCTCCCGACCACCCCGGGGTGGTCGGCGGGATCCCGGGGTGGTCCGTGTACATCATTCGGACCGTCAACATGCGCGTCCCCGCGACAGTTGGAAAACTGATCAACGTGCACACTCGCGGACAAATCTCCCCCGAATGTGAGGCAGATCGCATGACCGCTCCGGTGTTCGAGGAATTCGACCCCGCGAGCGACTGCGGCTGCCCCGGTTGCGCCCACTGGCGGCGGCTCAGCCCCCGCCTGCGCCCCGGCCGCTCCGGCGGCCATCCCGCCGCCTACGGAGTCGCGGTCGTCGCCGCCGTGTCCGCCGCCCTCGGCGTGGCCACTCCGGCCGCGGCCCTCCCTGTCGGCCACTCGCAACACCGGCAGGCCGTGCCCGCGGACGGCGAACCCGCCACCCCGCAGGGGGCCAGGTCCCCGCTGCACGGCTCGGCGGGCAAGCCGATCGACCCCGACGCGGCACCGATCCCCGCCACCACCCGCACCGACATCATCCAGCGTGCCAAGGTCTGGGTGGCCGCGAAGGTGCCGTACAGCATGTCCGCCTACTGGTCCGACGGATACCGGCAGGACTGCTCGGGCTATGTCTCCATGGCCTGGGGGCTGTCCAGCAACGAGTGGACGGGCAGCCTCGGATCGTTCGGCGTGAAGATCACCAAGGCAGAGCTGGAACCCGGCGACATCCTGCTCTACCACAACCCCGACAACCCCGAGAGCGGCTCCCACGTGGTGATCTTCGGCGGCTGGACGGACTCCACGCGGACCTACTACACGGTCTACGAACAGACGCCGCCGCATACCCGCAGCCAGGCCACCCCCTACCCCTACTGGAACAACGCCGACAAGTACATCCCGTACCGCTACAAGGGCCTGACCACCGGAGCGGCGGGCGCAGCCGCGACGGACGCGAAGGGGCGGGGGCCCGCCACGGGCCGGGGCAAGGACTCCACCCGGGGCACGGCCGGTGCGGGGCGGCCCGCCTCGCACGGGGTGGCCGGATACCCGGGCCGGAACTTCTTCCGTCCGGGAGCGACCAACGAGTACGTCACCCAGCTGGGCGTGCAGCTGGTGAAGAAAGGGTTCGGCAGGTTCTATCCCCTCGGACCCGGTCCGCACTGGGGCGAGGCGGACCGGCGTGCCGTGGAGGCCTTCCAGCGCACCCAGGGCTGGCGCGGCGGCGCGGCGGACGGCTATCCGGGGCCGGAGACCTGGCGGCGCCTGTTCGTCTAGCCGGCCCCGGACGCGGGGCCGGCCCGCGGTACACCACCTTCCCTGTTCATGGCGCATCTGGCGCGGAGGCTGGAGGCACGCATGAGTACGACCACGTCACACATCCCGTCCGAATCCGAGGGGCCGCCGGAGGGTGTCGCGGGGCCGGGCACCCGGCCGGTCCGGCTGATCCGGAACGAGGCCACCACCGAGATCCCCGTGCACCTGCTGTTCCGGGACGAGATCGATTCGGTGCCGGTGCCGGTCAAGCCGGCCGTGGTGGGGCGCCGGCAGGGCACCGGTGAGCAGCCCCGCACCCGCCGCCCGGCACCGGTGCGCCGGCGGCCCCTGCCGCAGGTCGACCCGGAGCTGGTGGAACGACCGGCGCGGGCGCTGCCGGGGGCGGCCGGGGTGCTCGCCGGCGCCTGCGGACTGGCCGGCTGCGTGGCCGCCACCTGGTGGGCCGGGCTCCTGCCGCCGCTGGCCGCGCAGGCGCTGCGGCTGCCGGCGTACGCGGGCGCCGGTCTCGGTCCGGCGCAGTGGGCGGCGTACGCCGGGGCCGGCGCGCTCGGCCTGCTCGGCTTCGGCGGGCTGACCCGGGGACGCACCGGGCGGGCCTGGGTGCTCGGCCTGTTCGGCCGGTACCGGGGGACGGTCCGGCGCACCGGCCTGCTCTGGGTGAACCCGCTGGTGCTGCGCCGCCGGGTGGACGTGCGGCTGCGGCACTGGCGCAGCGAGGCGATGACCGCCACGGACCCCGACGGCCTGGCCCTGCGGGTGGTCGTGCTGGTGGTGTGGCGGGTGCGGGACACCGCACGGGCCGTGCTCGGCATCGAGGACCACGAGACGTACCTGCGCGAGTGCGTGGAGGCGGCGCTCGCCCGGGTGCCGGTGGAGCCGGCCGGTGGTACCCGGGGCGGGGTGACGGCGGCCGGTGACGCGCTGACCCGGCTGGTGGCGACGGAGGCTGCGGGCATCGGTGTGGAGGTGTTCTCGGTGCAGCCGCTCCGGGTGGAGTACGCCCCCGAGGTGGCCGGTGCGATGCACCGGCGCCGGATCGCCGCACTGGACGCGCGGCAGCGGGCCAGCGTGCTCAGTTCGGTGGTGGACTCGGTCGAGGACACGGTGACCCGGCTGACCACGCGCGGGCTGGTCGAACTGGACGACTACGAGCGCAAGGTGCTGGTGCGCGACCTGACGGTGGCGTTCTGCTCGGGGCGCGGCGAACCGGTGTAGGAGGCCCTGCGATTGGTATGGACATGTTCAACTCTCCGCAATAATCTGAGACTTGGTCTAGACCTACTCCCTGCACAGCTCACTGAACTCCCCACGTTCTCCAGGAGCGGCAGCATGCGCACCAAGACCAAGTTGACCGCAGTCGTGCTGGGTGCGGTGACCGCCGGAGCCTTCGCGCTCTCCACCGGCGGCGCCAGCGGGCACGGCTACACCGACCTCCCCATCAGCAGGCAGAAGCTCTGTCAGAACGGCACCGTGACCAACTGCGGCTCCATCCAGTGGGAGCCGCAGAGCGTCGAGGGCCCCAAGGGCTTCCCGGCCGCCGGACCCGCCGACGGCCAGATCTGCAACGCCGGCCTGAGCCAGTTCGCCCAGCTCAGCTCGCCGAAGACCCCGTCCGGCGCGGCCTGGCCCACCACCAGGGTGACGGGCGGCCAGTCGTACACGTTCCGCTGGCAGTTCACCGCCATGCACGCCACGACGGACTTCAAGTACTACGTCACCAAACCGGGCTGGAACCAGAACCACAACCTCGCCCGCTCGGACCTCAACCTCACCCCGTTCCTGACGGTGCCGTACAACGGCCAGCGGCCGCCGGCCACGCTCAGCCACAGCGGCACCCTGCCGTCCGGCCTGAGCGGGCACCACGTCATCGTCGCGGTGTGGACGATCGCCGACACGGCCAACGCGTTCTACGCGTGCTCGGACGTCACCTTCTGATCCCGCTCCACCGCGGCGCGCGAGCCGGGGCACCCCCGAGGCCGGTGCCCCGGTCCGCCGGACGGTTCCCGCCGCCCCGGCCGGCCGGGGCGGGGCACCGGACCCCCCGGTTCGTCCGGCACGCCGAAGGGCCCCTCGCTCTCGCGAAGGGCCCCTCGTCTGTGCGCCGCCAGGGACTCGAACCCCGGACCCGCTGATTAAGAGTCAGCTGCTCTAACCAACTGAGCTAGCGGCGCATGACTCTCGCCTTCCGCTCTTCGCGGCCGACGACGAAGAAAATACTACCTGGTCCGCGGAGGTGCTCGTGACCACCCGCCGGGGGCCTAGATCGTCAGCGAGAGCAGCACCGGCGCCGCGTTCCGGTTCAGCGCGTCCGCGGCCCGCTTCAGGCGGTGCGCGTGCTCCACCGGGAGCGAGAGTGCCAGGCAGCCCACCGAGGAGCCCGCCGTGATCGGGACGGCCGCGCACACCGTGCCGACCGCGTACTCCTGCAGATCCAGCACCGGCACCGTCGGGGGCTGGGACTCCAGGCGGGACAGCAGCAGCCTGTCGCTGGTGATGGTGCGCGAGGTGAGGCGGGCCATCTTGTGCCGGGAGAGGTGGTCCCGGCGGCCGTTGTGGTCGAGCTGGGTCAGCAGGCTCTTGCCGACGGCGGTGGCGTGCGCGGAGAAACGGAAGTCCACCCACTCGTTGACCGCCGGCGTGGTGGGCCCGGCGGCGTACTGGGTGACCCTCACCTCGCCGTCGACGTACCGGCTGATGTAGACGGCCGCGCCGACCGAGTCGCGCAGCCGGTCCAGGGTGCGCTGGAGCTTGTCGCGCAGGGCCCACTCACGGTCGTGCGCCGAGGTGAGACGGCGCAGGGTGTCACCGGTGACGTAGGCGCCGTCGGTGATCTGCTCGACGTAGCCCTCGCGGCGCAGCATGCGCAGCAGCCCGGTGAGCCGCTCGGAGCCGAGGCCGGTGTGGCGGACCAGATCGGGTTCGGTCACGCCGGCGGAGTGCCGCGCCACGGTCTCCAGCACCCGCAGGGCCTCCTGCGCGGAGTGGTACGGGGCGGTCGGCTCGATCCTCATGACGGTCCCCTCGCCTTGCCGTGCATCCGGTCGGCGGATCACCTCCACGATAGCCGCCAAAGGCGCTCCACGGAGAGGGGGTTGACGAGACCCGCCGCGCGACCGCCCGCCGCCTCAACTGCGGCGTAGGCCTCTGGCATATGCCCTAGTCGTGGGTGGCTGCCTGCCGGAGTGAGCGGGCCCACGCGATCTCCGTCCCCCGCGCGGGCCGCGCCTGGCGGTGGCGCTTCACACGAGGTCACCCGCGGCCCCATGCTGGGCGGGCACCGAGAGACGTGTGTCCCGAAGACCGCCGCCGCCCTCGGGCCCCTGGGAGGTGACCGGACGTGCGACGGTGACGCGGGGCGACCGGCACGGCTGGACGCGGCGACACAGGAGAGCGCATGAGCGACCGTCACATCGAGATCTCCCTGACCCGGCGCGACGTGCACTGCACGGCACGGCTGCTGGACGACCGCGCGCCGGTGACCTGCGCCGCGGTCTGGGAGGCACTGCCGCTGGCGGGTGACGTCTACCACGCCAAGTACGCGCGCAACGAGATCTACGCCCTCTTCCCGCCGTTCGCCTCCACGGAACCCCCGCTCGAGAACCCCACCGTCACCCCGATCCCCGGCGACCTCTGCTACTTCTCCTTCGCGGGCGCCGAGCTGGGCACCAAGGCCTACGGCTACGACCGCGAGGTCCGCCCCGGCGGCACGGTGATCGACCTGGCGCTGTTCTACGAGCGCAACAACCTGCTGCTCAACGGGGACGTCGGCTGGGTGCCCGGGATCGTCTGGGGAGAGGTGGTGGAGGGGCTGGCGGCGATGGCCGAGGCGTGCAACGACCTGTGGCGCACGGGAGCGGCGGGGGAGAGGCTCGCCTTCCGGCGAGCGTGAGGCCGCTCCCTGCCCTCCCTTCCCCGCCCCGCGCGTTCGGGTGAGGCCCGGACGAGTCCCCCGAGGACCGCACCGCCGACCCGTACGGCGACGGGTGGCCGACCGGGACGGAGCCGTCCGCCCCGACGGGCCGACGGCCTCCTCGACGACCGCGGGCACCGGGACTACCGCGCCGGCGACACCGCCGACCGGCCCGGGTGGCCCACGGCCGGCGCCACCCCGGCCTCGTACAGCGCATGCGCGGCCCGCAGCACCAGGCCGTCCCGGTGCCGGGCGGCGACGAGCTGCATCCCCACCGGCAGCCCGTCCTCGTCCGTCCCGACCGGGATCGTGGCGGCGGGCTGCTGGGTCAGGTTGAAGGGGTAGGTGAACGGGGTCCACCCCGTCCAGCGGCGCAGCCCGGAACCCGCCGGCACCTCCGCACCCGCCTCGAACGCCGTCACCGGCAGCGTCGGCGTCACCAGCAGGTCGTAGGTCTCGTGGAAGCGGCCCATGCGCCGCCCCAGGTCCATCCGGACGTCCACAGCGGCCAGATAGTCCAGCGCGCTGTAGCGGGCGCCCCGGGCGCAGATCTCCCGGAGGCCGGGGTCGAGGAGCTGCCGCCGGGCCGGGGAGAGCCGCTCGGTGAGGCGGGCGGCGCCGCTGAACCACAAGGTGTGGAACGCCTCCACCGGATCGCTGAAGTCGGGATCGGTCTCCTCGACGAACGCCCCGAGGTCCGCCAGGCGGGCCACCGCCCGCCGTACCGCCGCCGCGACCCCCGGCCGGACCGCCACCTGTCCGCCCAGGGTCGGCGAGTACGCCACCCGCAGCCCCCGCACACCGCCCTTCAGCCCCTCGGTGAAAGAGCCCGGCACGGGGGGCAGCGCCGACCAGTCGCGCGCGTCGGGGACACCGATGACGTCGAGCAGCAGGGCCGCGTCCCGGGTCATCGGGCCCGCGTGCGACAACGTGCCGAAGGCGCTCGCCGGATACAGCGGCACCCTGCCGTACGTCGGCTTCAGGCCGAAGATCCCGCAGAACGCGGCCGGGATACGGATGCTGCCGCCGCCGTCGGTGCCGAGCGACAGCGGGCCCGCGCCGAGCGCCACGGCCGCCGCGCTGCCGCCGCTGGAGCCGCCCGCGGTGCGCGCCGGGTCGTGGGGATTGCGGGTCACCCCGGACAGCGGGGAGTCGGTGACGCCCTTCCAGCCGAACTCGGGGGTCGTCGTCTTGCCGAGGAACACCGCGCCGTGCTCGCGCAGCCTGGCCACCGACGGCGCGTCCTCGTCCCAACGGCCCTGCTCCGAAAGGGTTCTGGAACCGCGCAGGGTCGGGTGGCCGCGCAGCAGCAGGAGGTCCTTCACCGTCACCGGCACCCCGTCCAGCAGCCCCACCGGTTCCCCGCGCCGCCAGCGCTCCTGCGACGCGCGGGCCCGCACGAGCGCGTCCTCCTCGGTGAGCCGCACGAAGGCGTTCACCTCCGGCTGGATCCCGCGGGCCCGCTCCAGCGCCTGTTCGGTCACCTCCACGGGACCGAACTCGCCCTTGCGGTAGCCGGCGAGGAGCTGGACGGCGGTCAGGTCGGTGAGCTGCTGCATGCACCCTCCATCGGGTCAGTGGCCGGGCACGTAACCGCGCTTCTTGTCGACCACGTTCACCAGTGGTCTGCCCGCCGCCCACCGCTCGTACAACCCGACGAACTGCGTGCCCAGTTCGTCGCGCCAGCCGACCGTGTCCCCGCTCATGTGCGGGGAGACGATCAGCTCCGGCAGCCCCCACAACGGGCTGTCCGCGGGCAGGGGTTCGGCGGCGAACACGTCCAGCGCGGCACCCCCGATCCAGCGCCGGACCAGCGCCTCGGCGAGGGCCTCCTCGTCGACCAGCCCGCCGCGGCCGACGTTCACGAAGAACGCCGAGGGCTGCATCATCCCGAAGCGGCGGGCGTCGAACATGCGGTACGTCTGCTCCGTCAGCGGGGCCGCGGCGATCACCCAGTCCGCGCGGGAGATCAGCCGGTCGAGATCGTCCGGGCCGTGGACGCCGGTCCGCGGCACCCGCCCGACCAGCGCCGTCGTCACGTCCAGGGCCTTCAGCATGCGGACGATCGCCCGCCCGATCGGTCCCGAGCCGACCACGCACGCCCGCGTGCCCGCCACCCGCCGGCTCTCCCGGTGCCGCCAGGTCCGCTCCCGCTGGAAGTCCAGCGTGCGCGGCAGATCCTTGGCGACCGCCAGGACGAGCGCCGCCACGTACTCGGCGATCGGCTGGTCGAAGATCCCGCGCGCGTTGGTGACCACCGTGTCGGAAGCGGCCAGCTCCGGGCACATCAGATGGTCCACGCCCGCGCTGGCGGTGTGCACCCAGCGCGGCCTGGGGCCGTCCCCCGGCCAGGCCTCGCGCACGGCGTGCGAGGTGAAGTCCCAGACCAGCAGGGCGTCCGCCGTGGGCAGCAGCTCGGCCAGCCGCGCGGCGTCCGTGTGCACGATCCGGGCGCGGCCGGTGAGACGGCCGAGCCGGGGCGGCGGTTCGGCGTCGAGGACGAGCAGCGTGGGGCGGGCCGGCGGGGTCGGTCTCGTGCGGGCCGGCGGGGTCGATGTCATGCGGGGCGGCTCCGGACGTCTGACATGCGCGGATTGACCACGCTCGCACCCGAACCTACCTTCGTCAACACGGGCGTATCCACGATCCGTTGACCACTCGTCTCCCAGCGTGAGGCCGGTGTCGGCCATGGACGTCTCCTTTCTCGGCGGCCCCCGCCCCCAGCGCGGTGTCGGCGTGGTGGCTCCCTTCGACTTCGCCCTCGACCGCGAGCTGTGGCGCTGGGTGCCGGGCGAGGTGTCGCTGCACCTGACCCGCACCCCGTTCGTGCCGGTCGAGGTGAGCCTGGACCTGGCCCGGCTGGTCAGCGAGCACGAGACGCTCGGCGAGGCGGTCCGCGCCCTGACCGCCGTCGCCCCCGAGGTCGTGGCCTACGCCTGCACCTGCGGCAGCTTCGTCGGCGGGATCGCCGGGGAGCGGGCCATGTGCGAGGCGATGACCCGGGCGGGCGCCCTGCCCTCGGTGACCACCTCCGGGGCCCTGCTGGAGGCGCTCGCGGAACTGGGGATCCGGCGGGTCGCGCTGGTCACGCCGTACCCGACGTCCGTGACCCGGGCGCTGCGGGAGTACGTCGCCGAGGCCGGCGTACGGGTCACCGGCTGCGCCTTCATGGGGCTGACCCGGCAGATCTGGCAGGTGCCGTACCGGCGCGTCGTCGACATGGCGCAGCGGGCGACCCGTCCCGGCGGCGCCGACGCGCTGTTCATCTCCTGCACCAACCTGCCGACCTACGACGTCATCCCCCAACTGGAGGCCGAACTGCGCATGCCGGTCCTCTCGGCCAACCAGGTCACGATGTGGGCGGCGCTGCGCCGATTGGGTACCCGAGCCGTGGGGCCGTACCAGGCACTGCTGGACGCGGCCGCGCGCGAAAGGCCCGTACTGCCCGAAGAGACGCAGGAAGGCTGGACATGACCGCACTCGGATTTCTCTACCCGGGCCACTCCGCCGAGGACGACTATCCACGCATGGAGCAGCTCCTGGGCAGCGACATCCGGCTGGACCTGGCGCACACGGACATCGGCGAGGACGCGCACCGGGTGGACGCGCTGCGGGAGATGGGCTCGGCGGAGCGGCTCGCGGTGGGCATGGAGGGGCTGCGGCTGGGCGGCGCCGAGACGGTGGTGTGGGCGTGCACCAGCGGCAGCTTCGTGCACGGCTGGGAGGGCGCCCAGGACCAGGTGCGGACGCTGGCCCGGCTGGCCGGGATGCCCGCGTCCTCGACGTCGTTCGCCTTCGTGCACGCGGTCCGGGAACTGGGGGTACGGCGGGTCGCCGTCGGGGCGACCTATCCGGAGGAGGTGGCGACGCTGTTCGCGGAGTTCCTGCGGGCCGGGGGTCTCGAGGTGACCGGCACACGGTCCTCGGGGATCGTGACGGCGGCGGAGGTCGGCGCGTGGGAGGAGGAGGACGTGCTCACGCTGGCGCGCGCGGCGGACGCCGCCGACGCGGAGGCGGTGCTGCTGCCGGACACGGCGCTGCATACGGCCGCGCACCTGCCGTTGCTGGAGAAGGCGCTGTCCAAGCCGGTGCTCACGGCCAACCAGGTGACCGTGTGGGAGGGCCTGAGGCTGGCCGGCCGGCGGGTGAACGCACCGTCACTGGGCACGCTGTTCACCCGGCAGCCCCTGGTACAGGCCTAGCCCGGCCCGCGAGTCCACCGGGGACCCCGCCCCCGCACCCCCCCGGCGGCTCCGCCCCCGGACCGGAATAAACGGAGAGTGCCTCCTGTTAGGGCGTGAGGTCAGAGCACGCCACAATCAGGAGGCCCACACCGTGTCGGCAGACGAGATCCGGGGCACGACGCACGGGACCGCCCCCGTCCCCCTCTCCGTACTGGACCTGGTGACCGTCGGTGCGGGCAGCACCGCCACCGACGCCCTGCGCACCAGCGTGGAGCTCTCCCGCCTGGCGGAGTCCCGCGGCTTCCACCGGTACTGGGTCGCCGAGCACCACTCCATGCCCGGCGTCGCATCCTCCTCGCCCGCGGTGATCCTCGCCCACCTCGCCGCCCACACCGACCGCATCCGGCTCGGCTCGGGCGGCGTCATGCTGCCCAACCACGCCCCGCTGGTGATCGCCGAGCAGTTCGGCACGCTGGAGGCCATCGCCCCGGGCCGTATCGACCTCGGCCTCGGCCGGGCCCCCGGCACCGACGGGGCGACCGCGGCCGCGCTGCGCCGCGCCGCCACCCTCGACGAGGGCGCGGACGACTTCCCCCAGCAGCTCGCGGAGCTGATCCGGTTCCTCGACGACGACTTCCCCGACGGCCACCCGTACAGCCGCATCCACGCGATCCCCGGACCGGTCCAGGGCACCTCGCCGGGAGGCGTGCAGTCCCCGCACCGGCCGCCGGTCTGGCTGCTGGGCTCCTCCGGCTTCAGCGCCCGGCTCGCCGGCATGCTGGGCCTGCCGTTCGCCTTCGCGCACCACTTCTCCGCGCAGAACACCGTCCCGGCCCTCGACCTGTACCGGCAGACCTTCCGCCCCTCCGCCGTCCTGGACAAGCCGTACGCCCTCATCGGCGTCTCCGCCCTCGCCACGGACGACGAGCGGGAGGCCCACCGGCAGGGCCGCGCGGTGGCACTGAACATGCTCCGCCTGCGCACCGGCCGCCCCGGACTGTTCCCGGACCCGGCGGAGGCCGAGCGGCACGAGTTCAGCCCGATGGAGGAGGAGTTCATCACCTCCTGGACGGCCAACATCGTCGGCGGTACGGCGGAAGAGGTCCGCGCCGGCCTGGACGACCTGCAGAAGCGCACCGGCGCCGACGAGCTGATGCTCACCTCCCACGCCCACCGCGGGGAACTGCGCGTGCGCTCCTTCGAGCTGATCGCGGACGCCTACGGATTGCCGACCGCGTAGGTCTGCTCCCCCAGCAGCTCGGAGATACGGGCCGGCGACACCGGGCGGGAGTACAGCCAGCCCTGGCCGGTGTCACAGCCGATCCGGCGCAGCCGGGTGGCCTGCGCCGAGGTCTCCACGCACTCCGCGGTGACGGTCAGGCCGAGGCGGTGGGCCAGCTGGATCATCGCCTCCACGATCACCTCGTCGGCCGGGTTGGGGGCGATCGCCTTCTTGTCCCCCTCGTACTGGAAGCCGCGCACGAAGGAGCCGTCCAGCTTCAGGACCGACACCGGCAGGCGGCTCAGATAGGCGAGGTTGGAGTAGCCGGTTCCGAAGTCGTCGATCGCGATGCGCACGCCCATGTCGCTGAGGGCCTGCAGGGCCTGCAGCGGGCGGCCCGCCGAACCCATCACGGCGGACTCGGTCAGCTCCAACTGCAGCAGATGCGGGGCGAGTCCGGTCTCGGCGAGGGTCTGCGCCACATCGGCGACCAGGTCGGAGTCCCACACCTGGCGCACGGCCACGTTCACGCTGACGAAGATCGGCGGCTCAGCGGGGTGGTCCAGCTGCCAGCGGCGGGCCTGCCGGCAGGCGGTGGCCAGCGCCCAGCGGCCCAGCTGCACGATCGAACCGTCCTCCTCGGCCAGTCCGATGAACCGATTCGGCGTCAGGGTGCCGAACTGGGGGTGGTTCCAGCGGATCAGCGCCTCCACCCCGCTGAGCCGTCCGTCCTCCATACCGACCAGGGGCTGGTACTCCAGGGCGAACTCACCGCGTTCGATGGCGGGACGCAGGGTGGAGGAGAGGGCCTGGCGGGTCATCCGGTGCGCGTTGCGCTCCGGATCGAACAGCGTCCAGCGACCCTTGCCGTCCGCCTTCGCCCAGTACAGGGTCGTGTCGGCCGCCTGCATCAGGCCCGTGGCCGTCGTACCGGCCGCGTGCCGTTCCACCACGCCGATGGACGCGGTCAGCGACAGCCGCTGACCGGCCAGGTCGAACGGCTCCTCCAGGGCGTTCAGCGCCGACTCGGCGAGGTCGGCGAGCTGTTCGGTGCCGGTGGAGTCCTCGACGAGCAGGGCGAACTCGTCGCCGCCGAGCCGGGCCACGAGCGGGGTCGCCGCGCGGGCGTACCCGGCCTCGTCGGCGACCCGGGTCAGGCGTTCCGCGACGGCCGCGAGCAGCCGGTCTCCGATGCGGTGGCCGAGGGTGTCGTTGACCGCCTTGAACCCGTCGAGGTCCAGATAGCACAGGCCGATCCGGCCGGTGCCGCTCTCCTCGTACGCCTCCGCCTCCAGCGCGGCCGTCAGCCGCTCGAAGAACAGGGTGCGGTTGGGCAACCGGGTCACCGGGTCGTGCATCTGCAAGTGCCGCAGCCGCGCCTCGAGTTCGCGGCGCCCGCTGATGTCGGTGACCGAAAGCAGCACGCCGGGGCCGCCGTCGGTCAGCGGGGCGACGGTGACCCGGACCCACAGCGAGTGCCCGTCGGGGTGCTTCAGCCGGCGGGTGCACCGCAGCTTCGCCTGCCGGCCGCGCAGGACCTCGCGGTAGGCGTGCCAGGAGCGGGCGTCCGCGGTCAGGTCGACCAGGTCGGCCGCGACGCGCCCGGTGAGCGCCCGTGGACCGGCGCCCAGCAGTTCGGTGAAGGCCGAGTTGGCGCTGACGACGATGCCTTCGGGGTTCACGACCGCCATGGGCAGCGGGGCGGTGGCGAACACACGGTGGTAGATGCTGTGGTCACTGTCTGTGACGGCTGACCGGTCGAGGTCTGCCGCGGGCGTCGGCCCTTCGGACGTTCCGCTCACCGCTCGCTCCCGCAGTGCACTCGATCTCTGTCCGTGCCGGAAAGTGTGCCGATCATAGAGGCTGGCCCCGGGCCCTTCCAGCCACTCTCCAGTCTCCCGGATGGAGTAGGGGTTCTGACAGATCGTTTCTGCCCGCACCTGGACGGGTTCTTCAGGCCCGCGACCAGTTGTGACGTTCCGTGAGTGTTTCGGGGTGTCGGGGCGCCGGAGTGCGCCGGCGCCCCATGGGGGCGCGCTCACCCTTCTGGTGCAGGCAAACAAGGCATACCGCATTAAAGCGCAGCAATCTGGGTGCTGGTCCCGCGAACCGCACCCGGAGGTCATGTCCGTGTTCAAGCTGCGCAGCACCGCCGCCGTGTGCACCACGCTGTCGGCGCTCGCCGCGAACTCGATCCTCACCGGCCCGTCGGTCGCCGAGCCGTTCTCGCCGGCCCCCTGTGCCCTGCACCGGACCGAGGTCCATCACTCGGAGGGCGTGGACAGCTGGAACCCGGACTACGCCCGTCCGACCGGCGCGCTCGACGCGGTGCTGATCTACCTCTCCTTCCCGGACGCCACCCCGCGCACCACCCCGGCGGAGCTGACGGCCGACCACTTCCCGGCCACCAGCCGCTACTTCGAGCAGGCGTCCTACGGCCGGTTCACGCTGCGCCCGCATCCGCTGAAGCACTGGCTGCGCATGCCGCGCGCGTCGGCGTCGTACGCCATAAGGCGGGACTGGAGCGAGGAGGACCGGGCCGCCTACCTGCGGGACGCGTTCGCCGTGGCCGACAAGGAGGTCGACTTCTCGCGCTTCCCGGTCGTGTACTTCATCGCCGACCCGGACGCGCCCGGTGTGGACTCGGACGCCACGAAGGTCGTGAACCTCGATGCGCCCATGCGGGTGGACGGCACGGACATCCGCCGGGTCGTCACCGTGTTCGAGAAGCACCCGCCGGACCGGCTGGTCCTCGCCCACGAGACCGGCCACGTCTTCGACCTGCCCGACCTCTACCACCGGCCGGTCGACGGCAAGGGCGACTGGGACACCTACGTCGGCGACTGGGACCTGATGGGCAGCCAGTTCGGGCTCTCGCCGGACCTCCTCGCCTGGCACAAGTGGCGGCTCGGCTGGCTGGATCCGCGCCAGGTGGCGTGTGTGCGCGGGACCGGGCCGACCCGTCTCACCCTGGAACCCCTCCCCGCCGGGCCGGGCGTGCCGGTGCGGGGCACGGGCGGCGCCCCCGCCTTCGGCCTCGGCAACGGAGTGAAGCTGGCCGTCGTGCGCACCGGTCCGGACAGCGCCCTCGCCTTCGAGGCGCGCGGCGCGGCCGGGAACGACCGCGCCTCCTGCCGGCAGGGCGTGCTGGTCTACCGGGTGCGCGGCGGGGCCGAGTCCGGCGGGGGCCCGGTCGAGGTCGTGGACGCCCATCCGCGCACCGAGGCCTGCTGGGAGAACTCGGTCTATCCGCCCCTGGCCGACGCCCCGGTCGGGCTCGGGGAGAGCTTCACCGTGCCGGGGGAGGGCACGAAGGTGGAGGTGGAGGACCGCACGGCGTCGGGGGCCTGGACGGTGAAGATCACACCGGGCTGACCGGCTGGGCCGGGCGGCACTGCGGCCGGCGAAGCTCCCTGGCCGCGGAGGGCGGCAGCACGAGAACGGCGGCAGGGGAACGGCGGCGCGAGAACAGTCGTACGAGCACGGTCGCGCGAAAACAACGATGGCGAGCCGATCCGCATATTCCACGGACTGGACTCGCCATCGCCAACGTGCGCCGCCAGGGACTCGAACCCCGGACCCGCTGATTAAGAGTCAGCTGCTCTAACCAACTGAGCTAGCGGCGCCTGCTGACGTCGTAGACCTTAGCACCCTGTTCGGCGCGAGGAAAAATCGATATCCGTACGGCCGCCCGGGCCGCGCGCACGGCCGCCCAGAGCACCACCTCGGGGCCGGGCAGCCAGGGGTGCCGGGTGTCGGGGGCGGCCAGCCAGCGGGAGGTGCCGGGCGCGTCGCCGCTGGTCAGGGCCGGGACGGTCACCGCGTCCCCGGTGCCGTGGCAGAGCAGCGGCGGCACCGCTTCCGCGCGGTGGGAGCCCCACTCCTCCCAGGCCAGCAGCGAGGGCAGCCGGTGGGCCGTGCCGGGGGCGGCGAACAGCAGCATGCGGCCCCGGAACACCGCGACCGGGCCGGACCCCGGCCCCTCGTCCCACAGCCGGTCCAGCATCCGGCGCCCGAAGACCGCCGGGGCGCTCACCACGTCGAAGACGGAGCCGCACGGCAGGACGACCGGGGCGTCCGGGCGCTCCTCCCAGAGGGTCAGCATGCTGCGTGGGTACGCACCTGCCGAGGCGAGCCAGGCGACGCCGTCGGAGGTGGCGCAGGTGACGTTCGGTGTACCGCTCATGGCACATACAAGTACCGTTCGTGAGCACACGGTCTCACAAGGTTGCCGAAAGTCGGGACAGCGGGGTGCCGCAAGGAGTATCTTGCCCGCCTGGCATATGCCAGATGGGCTATACCGGGTCCGGGGACGTCCGGCCTTCGCTGTCGCCCCGCATCAGGTCCCGGCCGAACTCGACCATCTTCTTCGCGTAGTCCTCGGTCCATTCCGCCCGGTCGGCGATGTCCGCCGCGGTCAGCCGGTCGAACCGGCGCGGGTCCGCGAGCTGGGCCGCCGCGACCGCCTGGAACTCCACGGCCCGGTCGGCGGCCGCGCGGAACGCCTGGGCCAGCTCCGTGGCACGCGCCAGCAGCGCCCGCGGGTCGTCGATCGACTCCAGGTCGAAGAAGTGCTCAGGGTCGGAGGCCGCCTCCGCGGGCTCGAAGAGCAGGGGCGCGGGGCGTAGCCGCGGTTCGTTACGACGCGGCGTGGGCTCCGCCATGTCTCGTCTCCTCCTCGTACGGTTCGCTCGGCGCCGCCTTCAGGTGGGCCACCGTCCATTGTCCCGCGCCCACGCAAGGGGCTCTCACGGCCGCACGCTCACGCGGTGTTCCGCCAGGTGAGCGAGGACCGCGTGATTCGCTTCCCAGCCGTCCGGGCTGTAACCGTCGGCCGCCTCCGGCGGCGTGCCGGACTCCGTCCGGCGAAGTGGCGGCGACGGGTCCGGCGCTCGTCGGCCGGGTGCCGGGGTGCCGGTCACGTCCGCACGCTCACGCGGTGTTCCGCCAGGTGGGCGAGGACCGCGTGATTCGCCTCCCAGCCATCAGGGAACTTCACCACGGTGCCCAGCTGGACCGGCTCGGTGGACGGGTAGTCGTCCAGGAGTTCGCCCACGCCGGCCCGGCAGACCACGATGCACGCGTGCCGGTGCCGGGAGGCCAGGACGCACAGGCGGCCGGTCTCCAGGTGGAAGGCCGTGGCGTCGGGGCGGCCGGAGAGCGGGTGGAGGACGACCGTGACGTCGTACTCGCGGCCCTGCAGACGGTTCGCGGTGTCCACCGTCACGCCGGACACGCCGAGGTCGGTCAGGGCGGCGCGGACCGCCGCCGCCTGGTCGCGGTGGGCCGTGCCGACGGCGATGCGGTCGGCGGTCAGGGGCGCCGGATCCGGTGCGCGCTCCGAGACGGCGGCGCCGCCTCTGTCCAGCAGACGGCGGACGACGGTCGCCACCGCCCGCACCGCCTCGGGATCCGTGCGCGGGGTGTGGCGGGCGGGCAGTTCCAGCAGGCCCCAGCCGGACCGCGCCGCCTCGTCGATCACCCGGTCCGGGCCGGAGCCGTCGGAGGGGACCGCGAAGCGCAGACGGCGGTCGCCGTGGCCGGTGCCGCTGCGGAACGGCGTGTACGGGTAGAAGGCGTCCGAGACCAGGCGGGCCGCCGACGCGGGCAGCCGCCAGGAGACCGGCAGCCGGTGCTGGGGCAGAGCCGGGTTGTGGGCCAGCAGGGTGGTGACCGCGGAGGCCGACGGGTCGTACGACAGGCCCGCCCACTGCTCGCCGCCGACGATCGTGAACGGGTCCAGCTGCCCCGGGTCGCCCACGAACAGCGCCCGCTCGAACAGGCCGGCCACGGCGAGCAGGGAGTCCGAGCGCATCTGGTACGCCTCGTCGACGATCGCGTGCCGCCAGGGCTCGTCCACCTTCACATGCGCCCACTTCGCGGCCGTGGACAGGACGACCGGAAGGCCGTTCAGATCGGCCGCCTTCGCCGACGTACGGACGCTCGGCAGGTCGTCCAGCGCCTTGTCGTACGCGTCGGTGTCGCTGCTGTGCAGGCGGCCCACCGGCAGGTCCGGGTTCTTCTCGGCCAGCCGCAGGACCAGGTCGTCCACCTGGGCGTTGGTCTGCGCCACCACCATCAGCGGGCGGCCCGCCCCGGCCAGTTCGAGTGCCGCGCGAACCACCAGGGTGGACTTGCCGGCGCCCGGCGGGGAGTCGACGACCACGCCCCGCTCGGCACCGTGCAGGGTGTCGTGCAGGATCGCGTCGGTGGCGCGGGCGGCCTCGGCCGCGGGGTCGAAGTCGACGCTCGTCACAGCACGTCCTCCTCGGTGACGGTGTCCGGGCCCTCCGCGGCCGGCTCGCCCGGCGGACCGCCGTGCGTCCACGGGGTCTCCTCCGGGCCGGGCAGCTTCGCCCCGCCGCGCTGTTCGTGCTCGAAGAGGGTGAAGCAGATCCGGTCGCCCTTCTCCGGCACCGAACCGGGCTCCGGCTCCTTGCCGCGGCCCATCTTGTCCATGATCCGCAGCACCAGCACGCTCCCGTCGGGCACGCCCGCGTCCGCCGGGCCGCCGGCGGGCACACCCTCGTCCGGCACCCCGTTCGGCATGCTCGCGTCCGGTACTCCGTCCGGCATGCTCCCGTCGGGCACGCTCGCGTCGGACACACGTCCGTTCGGCCCGTTCGCGTCCGGTACTCCGTTCCGCACGCCGCCGTCGGGCACGCTCGCGTCGGACACACGTCCGTCCGGCACGCTCGCGTCCGGCACCCCGTTCGGCATGCTCCCGTTCGGCACAGCGGCGTCCGGCACACCCCCGTCCGCCGCGGTCTCGTAGCCGACGAACTCCGCCGACTGCGGCTTGCCGCCCAGCGAGCGGTAGACCCTCGCGCGCTCCGCGAGGTGCGGCCGGTCGTCCGTGCGGACCGTCACCAGCGGGCGCGGGCTCGGCCGCTTGCCCTCGCCGTAGGCCATCACGACGTCGGTCACCTCGCCCACGAAGGCCTCACCGGCCAGCCGCCGCCCCGCCATCACCAGCGGGTCGTCCAGCGCCTCCTGCGCCTCCAGCCGCGCCTGCTCGCGCTCGCGCGTGGCCAGCTTGCTCGCCGCCGTCACCGCGTCGTCCCGGCGCGGCTGCGGCGGTTCACCGGCCAGCACCCGGTCGCGGTGACCGGTGAACGACCAGCGGTCGCGGGTCCAGCGCTCCTCGACGTGCGCGCCCTCCGGCAGCGCCCGCAGCAGGTCGACGCCCCGCCACACCGCGTCCCAGGCCGGCCGGGCGCGGCTCTCGACCAGCTCGCGGATCTCCCGCTCGGCCAGGGTGAGTGCGGCGAGCCGGTCGTCCGCCTCCAGCGGGTCCTCGGCTGCGGCGAGGGCGGTACGCGCCCGGTCGTAGCGCTCGATGGCCGGGGCCAGCAGCTTGTTGTCGAAGGCCGGGTCGGTGGCCGGACCGGCCGGCGGACACAGCAACTGCCCCGCCGCGTCCCGCTCCAGCTCGGCCCGCCGGGCGGCCTCGGCGCCGCTCGTGCCCCGGGGCGGGTCGATCCAGGCCAGCAGCGCGCCCAGATGCTGGTCCTCCAGGCCGGACTGGCCGGTCGCCCAGTGCCGGGAGAGCACGTCGGTCAGGGCGAGCAGCAGGGACGAGCCGGGGACCCTGGCCCGCTCGCCGTAGTGGGTCAGCCACCGGCCGAGCAACGGCACCCTGGGCGGCGCCGGGTAGGGCGCGTCGGGGTCCTGCTCGGCGGTGCGGCGGAACCGCGTCGAGCGGCCGAGCAGCCGTACCAGGTCCAGGCCCGCGCGGCTCGGCACCAGCAGCTGGGGGGCGTCCGCGCACAGCTCCGTCTCGACCTTGACCCGCTTGCCGGTCTCGGGGTCGGTCTCGGTGCGCTCGGCCGCCTCCACGGTCTCGGCGTGGGAGTCGATGTACGGCAGGATGACGTCGGCCAGTTCGGCGAGGAACGCGAAGCGCAGGTCGCGGTCGCGGGGCTGCGGCACGACGAGCAGGCGGGGCGCGTCCCGGTCGGTGCCGACCAGCGCGCCGAGCGGGGCACCCGCCTCACCGGCGGTGGTGAGCGGCACGAACACCAGCGGGTGGTCGGACAGATGCCGGTGGCGGACGGTCGCGGCGGGCTGGGCCCGGCCGCTGCTGACGGCCTCGAGGCGGGCGAGGGTGGTGATCAGGGACACCCGGCCACCTCCGCCGGGGCCGCGTCGAGCGGGTCCGCCGTCCGGCCGGCCGCCCGGAGGGCCTCCGCGCGCAGTGCCGCCGCCCGGCGCAGCGCCGCCACCGCCGGATCGTCCGGGTCGCCGCGCTCACCACGGGCCGCGGCCAGGACGTCCTCGACCGTGGCCAGGCCGCCCAGTTCGGCCCGCAGGGGCCGGCCGAGGCGGGTGACGGCGCCGGCCTCGCGGGCGCGTTCCCGGCAGTGGAAGGCCAGCTCGCAGGCGGACAGGCACTCGGGCGCGTACGCCGCCGGTACCGCCGCGACGGCGGCCGTCAGCTCCTCGGCGGGCCGGTCGGGCGCGAAGCACGTGCCCTCGGGCAGGGAGCCGGCGATCTCCTCGATCCGGGTGAGCCGGGCGAGCTGGCGCGCGGTGACCGCACGCTGCTTGCGCACGTCCACGGCGCGGCCCGCGGGCAGGTTGGAGAAGTCCTTGGGGCACACCAGCAGCACCCGGTGGTGCACGCGCGGGGCGGCGGCGAGACGGGCGGCGACCTCCTCCAGCGCGAGCACGTACACCGCGGACTGCCGGGCGGCCGCGCCCACCTTCGCCGGGTCCGCGGAGCCGTCCAGCATCGGGAAGGACTTGATCTCCACCACCGACCAGGCGCCGTCCGGGTGCACCACCACCGCGTCCGGCTCCAGGAAGGCGAGCGAACCCGCCACGTCCAGGGCGAGCATCGGATGGTCGAGCAGCGTCCAGCCGCCCGCGCGCGTGGCCTCGCGCAGCGCCAGTGCCGTACGCGCCGTGCGGCCTTCGGGGCCCTGCGCGCTCAGGTCGGGTACGGCGGCCCCCTCCGGCGCGGCGGCGCCCGGGTCCAGGTGTGCGTGCGCCAGGCGCAGCAGCTCCGCGCCGCCGTCCGCCTTCACCTTCGCCTCGAAGGCGTTGCCCCGGGTCAGCGCGAACTGCGACTGGCCGAAGCCGGAGGGCGCGCCCAGCGCGCCGGCCAGCCGCGCCTTGTCCACCCCGGCACCGTCCAGGATCGCCCGTCTGCGGCACCCGGGGTTCGCGGCGAGCGCCGCGAGGGCGCGCGCGTCCAGGGCCTTGGCCGGTACGTCGGGACCGCGCAGCTCAGCGAGCCGGTGCCGGAGCCCCTTCGCCCGCGTCCGCGGGGGCGGGGTCCGGTTCGCCTCCGGCGTCGAGCTGCGACTCGCGCTGCCGTGGAATTCGCTCACCCGCGGCAGTCTGGCATCCGGCACTGACAATCGGGGAACCCGTGCCCTGTGCGACGGATGCGGTACGCGCGACCAGACGGACCCGCAGGGGCTCGACGGCCCGCAGCAGACGCGGCGCCAGCAGCATGCCCGCGACCATCACGACGACGCCCGCGGCGGCGTCCAGGAAGTAGTGGTTGGCCGTGCCCATGACCACGAGGGCGGTCAGCAGCGGGTAGGCCACGCCCAGGATCCTCGTCAGCCGGGTGCCGCCGTGGCGCCACAGCATCACGCCGCACCACAGCGCCCAGCCGACGTGCAGGCTGGGCATGGCCGCGTACTGGTTCGTCATGGCGCCCATGCCGCGCGGCGCGCTGGCCTGGCCGCCCCACCAGCCGTACGAGCTGTACTGGGCCATCGTGTCGACGAAGCCGTGGCCGGGCGAGAGTAGGCGGGGCGGGCAGGTCGGCAGCAGCGTGAAGCCGACCAGGCCGATGAACGTGGACGTCATCAGCCAGGTACGGGCGGCCCGGTAGTGCCGGGTACGGGCGCGGAACAGCCAGACGAGGATGGCGGGCGTGACCAGGTAGTGCAGCGAGGCGTACCAGAAGTCGGCCGGCACGCCGAGCCAGGGCTCGCGCGTGAACAGCCGGTTCAGCGGGTGCTCGGCGTCCAGGCGCAGCACCTTCTCGATGCGCAGGATCGCCAGGCCGTGGTCGACGGCGCTGGTGACGTCACCGCGCGCGAGGAGGCGGCCGGCCGAGTAGCAGCCGTAGACCAGGAGGATCAGCGGCAGTTCGGTCCACCAGCGCAACCGGGGTAGGGCGGTCACCTCGGTGCCCGGTGTCTCGGTCTGCGGCATCCGATCGCCCTCCCCCTTCTGCTGTGCGGCACCCCCCGGCGAGGCGACCGTGCCACTTTACGGTGTCCTTGGACCGCCCATGAGTGCGGCCGTTTCCGCCCGCGCGAGCGCTCAGTCCACGAAGACGTGAAGAGCGCCCGCGGGGTTGCCCGGGCCGCAGGTGAGCGATGTCGCGGCCGGGTCGCGCGGCCCCGGGCGAGGGGGTGTCGTCCAGCGGGTCGGCCGGACCGGGGGAGCGGTGTCGCCCGCCGGGTCGTGCCGGGGCGCGGTGAGCGATGATGGAGGGATCCCGTCCCTCTGACCTCCTCGTACTCCGCCTGATCTCCCCGTACTCCGCCCGAACTCCCCCGCTCCGCTTCGATTCCGCTCGAAGGTCCGCTCGATCCCCCTGGCGGCGGCGGGTATCCGCTGTCCCCCTCGGTCTCCGCGGCGCCCTCCATCGGCGCCCCTTTTCCGGAAAGGTCTCCCATGGCACCGCGCATCCTGCTGGCCCGGCACGGACAGACGGCATGGTCGCTGTCCGGCAAGCACACCGGCAGGACGGACGTGCCCTTGTTGGAGGAGGGCCGGCGCGGGGCCAAGCTGCTCGGCGAACGGCTGCACCGCCCTCCGCTGGACGGGCTGCCGGGGGCGGAGGTGCGGACCAGTCCGCTCTCCCGCGCGCGTGAGACGTGCGAACTCGCCGGTTTCGGCGACCGTGCCACCACGTGGGACACGCTCATGGAGTGGGACTACGGGGCGTACGAGGGCATGACGCCGGCCGAGATCCAGGCCGTCCGGCCCGGGTGGCTGATCTGGCGGGACGGGGTGCCCGGGGGCGAGAGCCTCGCCGAGGTGACCGCACGGGCCGACGAGGTGGTGTCATGGGCGCGCTCGGCCGACCGCGACGTGCTCGTCTTCGCCCACGGCCACATCCTGCGCTCGATCGGCGCACGGTGGCTGGGCCGGCCGCTGGCCTTCGCGGCCCGCATCCGCCTCAACCCGACCTCGCTGTCCGTACTCGGCTGGGCATACGGAGAACCGGCGATCGAAAGCTGGAACGACGTGGGCCACCTGCACGCCTGACCCCGCCCCGCCCGGCCCCCACAAGCCGCCGGCCCGGCAACCCCGGCAGGGGCGCGGGGAACCGCGCGCCCGGCCACGACGTGCCCGCGGACCGGTGGCTACGAGGCGTCCCGCGCACCGGACCAGCCCCGCGCACCGGACCAGCCCCGCGCACCGGACCAGCCCCGCGCACCGGAGCACGCCCGCCCCGCGCACCGGACTACGCCCGCCCCGCGCACCGGACTACGCCCGCCCCGTCCTCGGTGTGGACGAATGCCGGTCCAGGAACTCCGTCACTCCCGAGGCCCGCCGGTGCGGCAGCAGGACCCTCGCCGTGCCCGCGAGCATCGTCTGGATGCGGGACGACTGGACCTGTTCCAGCAGCGTCAGCACGCGCAGCCCCGCCTCGGCCGCCTCGTCGGGACGGCCTTCGCGGGCGAGGTCGTCGGCCAGCTCCGCGGTGTAGAGCGCGATGTTGCGGGTGAAGTGAGGATCCTGCAGCTGAGCCGCACGGCGTGCGTGCCGGGACGCGCGCCGCCAGTCGCCCAGCATCGACCAGCACTGCGCCTCCAGCCCCTCCAGCTCGGCCTCTCCGTAGAAGCTCATCCACTCGGGGTCGGCGTCCGAGCGCCCCCGCCCGAAGAGGGCCTGCGCCCGGGCCAGCGCCTGCTCGCACCCGGTGCGGTCGGCGAGCCCCGCCCAGCCGCCCGCCTCGCGCAGCGCGAGCAGCGACATCAGGCGCGCGGAGCCCAGGGGACGCGCGGCGCGCTGGGCGGCCTGCGCGGCCCGCACCGCTTCCCGGGGCCGCCCGGCGTCCCGGGCCAGGAACGCGGTGTTGCAGAAGGCGTGCGCCTCCAGCGCCGGGTCCCCGGTCATCCGGGACGTGGCCAGCGCCTCCGCGTAGTGCGAACGGGCATCGTCGAAGCGGCCGGAGTCGTGGGCCAGCCAGCCCACGGAGATGGCGAGTTCACCGGCGCCCGCGTGCAGCCGGTCGGCGGTGGTCTGCCGGGTCGCGCCGGCGTCCAGCAGCGCGAACGCCGCGCGCAGCGGAGCCGCCGCGCGCCGGTAGAGGCCGTCCGCGCCGTGGCGGTCGTCGAGCAGCCGGATGCGGCGGACGGCCTCCTCCAGGGCGGCCGCCTCGGATCCTCCGGGCCGCCGCGACGGCCGGGCCGCGGCCACCGCGTCCCTGGTGAGCCCCAGCGGGCCCAGCGTGGCGGCGGCCACCGTGGCACCGCCGCCGGTCATGAATGCGCGACGCAGCACGTCGCTCTCCTCGTGGTTCAGGTGGTCTTTCGCGTACGGCTCGTGCGGGTCGTACGGGTCATGCGTGTCATACGGCTCGAACGCCACCCCGCCCTCAAGGGCCCCGCCGGCCTCGGCGGCTTCCCGCGTCCCGCGGACGAGGAGCGCCCCCGGCGCCCCGGGCGCGTCCGGGGCGGTGCGCGCGGCTCGTCCGCGGACGGACGAACGCGGCGAGAAGCCGAGATCGGTCAGCGTGCGGCCGGGGAACATGTGCAGGAACACCCGTTCGTACGCGTAGTTGGGGCAGCGGATCTCGCCCGCCTCGACGCGGCCGACATAGCGCGCGTCACAGCACACCCGCTCACCGATCTCGCGGGCAGCACGCCGGACGAGCGCCGCGAACTCCGCCGGTGAACGCCTGCCGCGCAGTCGCCGGAAGGCGAGGTTCGGCCGGGGTGGCCGTTCGGGCTGGGACGAGGTCACGGTTGACGACGCCATGGCCGGGTCCTCTCGTGCGAACCGTCGAACCATGCCGGTACCGGGGCGGGTTCGGGACGAGTTGTCCGTGTGACGCCCTGGTGCCGGCGGGCATGAACGTACCCGCTGTGCAGGACCCGCCACGCGGAGTTTGGCTACAAATCGGATATCTCATGCGAGATCCGCCATGAAGTGCCATCCTTTGCGGCGCACTTGGGCCGTAGCCGTTGACGCGCTCACGCGTTGAAGTACATGGACCGCAACAGGGCAGTGTGGTGGAGGCCGGCATGGAGACCAGCCAGGGCAACGAACCTTGTACGTCAACGCTGTCGGCGGCCTCGCCGGGAGCGGGCGACGCCGGATGCGACCTCGTGACGGTGCCGGCCCGGCAGGGGCTGGAGGCGGTCGACATCCTGCGGCGCGGTGCCGCGGACGCGGTGGGGCCCGTCCTGCACCACGACGGCGGCGACACCCTCGGCTTCCTGGTGCCGGCCGGCACGGCGGCCTGCTGGGACGTACCGGGCAGCACCTGCACCGAGACGAACGGCCGCGGACTGCGGCTGAACCCCGCGCCGCCGGTGGAGGGCTCCGACTGGCTGCTGCCGCCGGGCGGGGCCGACCTGGCCACCGATCCCATGGTGCTGCGCCGGGCCCTCGGCGAGGCGGCCCGGATGATCGAGGCGGCCGACAGCTGCCGGTGAGGCGCCGGCCTCGGATGACCGAGGCGGCCGACAGTGGCCGCTGAGGCGCCGGCCTCGGCCACCTGCGAAGATGGACCGATGGGCAGGTCCAGGAACGCACGGCGCAGGTCGGCCGCCGCCGAAGCCGTTGTCGAGGCGGTCGACGGCGGGCTCGCGCAGCTCGTGCCCGACCCCGACCGCGACCGGGCCTGGACGCTGCTGATCGACGGGGCCCCGCAGTCGCACGTCGACCTGGACGATCCCGCGTACCTCTCCTTCGAGTACCAGCGCCGCCTCGGTCATGTCATCGACCTCGTCGCCCCGGCCGGCAAGCCCGTGCACGCCGTGCACCTGGGCGGCGGCGCCCTCACCCTCGCCCGCTACCTCGCGGCGACGCGGCCCCGCTCCACCCAGCAGGTCGTCGAGCGGGACGCCGGGCTGGTCCAACTGGTCCGCAGGGAGCTGCCCCTGGACCCGAACGCGCGGATCCGGGTGCGGTCGGCGGACGCCCGGGAGGGCCTCGCCAAGGTGCCCGACGGCTGGGCCGACCTGGTCGTCGCCGACGTGTTCAGCGACGCCCGCACCCCGGCCCATCTCACCTCCGTCGAGTTCCTGGACGAGGTCCGCCGGGCCCTGAAACCCTCCGGGGTGTACGCGGCCAACCTCGCCGACGGGCCGCCGCTCGCCCATCTGCGCGGCCAGATCGCCACCGCCGCCGCCCGGTTCGGCGAACTCGCGCTGATCGCCGACGCGGCCGTACTGCGCGGCAAGCGCTTCGGCAACGCCGTCCTGGTCGCCTCCGGCCTGCCGCTGCCCCTCGCCGAACTCACCCGCCGCGCCGCCTCCGACCCGCACCCCGGCCGGGTCGAACACGGCAGGCGGCTCGCCGACTTCACCGGCGGCGCGCTCCCCGTGACGGACGAGGCGGCGGTGGCCTCCCCGGCCCCGCCGCCCTCGGTGTTCCGCTGACCTTCCGGAAGCCGGGTGTCTTCGGTGTTCCCCCGACCTTCCGGAAGCCGGGTGCCCTCGTGTTCCGCCAACCTCCCGCAAGCCCGGTGCCCTCGGTGCTCCGCCGTCCTCCCCGGAGCCGGGCGCTCTCCGTGTTCCGCCGTCCCTCCCGGCCCCCCGGCCGCCCTCGGTGTGGCCGCCGTCCCCCGGGAAACCGCCTTTCCCGCCGGGCGGTTCAGTAGGTGCCCACCTCCACGCGCGGCGGTCCGTCGTGCCAGGTGCAGAAGACCGACACCCGGTCCGTGCCGCTGGTGAACTCCACCCGGATCCACGACGGCGTCTTCCACAGCTGCATCGACCAGCCCGCCCCCGGAGTCGCCGAGACCAGCGTCGCGCTGGAGGCGCCCAGCTCGAACACCGCCCGGCCGCCGTCGGTGTCGTAGGCCTTGACACGACCGGACGCCGGGGCCGAGGCGCCGGGGGAGGGGCTGTGCGTGCCGGCCGGGCTCCGCGAGGGCGTGGGCGACGGCGGCGCCGGCTTCCGCGACGGGGAGGGGGACGCGGACCGGGACGCGGACGGCGTCTCGGACGCCGGCCTCAGGTCCCGCGCCCTCGTGTCGGACGCGGTGACCGGCAGGGCGCGCGGCGGGTCGTACACCGTGCCCGCCATCACCGTGTGCACACCCCACCACGACAGCGTGGCCGCCGCTCCCGCGGCGAACAGCCAAGCCAGTACGTGTACCAGTCCTCTGCGCATCGCGGGCCATACTGCCTCAGGGACACCGCCGTGCGCACATGCCCCGAGTTGTCCACAGGCGCCCGCCCGCCCTCGCGCGTATGGCGTACGGTGCGGCGCATGGCAAGTGTGCTCGTGGTCGAGGACGACCAGTTCGTACGCTCGGCGCTCATCCGGCATCTGACCGACGCCGCGCACACCGTGCGCAGCGTCGGTACGGCACTGGAGGCGCTGCGCGAGGTCGCCCACTTCCGGTTCGACGTGGTCATCCTGGACCTCGGCCTGCCCGACCTGGACGGCTCCGAGGCCCTGAAGATGCTGCGCGGCATCACCGAGGTGCCCGTCATCATCGCCACCGCCCGCGACGACGAGACCGAGATCGTCCGGCTGCTGAACGCCGGCGCGGACGACTACCTCACCAAGCCCTTCTCCGTCGAGCACCTCTCCGCCCGGATCGCGGCCGTGCTGCGCCGGTCCCGCTCCGGCGCCGCTGAGGTCCCGCCCTCGTCCGTGCTGCGGGTCGGCGGACTGACCGTCGACCCGCAGCGCCGCCAGGCCGAGCTGGACGGCACCCGCCTCGACCTCACCCGCCGCGAGTTCGACCTGCTGGCGTTCCTGGCGGGCCGCCCCGGCGTCGTCGTCCCGCGCAGGGAACTCCTCGCCGAGGTGTGGCAGCAGTCCTACGGCGACGACCAGACCATCGACGTCCATCTGTCCTGGCTGCGCCGCAAGTTGGGGGAGACCGCGGCCAGGCCGCGCTATCTGCACACCCTGCGCGGGGTCGGGGTGAAGCTGGAGCCGCCCGTGCCCGCCGACGGGGAAGGGGCGCCGTCGCGATGAGATGGGCCCTGGTCAAGGTCTGCCTCGCGGTGACCGCGATGGTCGTGGTGGCCTTCGCCGTACCGCTCGGGCTGGTCGTCAAGGAGATGGCCCGCGACCGCGCCTTCGCGGGGGCCGAGCGGGAGGCCGCCGCGGTCGCGCCCGCGCTGTCCATCACCACCGACCGGGACAAGCTGGAGCGGGTGGTGGCGTCCGCCGGCGCCGACTCCGGGATGGCGGTGCACCTGCCCGCCGACGGCGCCCGGGCCGCGATCGACCTCGGTCCGCAGCGCGCCTCCGACCGCGACATACGGGCCGTCCGCAAGCTCGGCCGCGCCTCCACGACCGCCGTCGCCGGCGGCTCCACGCTGCTGCAGCCGGTCGCGCTCGGCACGGGCACGATCGCGGTCGTCGAGGTGTTCGTACCCGAGTCGGAGATGGCCAACGGCGTCGGCACGGCCTGGGCGGTCCTCGCGGCCGTCGGCCTTGCGCTGATCGTCGGCTCGGTCGCCGTCGCCGACCGGCTCGGGGTGCGCATGGTGCAGCCGGCCCGGCGGCTGGCCGAGGGCGCGCACGAACTGGGCGAGGGGCGCCTGGGCGTCCGGGTGCCGGAGGACGGCCCGGCCGAACTGCGGGCCGCCGCGGTCGCGTTCAACTCGATGGCCGACCAGGTGGTCCAACTCCTCGCCAACGAGAGGGAGCTGGCGGCCGACCTCTCCCACCGGCTGCGCACCCCGCTCACCGTCCTGCGGCTGAACGCGGCCTCCCTCGGCGCCGGACCCGCCGCCGAGCAGACCCGGGCCGCCGTCGCCCAGCTCGAGCGCGAGGTGGACACCATCATCCGCACCGCACGCGACGCCAGACCGCAGACCACCGCGCCCGGACCCGGCGCCGGGTGCGACGCCGCCGAGGTGGTCCGCGCGCGCATGGAGTTCTGGTCCGCGCTCGCCGAGGACGAGGGCCGCACCTGGCGGGTGGCCGGCGTGGACCGGCCGGTCCGCATACCCGTGGCCCGCGCCGACCTGGCCGCCGCCCTCGACGCCCTCCTCGGCAACGTCTTCCGGCACACCGCCGAGGGCACCGCCTTCGCGGTGGACGTGCACAACGGCGAGGACGCGGTCATCGTGCTGGTCTCCGACGCGGGCCCCGGCATACCCGACCCGGAGGCGGCGATGGCCCGCGGCCGCGGCTCCGGGAACACCGGCTCGACCGGCCTCGGCCTCGACATCGTCCGCCGGCTGGCCGAGTCCACCGGTGGCGACGTCCGCATCGGCGCCTCGGTCCTCGGCGGCACCGAGGTGCGCATCTGGTTCCAGGTGGACGGGCGGGGGCCGGCCGGGCGGGGCCACCGGGGCGCCGTGCGCAGGCGACGACCGGGCAAATTGGTCTCGACCTTTAACCGACCCCGATCGCTTCCTTAAGTGATCCCTAAGGTCCGCGACGGCCGTCCCCAACACGAGGTTTGTCCCTTTCCCGATCGCTAGCGTGCTGCCGCACCCCACCCCCGTGTACAGCGAAGGCAGGCACATGAGCACGCACCGGCGCAGGATCAGTGGCAGAAACAAGGCGATAGGCGGCCTGGTGGCCGCGGCCGTGGCCGGCGGCGGTGCGGTCCTGCTCACCGGTACCGCGAACGCGGCCGGTGTCGACGCCGCGTTCACCAGGACCAGCGACTGGTCCACGGGCTACACCGGCCAGTACGTCGTCACCAACAACAGCGGTCAGGCCGGGAAGACCTGGACGCTGGAGTTCGACCTCCCCGCCGGAGCCAAGCTCTCCTCCCTCTGGAACGGCGAGTCGTCCGTCAGCGGCCGGCACGTCACCGTCAGGCCCGCGAAGTGGGACACCGCCGGCCTCGCCCCGGGGAAGTCGGTGACCATCGGCTTCGTGGTCGACGGCGCCGGCGTCCCGACGGGCTGTCGCATCGACGACCAGCGGTGTTCCCCGGACGACGGGGCGACCCCCGAGCCCAGCGGCCGCCCCACCGAGACCCAGGCCCCCGCCCCCACCGGGTCGGCCACCCCCACCGGGCCGGCCACCCCCAGCCAGAGCGCCACCCCGACCCCCACGGGCAGCACCGGCAGCGGCACCACCTCCTCCGCCCGCTTCGCCCCCTACGTCGACACCTCCCTCTACCCGGCCTTCGACCTCCTCGGCACCGCCGACGCGACCGGCGTGAAGAACTACACCCTCGCCTTCCTCACCGACGGCGGCGGCTGCACCCCCAAGTGGGGTGGCGTGACGGACCTGACCGGCGACGGCGTGGCCGGCCAGATCGGCGCGCTGCGCGCCAAGGGCGGCGACGTCCGGGTCTCCTTCGGCGGTGCCTCCGGCTCCGAGCTGGCCACCACCTGCTCCTCCGCCGACGCGCTGGCGGCGGCCTACGGCAAGGCGGTCGACGCGTTCAAGCTCACCAAGGTGGACTTCGACGTCGAGGGCGGCGCACTGCCGAACACGGCCGCCAACACCCGCCGCGCGCAGGCCATCGCCAAGCTCCAGGCCTCGCACCCGGGCCTGGACGTCTCCTTCACCCTCCCGGTGATGCCCGAGGGCCTCACCCAGGACGGCGTGAACCTCCTGTCCGACGCCAAGTCCAACGGTGTGCGGATCGGCACCGTCAACATCATGGCGATGGACTACGGCCCCTCCTACAGCGGCGACATGGGCACCTACGCCGAGCAGGCGGCGACCGCCACCCAGGCCCAGATCAAGGGCGTACTGGGGCTGTCCGACAGCGCCGCCTGGAAGTCGGTCGCGGTCACCCCGATGATCGGCGTCAACGACGTCTCCTCCGAGGTCTTCAAGGTCGACGATGCCGGCCAGCTGGTGGACTTCGCCAAGTCCAAGGGCCTCGGCGGGCTCTCCATGTGGTCCGCGACCCGCGACAAGCAGTGCGCCGGCGGCACCAAGCCCACCGCCGACGCGACCTGCAGCTCCATCACCCAGTCCGCGTTCGCCTTCTCGAAGGCGTTCGCGGCGTTCGACTGACCCGGCCCACGGGTCGCCCGAGCGGGGGCGCGGCACTCCGGGGGGAGGGCCGCGCCCCTTTCGGCCCGGTCAGACCACCGGCTCGAGCGGCGGCAGCGCCCCCGTCCGGGCCGCCCGCGCGTACCAGTGCGCGCTCGACTTCGGGGTGCGCTCCAGCGTCGTGTAGTCCACGTACACCGCGCCGAACCGCTTGCCGTAGCCGTACGCCCACTCGAAGTTGTCCATCAGCGACCACAGGTAGTAGCCGCGGACGTCGGCCCCGTCGGTGAGGGCGCGGCGCACCTCCGACAGGTGGCCGCGCAGGTAGGCGATGCGCTCGGGGTCGTGCACGCGGCCGTCGGCGTCGGGCTTGTCGTCGTAGGCCGCGCCGTTCTCGGTGACGTACAGGGGCAGTCCGGGGGCCTCGCGCGTGTAGCGCATCAGCAGGTCGTACAGGCCCGTCGGGTCGATCGTCCAGCCCATCTCCGTGCGTTCGCCGGGCGTCTGGTGGAACAGCACGTCGTCGGCGGCCGGCCAGGGGGAGTGGGCGCTGGCACCGTGGCCGTCCGCCCCCGAGCCGCCGCCCTCGCCGGTCGCGGCGGAGACCAGGGCCGGGGTGTAGTAGTTCAGGCCGAGGGCGTCCAGCGGCGCGTTGATCGTGCGGACGTCACCGTCGAGGACGTACGACCAGTCGGTGACCGACGCGGTGGCCTCGAGCAGCGTCCGCGGGTACGCACCGTGCAGGATCGGGCCATGGAAGACCCCGTTGGCCAGGTCGTCGATCCGCCGGGCCGCCGCCAGGTCGGCCGGCTCCTGGGAGAGCGGCCGGACCACCGAGGAGTTGAGGCTGATCGCGATCTGGTTGCGGGCCGGCATCACCGAACGCAGCGCCGAAGCGCCCAGCCCGTGCGCCAGGTTGAGGTGGTGGGCCGCGCGCAGGGCGGCCGCCGGGTCGGTGCGGCCGGGCGCGTGCACCCCGGAGCCGTACCCCAGGAAGGCGCTGCACCAGGGCTCGTTCAGGGTGATCCAGTTCTCCACCCGGTCACCCAGCGCCTCGCCGACCAGCCGCGCGTACTCGGCGAACCGGAACGCGGTGTCCCGCTCCGGCCAGCCGCCCGCGTCCTCCAGCTCCTGCGGCAGGTCCCAGTGGTAGAGGGTGAGCGCCGGCTTGATCCCGCGGGCCAGCAGCTCGTCCACCAGACGGCGGTAGAAGTCCAGACCCCGCTGGACCGCGGGGCCCCGGCCGGTCGGCTGCACCCGCGACCAGGAGACGGAGAAGCGGTAGGCGTTCAGGCCCAGGTCCGCCATCAGCGCCACGTCGTCGCGGTAGCGGTGGTAGTGGTCGACCGCGATGTCACCGGTCTCGCCGCCCGCCGTCCGGCCCGGGGTATGGCTGAAGGTGTCCCAGATCGAGGGGGTGCGGCCGTCCTCCCGCGCCGCCCCCTCGATCTGGTACGCCGAGGTCGCCGCACCCCAGAGGAAGGCCGCGGGAAAGGTCACGGAGGAAACGGGTTCAGGCATGGAAGCGCTCCCAATGGAGGTCGAAGGAGAGACCGGCGGGTGACGGGGAGGGCCGCCCCGAAGGAGGGGAGGGGCCGCCCTGGAGGGTGGAGGGGCCCGCTCGGCGGAGCCCGCTCGGCGCAGGGAGGGGAGCCGGGCCGGCGCTCGGCGGTGGCCCGGCCCCCGGGGAAGGGACACGTCAGCCCTTGACCGCGCCCTGCATGATCCCGCCCACGATCTGCTTGCCGAACAGCAGGAAGGCGATCAGCAGCGGCAGCGTGCCGAGCAGCGCGCCCGCCATGATGACGGCCTGGTCGGGGACATAGCCGGTGCCCAGCGCGTTCAGGGCCACCTGCACGGTCGGGTTCTGCTGGTTCAGGGCGATGATCGGCCACAGGAAGTCGTTCCAGGCGAACACGAACGTCAGCAGGCCGAGCACCGCCATCGCGGGCCGCGCCGCCGGGAACACCACGTGCCACACCACCCGCAGACTGCTCGCGCCGTCCACCCGGGCCGCCTCGATCAGCTCCGTCGGCAGCGCCTGCACCAGGTACTGCCGCATGAAGAACGTACCGAACGCGGTCACCAGGCTCGGCAGGACCACCGTCTGCAGCTGGTTGGACCAGCCGAGGTTCGACATCCACAAGTACAGCGGTACGACGGCCAGTTGCGGCGGGATCATCATCGTGCCGACGGTCAGCAGCAACAGCAGGCCGGAGAAGCGGAACCGCAGTTTGGCGAAGGCGAAGCCGGCCAGCGTGGAGAACAGCACCGTGCTGACCGTGATCGCCCCGGCGACGAGCACCGAGTTGAACATCGCGGTGCCGAGCCCGGCCTGGTCCCAGGCGGCCCCGAGGTTCTTGAACAGGTTTCCGCCGAACCACAGCGGCGGCGGGTCCTGGGCCAGCCGCCGGTCCGTGCGCGAGGCCGCGATCGCCGTCCACACCAGCGGGGCCAGCGAGACCAGCGCGAACACGGTCAGCACGAGGTACGTCAGCGGGCCGGCGTGCAGTTGCTTGCCCGCGCCCATCACCCGCCGGCGTTCCTTGCGGGCCGCCCGGGGCAGCGTCAGTTCACTGGTGGTCATGCGGACTTCCTCAACCGTCGGGTGAACAGCAGATTGACCGCGGCGACGAGCAGCAGGATCAGGAACATCGACCAGGCGATCGCGGACGCCTTGCCGAGGTTGCCGATGATCCAGCCCTGGTCGTACATGTACAGACCGAGCGTCTGGTACTGGTGCTCGGAGCCGCCCTTGGACCCGCTGACCCCGCCGAACAGCAGTGGCTCGCCGAAGAGCTGGGTGGCTCCGATGGTCGAGACGACGATCGTGAAGAGGATCGTCGGCCGCAGCTGCGGGACCGTCACGTGCCGGAACTGCTGCCAGCGGTTCGCGCCGTCGAGCGCCGCCGACTCGTACAGGTCCGCCGGGATCGCCTGCATCGCGGCCAGGTAGATCAGCGCGTTGTAGCCGGTCCAGCGCCAGATCACGATGGACGACACGGCGAACTGCGAACCCCAGTCGGACTCACGCCAGTTGACCGGGTCCACCCCGAAGAAGTGCAGGACCCAGTTGACCATGCCGCCGTCCCACGAGTACAGCAGCGTGAACACCAGGGTGGCGGCCGCGACCGAGGTGGCGTACGGGGTCAGCATCACCACGCGCCACGCGGTGGAGCCCCGCAGCCGGTAGTTCAGCAGGTGGGCGAGCCCGATCGCCGCGAGCAGCTGCGGCACGGTCGAGATCAGACCGATGCTGAAGGTGTTCTCCAGGGCGTTCCAGAAGAAGTCCGAGGAGAACAGGTTCTTGTAGTTGTCCAGGCCCGCCCAGGTCTGGTGGTCCAGCGTCGACAGCTGGACGTTGTGCAGCGAGTACCAGGCCGTGTAGAGCAGCGGGACCAGGGTGAAGGCCCCGAACAGGACGAAGAAGGGGGCGATGAACGCGTACGGCGACGCCTTCGTGTCCCAGCGGTACAGCCGGCTGCGCCAGGACTCGGCACCCGCCGGCGCACCGCGACCCCGAGCGCTCCGGGCCGCGCCCGGCGGGATGCCGGGCGCGGCCTCGGCGCTCGACGCGGGGTGCGCGAGAGCCTCTTCGGAGCTGGTCACTGGCCGAGCACGTCCTTGATCTCCTTGGTGGCCGCGTCCCAGCCCTGCGCCGGGGACTTGCCCTTCTGCTCGACCTGGAGGATGCCGACGTCACTGATCGCGTTGTCGATCGGCTTGTCCTTGGGGCCGAGAGGCTGCGCGGGGATGACCTTCGCCGCGTCGGAGAAGATCTGCGTGATCGGGGCGCCGGAGAAGTAGGCGGTGGTGTCGGCGGCCGGCTTCAGGTTCGGGTACGCCGAGGGGGTGGACGGGAAGCTCGCCTGCTTGGCGAAGACCTTCTCCTGCTGCGCGGGCGCGGTCAGCCACTTGGCCAGCTCGACGGCCTCCTTCTGGTGCTTGCTCGCCGTCGGCACGCCGAGGAAGGAGCCGCCCCAGTTGGACGCCGCCGGCGCCGCCGCCACGTCCCACTTCCCCTTGCCCGAGTCACCGGACTTCTGCTCGATGTAGCCGATCATCCAGGCCGGGCAGGCGACGGTGGCGAAGGTGCCCTTGGCGTAGCCCTGGTCCCAGGTCGGGTCGAACTGCTTCAGCTTCGCCGACATGTCGCTGGTCGCCACGCTCATGGCGGCGTCCCAGGCCTTTTTCACACCCTCGGACTTGTCCCAGACGACGTTGCCGTCCTTGTCGTAGTACCGCTCGCTCGCGCCGCCCACGGCCGCGTTGTAGACGGAGGAGGCCGAGTCCACGAACTTGGTGCCCCGCGGCGCCTTCTTCATGTACTGCTTGCCCACTTCGACGTACTTGGCCCAGTCGCCCTTCCACTGCGCGGCGAGCTTGGTCCGGTCGGTCTCCAGTCCGGCCTTCTGGAACAGGTCCTTGCGGTAGCAGATCGCCATCGGCCCGATGTCGGTGCCGAGCCCGATCGTCCTGCCGTCCTTGGTGGTCGCCTGCGCGAGCTTCCAGTCCAGCCACTGCGACTTGTCGGCGTCCTTGCCGAGGTCGACGAACTTGTTCGCCTGCGTCTGCACGGCCTCGGTGATGTTGCCGACCTCGATGGCCTGAACGTCGTCGGTGCCGGAACCGGCCTGGAGGCGGGTCAGCACCTTCGGCCAGTAGACGTCCGTGCGTGTGGTGACGTTCTCCCTGATGGTGACGTTCGGGTGGAGCTTCATGTACTCGTCGTAGAGACCGGACTGCTTGTAGCCGAAGACGCCGAAGGTGCCCACCGTCAGCGTGATCTTGCCCTTGCCGCCGCCGTTGCCGTCACCGGCGTTCGCCGAGCCGTCGCCCGAGTCGTCGGCGCAGCCGGCCAGCAGCCCTGTGGTCAGCGCGGCGACGGCCACGAGGGCCCCCAGTCTGCGCGGCCCGCGGATGCTCGTGCGCATTGCGTCCTCCTGTTGCCTGACGTGCCGACCCCCCGGCCAACTGCATGGAACAAGGCCCGTCGTGCTCGCTGCGGCTCGGGCGGGGAACGTGCGGGATGTGTAGGTGCCAGGTGCTGTGGGAGCGCTCCCACAGATGATGTGTTGAAGATTCGTCGGTTCGGCGCGGGGTGTCAAGGGACCGGACGCGGCCAACTGTGTTCAGTTGTCGAGACGTTAAGTGGACGCCCGGCTTCCGGGAGTCGTGCGCCAAGTCTGGCGGAAAAGTCCCTCCGGTGGGGCGCGGAGGGAGGAACTTCGCGGCGGCCGCGGGCGGCTGGAGGAGCGAGCCTCGCGCGTGGTGCGTGGTGCGTGGTGCGTGGTGCGTGGTGCGTGGCGCCGGGGGGCGGGTGGGCGTGCGGGGTGGCGCGTGGTGTCGGAGGCGGCCGGGTCGGGTGGGCGCGTGGTGTCGGGCGGCCGGGTCGGGTGGGTGCGTGGTGCCGGGGGCGGCCGGGTCGGGTGGTCGTGCGGGGTGGCGCGTGGCGCGTGGCGCCGCCGGGTCGGGTGGTCGTGCGTGGTGCCGGCGGCGGCCGGGTCGGGTGGTCGTGCGTGGTGCCGGCGGCGGCCGGGTCGGGTGGTCGTGCGTGGTGCTGGCGGCGGCCGGGCCGGGTGGTCGTGCGTGGTGCTGGCGGCGGCCGGGCCGAGTGGTCGAGCGGGGCGGTGTGGGACGGGTTCGGGAGCGGGGCCCTCGGCGCCCGAAGATCGTCTCGTGGCGGCTTTCCGGCGTGTCCGGGGCGTCCCCCGGAGCGGTCACCGTGCCGGACGAGGCTGTTACATTCCAGGCCAGCACCAGGAGACGGTCGAGAGAGGCGGAGCCCATGGCAAGCCACGCGGGGCGGGGCCGGAGCGGGGGCAGGCCCACGCTCGAAGAGGTCGCCGCCCGGGCCGGGGTGGGACGGGGCACGGTGTCACGGGTGATCAACGGTTCGCCCCGGGTCAGCGACGCGACCCGCGCCGCGGTCGAGGCCGCGGTCGCCGAACTCGGTTATGTGCCCAACACCGCCGCCCGCGCCCTGGCGGCCAACCGTACCGACGCCGTCGCGCTCGTCGTCCCCGAGCCGGAGGCCCGGTTCTTCGCCGAGCCGTACTTCTCGGACATGCTGCGCGGTGTCGGCGCCGGACTCGCCGAGACCGAGATGCAGTTGCTGCTGATCTTCGCGGGCAGCGACCGCGAGCGCCGGCGTCTCGCGCAGTATCTGGCGGCCCACCGGGTGGACGGTGTGCTGCTGGTCTCCGTCCACGCCGACGATCCGCTGCCCGACCTGCTGGCCCAGTTGGAGATCCCGGCCGTGATCAGCGGCCCGCGCTCGGCCGCCGAGGCGCTCACCTCGGTCGACTCGGACAACTACGGTGGCGCCCGCTCGGCGGTGGAGCACCTGCTGGCCCGCGGCCGCCGCCGGATCGCGCACATCACCGGCCGGCTGGACGTCTACGGCGCCCAGTGCCGTGTCGACGGCTACCGCGACGCCCTGCGTGACGCGGGCCATCCGGCCGATGAACTCCTGGTCGAGCGCGGGGACTTCACCGAGAACGGCGGCCGCCGGGCGATGGCGGCCCTGCTGGAGCGGCGCCCGGATCTGGACGCGGTCTTCGCCGGCTCGGACGTGACGGCGGCCGGTGCCCGGCAGGTGCTGCGCGAGGCCGGCCGCCGCATCCCGGACGACGTCGCGCTGGTCGGCTACGACGACTCCGCGATCGCCCGCCACATGGACCCGCCGCTCACCAGCGTCCGCCAGCCCATCGAGGGGATGGGCCGGGCCATGATCGACCTGCTCCTCGCGGAGGTGGCCGACCGCCGCCCGGCCGCGGCCCGGGACCTGGAGCGGCGGCACGCCGTCCTGCCGACGGAACTGGTGACCCGGGCGTCGTCGTGAACGGACGGCCGCCCCGGGGACCGCGGAGGCGGCGGGTCCGGCGCGGCACCGCCGACCGACGGCATGTCCTCGCCGCACCCTTTCACGGACGCCCTCACCCCTTGCGGTGCGCCCGTCGTGACCGGCGCCCGTCGTGAGCGGTGTGCCCTGCGGTGACCGGTGCCTCGCGTGAGCGGTGCGCTGGCCGTGATGCCTGCGCCCTGCGGTAACCGTTGCCCTCGCGTGCTCGGTGCGCCCGCCGTGATCCCTGCGCTTCCCGTGACCGATGCGATCGCCGTGACCGGGGGCTTCGCGGCGATGGGCCGCTCTGGCCTTCTCTCCCGCTCGCGGCGGGAGGCCACGCCGCGGGGAGCGGGGTCCGGCGCTGCGGTGTCGCGGAAAGCAGATCAGCCGGTGCCCCGTCTCTCGATGGAGTCACCAACTGATCACACAGGGTGAGTGACGGGACTTGAACCCAATCTTTTGCAGAAGGTTGATCTGGCGCTATCCCCAAAAGCGGACACCTACTGACCTTTAAAGCGTGGTGTCGGCGGGGCTGACGGTTCTTGATCCCTGCGGTATGCCGATGGCATGAGGTACGCGCAAGGGGGCGGGCTGACCGGCGAACGGCGAGCCTTCCGTGAGAAGTTGAGGTTGGAGGCGGCCGAGCGGTTCGCCCGGGGCGACGAGAACCCGGTCATCGCTCACGATCTGCGGGTCAGTGTCCGGTCAGTGCAGCGGTGGCGCAGGGCCTGGTCACAGAATGGGACCGCAGCTCTGGCGTCCAAGGGCCCGGCATCGCTCCCGCTGCTCAGTGACGAACTGTTCGCCGTGCTGGAACGGGAACTGGAGAGAGGACCGGTGGCACACGGCTGGCCGGACCAGACCTGGACCCTGTCACGCATCAAAACGCTGATCGGGCGCCGCTTCCACAAGAGCTACACAGTGCAAGGGGTGGCCGCCCTGCTCAAGCGGCACGGCTGGAGCTGCCAGGTCCCCGCCCGGCGTGCGATTGAGCGGGACGAGACCGCGGTGGCCGGCTGGGTGAAGGAGACCTGGCCGAGCGTGGAAGGACCGTGGCGGCGCTCGACGCCTGGCTCGTCTTCGAGGACGAGGCCGGATTCTGGATGACGCCGCCGACCACCCGCACCTGGTCCCGCCGCGGCCACATACCGGTGATCCGCGTGCGGGGCCGTTCCCGCCGCCGCTTATCGGTGGCAGCCCTTGCCTGCTGCAAGGCCGGCGAACCCTCCCGGCTGATCTACCGACCCTGCCCGGACGCCCGGCCCGACGGGCGCAAGAGCTTCTCCTGGAAGGACTACCGCGACCTGATCCAGACCGCGCACCAGCAGCTCGGCGGCCCGATCGTGCTGGTCTGGGACAACCTGAACACCCACCTCACCGCCGGGATGCGCCGCTACATCGCCGAACGCGACTGGCTCACCGTCTTCCAGCTGCCGCCCTACTCACCCGACCTCAACCCGGTCGAAGGCATTTGGTCCGTCCTGCGGCGCACCACCACAGCCAACCGTGCCTTCGCCGATCCGGACGACCTGATCACCGCCGTCCGACGCGGCCTGCGCCAGCTTCAATACCGCCCCGACGTCCTCGACGGCTGCCTCACCGGCACCGGCCTCCGGCACCAACCAGCATGACGACATCACGCATTCAAGGTCAGTAGGTTGCATTGGGCGTTCTCAAGATGGCGTTAGATGTCGGCCGTGTGGCCACGCGTGTGGCCGCGTCCACACCACCGCGAGGGCGATCGCTCGGCGGCTCTGGTCCTGTCATCGACACCTTAGGAGGGGGTTTCCGAGATCGCCCACAGTCCGCCGTGGTGCCAGTCGATACTGAGGGCCCACAACGACACCAGGGGGGTAGTCGTGGCTAAGAGGCCTGCACCGAAGCACCTGACGATCACCATCGACTTCGACCTTCAGACAGACGGGTCGACGGTCCACTACACGCGCGCCCGTGCGGCTTACGAGGCGGCCACCCGGGCGGCGATCAGCGAAGCGACGAGGGTGCTGCCGTCCGACAGCATCAAGGCGATCACGAGCGAGATCGACTGGTCGTACCGCTGGCAACGGGAGGGCGATGTCCACTTCACCCGCCTGGAGGCCGACGAGACCACCCACTCGGATGTCGAAGAGGATGAGAGGCAGTGGGACGATGAAGGCCTCCACTTTGATACCGAGAGCGGTCGTTGGTTCAGGGCCGTGACAGTTCAGGGCGGCGATGTGGAATCAGTCGAGCTGGACGACTGAGGCAGCACAGCGAAGCGCCCCGACCCTTCCGAAGGAGAGCCGGGGCGGTTCTCGTCTCATGGCCGGGGGAGCCGTCAGGACATGACCCCGTGAGGGAGCGTGGCGGTAGGCGCGTACTGGCCCACGAGGACATCGAGCGCGTGGAGAAAGGTGGTATGGGTTCCGGCGTCATGGGCGGCCTGGATCACCTCGTCCAGGAACTCGTACGCCTGCTCTTCGTCGGCCAACTCGCTCAACCAGGGGAAGGCGCTGCTGCGCAGGCGGCAGGGCTCTGCGCGCAACTCGTCCCAGGAGAACTCGGGAGGGGTCCACAGCAGGGTCACGCCGTCCTCTTCGCAGTAGGCCCCCGTCTCGTCCTCGAACGGGAAGTCGTGGTCACCGCTGATGCAGAGCGTCACCGCGCCTCCCTCAGAGCCCGACGCAGGGCGGCTCCCTCGGCACAGTCCTCCGGGCAGCCTGGGCACTTCAGGACGTGGTCGTAGAGGGCTTTGTACGCCTTCTCGTACTCGTCGCTCACCGCGCCGGCTCACAGACCAGTTCGGCCCACACCTGCTTGCCCCACCGATGCATGTCGGTGCCCCAGCGCTCAGCGAGGGCATCGACCAGGAGGAGCCCTCGGCCACCGGTGAGCAGGTCCTCGCTCGGCTTGACCATCTCGGGCAGGACGCGGGCCTTGTCGACCACGCCGATCCGTACGAACCGCTCGCTCGGCCGGGAGACGACGACCCGGATCACGCGGCTGTTCGTGTGCGTGACCGCGTTGGCCACGAGTTCGGTGACGAGCAGTATCGCGGTGTCGGTCAGCTCTTCCAGACGCCACGCACCCAGGGCCGTTCGTACGAGCTTGCGGGCGACCTGGGCGCTCTCCTCCAGGCCTGGAAGGGACTCTGAGTATCCGGAATGGCCGGTGGGGTGGGGCTTCGCTGGCAGGATCATCTGGACCTCGTTCGCCGTCGAACGATCGGGATGGGCCGCCGACTTCACGCCGCGAATCGGTGGGGGCGATGCGATTCCCCGGGAGCAAGTCGGTTGCTGCGACCGTAGGAAAGGCGTCAGACGGACCTCAAGCAGTTTCTACGGTTTTCTACGCGCCTTAACCGAGATGGGCGATCGCCCCAGCGATCAGCTCACGGGCCGCGCCGCCGTAGACGGCCGAACGGCTGAGGGTCTTACAGGCTTTGACGTACTGTTCCACCTCGCTCGGGGCCGTGATCTTCACCGCCGCCGACAGCAGTTCCACGTGCACCCTGCTGTCGTCAAAGATGTTGAACGTCTCCAGAGGCCATACCGGATGCCGTCCGGCGAAGGGGATGACTCCGAGGCTGACGGACGGCAAGGACATCAGAGTGAGCAGGTAGCCCAGTTGGCCGGCCATCGTCTCGGCGTCGCCGATGCGGTACCGGAGGACGGACTCCTCCACCAGAATCGAGAAGCGGTTCCCCGCTGTGTACAGAACCCGGGACCGCCTCATCCGGGCTTCCACAGCCTCCGCGACGTCGTTCGGGGTGTTGTGGAAGCGGGCGATCGACTCCAGCAGAGCAGTGGCGTAGGCAGGCGTCTGGAGCAGGCCGGGAATGACGGTGGAGCAGTACACGCGGAACAAGCTCGTGCGCTCGTACAGCTCGACGCGGGACTCCTGGAGGTGCCGCAGTCCGGTGCGCTGAAGGCGGCGCCATTCCATATACATGGAGTCGGCGGACTGGGCGGAGGCCACCAGGTCGTCCACGGCGTGGTTGGCCTCGCACGCCACGCACCAGGCCTTGATGTCCGCTATCGCCGGTGGGGTCCGGGCGTGCTCGATGCGTGAGACCTTCGAGGGGTACCAGTCCAGCCGCCGCGCAAGCTCCGTGGCTGTCAGCCCCGCTTCGGTGCGGATCTCCCGCAGGCGAGTGGCGAGCTGGCGGCGAGCAGCTTGAACGGCGGCTGTCGGTGACTCGGTCATTCCTCGTTACTCAGACGGTGTAGCTGTCGTGCGGAAGGGCTCGACTCCAGATGCTTTCGAACGCCTCGGACACGTTCTTGATCACGCCGGGGTCATCGCAGAGAGTGTGCCCCACGAAGGCCCCGTCACCGGAGAACAGGCCGAACCGGATCAGATCGTTGTCGAACAGCCAGAGGTCGTTGCCGGGGATGAGCAGATCGGAGGCCAGCCGACGCGGCAACCATCGGACCTCCTCGCCTGCCATCACGTTCTGGAAGGTGCAGGAGTGCTCGTAGCGCACGTACTCGGAAAGCGGTTCGGACACCACCCGAGCCCTGCGGACTGTGACGCCCCGCCCCACCGCCTCGGCGACGCAGGAGTGGAAGGAACTCCACCACTGGTCCCGGCTCTCCGGGCTGTGCCGGTGGCCGGCTCGCCAGGCCGTGAAGTCCTCGTCCTCGTTCGCGACGCCGTAGACGTCTCGGGTCTCCAGATGGATCGCGCTGCGGCGGCAACTCGCCAGAAGATCAGCGAACGGCGGGACCGTCTGCGACATCACACGCCTCCCTGATCACGGCCATCATGCGGGCGGGCAGTCGGACCACGGCCTCCGTGTCGGGGATACTCCCGGTCTCCAGGCACTCCCGCTCCGTCTCGTCGTCGGCCTTCCACCCTTGGATGACGAGGTCCTTCGTCGCCTCGTCCACCCAGACCGTCGGGCAGTTGTCGCCGTTGGTGTTCGGGTCCTTCGCGATGAACCGTAGCGTCATGGTCAGCCCCAATTCCCGTGGCTTCTATGGACTTCTACGACCGTCACCCATCGGGACCTCCCGGTCAATAGCGCACGGGTATGTACCGTTCTGTGTTCGAACGATGAGGAAAGATCAGGGTTGGTGGCCCTATTCCTCAAGAGCTGAAGAGCGCCCCATCTTCACGGGTTAGGTCGGGGTGCTTCGTATCGGAGGATGGGAGGCCTTCGGTACGTGCACCGGACACATTTTTGCCACAAGTTGGTCTCAAGCTCTCCAGATCGAGGGCTTGGGCTGCCACGATGGCGCCGCCAACACAGCATCGTGAGAAGAGAACGCCAAGTGATCGAGGTCAAGGGTAAGAGCGGACAGGTTCAGTTCGACGGCCAGTACGTGACCATTACCCGCAAGGGGTTCCTGGCTCGGTCCCTCGTCGGCAAGGGCGAGAAGCGCTTGCACATCAGTCAGATCTCCAGTGTCCAGTGGAAGCCTGCTGGGGCGGTCGTCAACGGCTTCATCCAGTTCGGGCTCCCCGGCGGCGTCGAGAGGCGATCCAAGTTCGGCAACCAGACCCAGGACGCCCTCAAAGACGAGAACTCCGTAGTGTTCACCAAGCAGCAGATGCCGCAGTTCGAGGAGCTTCGCCAGGCCCTGGATGCTGCTATCGCCCAGCACCACGCACCGCAGCAGCCCACTTCGGCACCGTCCCCGGCCCCGTCCGTCGCCGACGAGCTGACCAAGCTCGGGCAGTTGCTACAGCAGGGCATTCTCACTCAGGCCGAGTTCGAGCAGCAGAAGGCACGCCTCCTCGGCGGCCAGTAGGACCCACAACGGAGAAGAGTGCCCCCGATCTCCGCGAGGGAGACCGGGGGCGCTCGGGTGTTCCTGCCAGAGAGACACCATGGGGCACAGTACGCGAGTCAGACGTTCTGGACCTTGAGTTCATCCCAGCTCTGCTTGCCCGGAGGCCAGGTGGCGGCCGCGCCGGTAAAGCCCAGCTTGCGCTGGAACGCCTCGTAGGAGGCCTTGTCGCCGGAGCCGATGGTGTCCTTGTTGGCGCTGCTCTTGTACTTGTTGCAGCCCACGGCCACCAAGCGGTCGTGCATGCGGGCCACGATGGGGCTCTTGCGGCCCATCGTGAACCAGGCGGCCCCCGGGAAGGGCTCATATTGCTTCGGTCCGGAGGGGGCCGGAGAGGGCTTCGAGGAGTCCGGGAACGCAGGCCAGGTGCCCGGGTCCGTGTGGTCGTTCTCGGGGACCTGAGCATGCGCGTACCACCCGGCCTTCGTCTCCCAGGTGTGCTCGTCCCGGTGGCTGACGAAGCCGTTCGGCTTCCCCATCGGCCAGACGTCGGGGACGCCCCAGGACTTCACCCAGGCGTGCAGCTCGTCCCACCCCTTGCAGGGCGTGTCCTCCAGGGACTCGTAGACCTTGCCGTCGTACCGGCACCTGGGGAAGAAGAGCGCCTCGACCTGGATGACCACCGAGCCGGCACGGTTGGTCCTTGTCCCGCCGGAGAGGTCCACGACGGACTTCGAGCGGGTGTTGGCCGGGACGAACTGAACGAAGCGGCCGGTGAAGGGATTCCAGAGGACATGAGGCGCCACCGGCTTCCCGGAGGGGTTCGTACCGAAGTACGCCCGGAGGCTGGTGAACGGGACGAGGTCCTGGGGCCTGGCCTTGGTGGCGTTCTTGTCCCATGTCACGTGGGCCAGCGCCTTGGCCGGACCGCCGTCAGTGGGGGCGTGATCGCCTATGTCGAGCTTCTCGGCGCCGGGGAGCCAGAGGTCGGACACGGAACCTCCAAGAGGGTATGCGGGCATAGAGAAGCCCCCTCCGGCCAGGGGGGGGAGACCGGAGAGGGCGGCTTGGGAGACGGCTTAGGAGGCCGTGGGCGGATCCTCGGGGTGGTCCCGCAGGTACCGGAGGTAGGAGAAGAACCTGACCAGGAGGAGAGCCGTGGTAGCCGCCAGGAGACCGAGGGAGAGGACGGTGTCCCGCCACGGAGCGGGGATGCCACCGCCACCGCGGATTCCGAGCAGCACGAGCGACCTGGCGTAGATCAGGCCGACGACGATGACCCAGCCGGAGGAGTTGACCTCGGTGATCCGGAACGGGTGGCGGGGATGGTGCAGGACGAGGAACCCGACCGAGGCGGCCAGGCCGACGCCCGGCAGGGCGTACAGAGCGAGCGTGTAGAGCATCAGGCCTCCTTGCGTCAGCCGTCGGTCAGCCGGCTCAGGACGATCGACTCGATCCAGTCGCTGTAGGAGTTGGCGCGGTTGTGGGCTCTGATCTGCTCCTTCACCCGGCGGCTCTCGTTGAGCTTGGCCTCGACCTCGGGGTGGTGGGCCTGAGCCTGCTGGAGGGACTTCTCGGCGGCCCTCATCGCGGTTCCCGCCTCGGGAGACACCTTGGTACGTCGGGTGAAGGGCCGCATGGTCAGGCGCTCCCGTGGAGTTGGGGCCGGTGTCCCAGCTCTTCGAGGAGCCGGGTCAGCGTCTTGCCCTGCTCAGTGGCGACGTCTCCGCGCTCCTCGGCCTTGGCGAGCTGCTGCCGGCGCGCCTCGTGCGCGTCGCGCTCTTTCTCGAAGGCCTCGCGCCACTTGTCCCGGTCGGCGGTGCGGTCGCTCAGGACGTACTTCGGCACGATGACGCCGAGGATCATCAGGGCCACGACCACGCCGACGATGCCGTACTGGGCGAACTGGCCGATCAGCTTGCCCACGTCGGGGGCCCGTGTCCTCGGCTGCGGCGAGTCTGAGCAGCTCAGGGAGCAACAAGGGGACCTCCTTGCGGGGTGTGCGCAGGAAGACCGGCGCTGTGGGGGCATGCGAAAGCCCCGGCGGGGGACCGGGGCTTTCATGGATGTGCTCAAGAAGCGCTTGTCGGCGACCGCTGGGCCTGAGCGGCGGCCTCGGCCTTCAGCTTCGCCATCCAGTCGTCCAGTCGTGCTTCAATCACCGAAATCGTGAGATCGGGCAACCTCGCATCCATGATGTCGATCCCGGCCGCGCCCAACTGCTCGATGGTTGCCAGTGGCAACCAGCACAGGCTGCATCCGTACCCCGCGTAAGCCGCACGACGTTCGGCACGGCTGGCGTCGCCCAGCCGGCGCGCGACCAGCATCACGATTGCGTGCGGATTCTCGCAGGCAGGGCAGGTAACGCGACCGAAGAGGATAGGACCCTCCTCTTCCGTCGGATATCCGGGGAGCCCGCCAAGGCGCGCGTCTTCCCTGATGACCTGTACGGCGGGAGCAGGAAGCATATGGATCCGCTCTGTGTAGCGGTGGCGAGCTTGCTCGATCAGCCGTTTGACGTCGCGCTCAGTCCGTTCGAGCTGATCGTTGAGACTGATCTCAATCACGGATTTCCAAGCACCCCAGTAATCAGCGATGTCCAACCCGAGGTGGGTCAGAAGCGCGTTGGTGGTTCGGCCGAACGTCGCTAGCGCATCAGCGCTGTCCGCTTCAGTGGCGCCCAGGTGGACGACACCGTTGCGCAACTCGATAAGGTCGTCCAGCGCCGGGTCCTTCAGCAGCCACCCCGCCGACCGTATGCGCGCGAGCGCTGCGGACGCGCTGACGGTGCGGATCCGTTCCCCGTAGGGCCGGAGACCCGCGAAGTGCAGGAGGGTCCGGTCATCCTTGATGGCGCCGGTTTCCATCAGCAGTACGGGGTTTGTCTTGGCCAGGGCCGCCTTCATCAGGCGCTCGATGCTGACGCCCGTGTGGAGGACGAATACCTCGTCGTCCCCGTCTCGGTGGGCTTGTAGCGCGAGGCCGGCGAACTTCTTGGCCCCTGCGAACAGGTTCTCGAACGAGAGTGATTCGTCCATGGATGGACAGTAGCGGGGCCTGTACTACAGGGGCGATCGGATTGAGGGGGATGCCATGGTGGGGAGGAGGGCCCGAAGGTCACTCCCAGTCGCCAAGGTCGGAGTGGAGGAAATGCGCAACCTTACGCCGGAACGCGACGTTTGAGATCTCGGATCCGCCGAGGTAACGGGCAGCTCGTGCTGCAAGTTGCTCGTCAACGGTTTCAAGATCCATCCCAGCGGCCGCGAGTTCCTCTCGTGTGGCCAGTTGTAGGCGGCACAGGTGGCATTTCAGCGCGAACACGCTGACGGGCGACGCCTCCCCGGTGCTCTGCCCCACGGCGAGTACGTCGGCTACGCAATCGCAGGCGGGGCAGACGTTCTCCCCTTCGATCCAGATGCCCGCCTCTGTCTCGGACACCGAGACGTTGATCTGGCTGAACTGCTCGACCACGAGACGCCGGTGAAGGTGATCAGGAAGATCCGAGAACCGATTGTCGTAGTGATGCTTTGCCTGTGTTATTCGGACCTGTACGTCTCGCTCGATCTCGCTCTTCTTCTGGTCAACGGCAGCACTCGCCGTGCTCGCCCAACGACCCCAGAAATCGGGCATCGAGACGTCGAGGTGCTTCAACATGGCCCCGACGGCCTTGGCCAGGGTCGGGATGTGAGCCTTCGCCTCATCGCCAGCCGAGGCGTGGACCGTGCCGTTGCGCAGCTCGATCAGCAGTTTCAGGTCGGCGTCGATCTTGAGGATGTTGAGACTCGTCAGTCGACTCAGGGCCTCCATGGCACTGACCGTGTGGACCCGGGGTGGCTTGTTAGCGGTGAAGACCACCTTGCCGCTCGCGATGTAAAGCGGGTTCAGCTTGTACAGGACGGCCTTGGCGAGGCGCTCGATCGCGACCCCCGCGTGGAGAGCGAACTCGTCGTACTCGCCCTCGGCGTGGTCGTTCATGGCCTTGTACGTGGCCTTCTTGGCGCCCTCGTAGAAGCTCTCGAAGGAGAGCGATTCGTCCATACGGGGACGGTAGCGGCGCCTGTCGTACGGAGCGATGGATTTTTAAAAGGACCCGGCTGGCAAGCTGCGCTGTGGCGGGGGCTACTCGGGGACTGGTCGCTTCACTCTGCTGAGCGGGTCGGCGAAGACATTGAAGTCGCTGATCGTCCTCAGAGCGCGAGGGGGCCAGGAGAACGTCTCTCGCACAGGCCACAGCGGCTCCACGTAGAGGGAGAAGTCCCCCAGCCCGATGTCATACCGCAACCCCTTGGGGCCAGCACTCATGAGCTGGAGCACCGCGTAGCCGATCCGGATGGTCACCACAGTGGCCCAGACGTCGTACTCCTGCCCGTCTGCCGTTCGGTATCGAGACCTGCTCGGGATGGAGCGGTTCTCCACGGGGCTCTCGCCGTTGAGGTACCGCGGCGGGATCATGTAGCCGCAGTACACCTTCATCTCCTCGGCCGGCTGGCGGTCTCGGTACAGGTCCGTGAAGAGTTCAGCCGGTAGGTTCGGTTGGTCCTGCGGAAGCATGACCTGACACATCAAGGCGGTCTTGACCGTCCAGACGGCCAAGACCGCTTGCGCTTCGGGTGGAAGCGCAATGATCTCGCCCTTGATCATCGGCAGCAGATACTGCTTGACCCTGCCTTCGAGCGCGCTCATCCAACCGCTATTGCAGGGCTCGCACACGGCCTTGACCTGTGCCGTGAACATGCGTCCGGAGTGACGTCGATGGCTGCCTTGGTCGGAGTACGACGCCATGATGGCTCGCTCGGTCGACATGGCCTCGGGGAACCCCTGGGCCAACCACTGTGGATAGACGTGCTCGTTGGTGACGGGCGTACCACCACAGAACACACAGGAACGGGCCATGTGGCGACGATAGCCCCATCTGTACTACTGAAGTTCAGAATTGTTGGAGCCCGGCCTCCAGGGCAGCGAACCAGACCCAGGGAGCTCACGGTTGCCGGGAACCCGAGCTGATCAGGCGACGCGGGTGAGCTGGAGGTACGAGTTCGTCCGCACGATGGTGGCCGTCGTGTTCGATGCGTTCTGGGCCCATCGGAACTGCACGTTGCCCGTCGTGGACGGTCACCACCGTCGCCCAGATCTGGAAAGCGACCTGAGTGGTCCCGCCCGGAGCCGAGTACGTGTCCACGTCCGAGTTCAGGCCCGAAGCGCCGGTCTGGTCACACCAGCGCAGCGCAGCGCCGTGCCGGAAGGGACGGTCCAGTCGAACTTGATGTCGCCCGTGGTCCCGCCCGAGAAGATGCACATCAAGAACAGTGTGTACGTCGCGTTGGCCACCACCGGCAGCAAGAGCTGGCTGTCGTTCGCCAACGTGGTGGACGAGGTGACCGACTGGTCCGAGGTCTTGCGCACGAACAGGGTGCGGCCCACGCCGGTCACGTTCAGGTTGCCGGAGACCGTGCCGCCCGAGCTGGGCAGTGCGCCGACGTCAGAAGCACCCAGGACGACAGCACCGGTCTTGGTGTTGACCGAGGTGACCGGCACTGCCGCGTCCACGTACGCACCGGCGCACGTCATGCCTCGGATCTTGTTCTCGGACTTGATGTCGTTGGCGTCGATGACGTGGACGAGCCGGCCGAAGATCCGGCAGGTGACCGCTCCCGGCGTGTACTCGACCTGGGCGGCCAGCTCCCCGAAGGTCTCCGGGTTCATGAGCGGCTGGAGGACGTTGCGGTACAGGGAGTCCTTGGTCTTGCCGATCATCACCAGTTCGCCCGTGGTGGATGCCTGGAGGACGAACATCATCCAGGCCCACGCCGAGGCGATGGTCTTGCCCGAGGAGACCGCGCCCTCCCAGAGGTTGATCCTCCGGTTGGCCGCCGCGATGCTGCGGATCTGCTTAGGAGAGAAGCGCTCTAGGAGGAACTGGCTGCTACGAGCCGTACTCGTCGGCATCGTCGCCCCCAAGCTCTCGGGCAGCGGTCCTCATGGCCTCCCCGAGGGTCGCCAGGAGGCCGCGGACGTTCTCCCGGCTCTCGTCCCCGGCGTCCACCTGGGCGAGCTTCAGGGCGCTCGTGAGGGCGCTGGAGGCCGCCAGGGTCAAGTCCTTGGTCATCCTTCGCCGGAAGCTCGTGGAGCCACTCGGCCACGCTCTCTCCCGTGTGGGTCCACCCGTGGACGAGGTACCGCTCCTGGGCCCTCCCGATGGTCCGCTCCGCGAGATCGAGAAGCTGCTCCTGGATCCGCTGACGCTTGTCCTCCAGATCGATCTGACGGACGTCAGTGGCGGCCCTGACGGCCTCCCGGTCGAAGGACAGCCCGAGGCGCCTGGCGTGGTTCGAGACGGTGCCGACGGCCCATCCCATTTGACGGGCGATCTCGTTCCTGCTGACGCCGTCAGCGTGGAGCTGACGGAGCCGCTCCTCGTCCTCTGCGGAGAAGGTTCGGGCCACAGCCCGCTCACCCCCTCACATGTGTGTGGTGATGGGTGACCGGGCTGCGCCGGGTACTACACACCTGCTGCGCTAGGTGCACTCCTGGCTCTAGCGTGGCCTTTTCGATCTGGAGGGGGATCCGATGACCGAGAGGCGCCAGTACAGCCGTGGGGAATGGATCAGCGCTGGGGTGTTCTTCGTGATCGTGATGGTGGTGGCGGCGTCGTGCTGGCCGAGTAGTTCGAACAGCGACAGCAGTTCGGACCCCGACACCCGACATCAGTACGGAGCAGTCCTCGCAGCACAGCAGATCCGAGGCGAAGGACCCGAGTGGAGGCCTGGCGGTCACGGCCTCGCGCTTCACGGAGTGGCCGTTCACGGTCAGCGCTGGCGTCCTGCGGTGCGAGGCTGGCGCAGTGACATTCGAGCCGCCCGGTGGTCCGCGCTACGCCGTGAATGGCACGGCCAAGGGCGCCGGTTATACGGCGATGACGCCGACCTGGGCGGACGACACGAACCTGGGCAACGGTCTGAAGGTCGACATCTCCGAGGTGCTGGACAAGGGCCGGAGCCTCTGCTGACCCGCGATACACGCGTGGGGTGACGGGGGACCGGTCAGGGCGAAACCGCCCCACAGTCCTGACGGGCCTGACAGGATCAAGGGGTGGAACCAGGGATCGTTGGACTAATCGCTGCGGTAGTCGGAGGCGTAGGCACGGGACTTTCGGCCCTCGTGACGAACAGGTTCGGGAAAGCTGTCGACCGAGAGCGAGCCGCGCTGACCGAAGAACTCATGCCGGAGACCACTTCCATCGAGCCTCCGACGCCGGAGGAGAAGGACAGCGCCAAGTTCACCAAACTGCTGATCCGTTACTACGGCTACGGACTTACGCAGGCGCGAGCGAGCTTCTACGTAAGCCTCTTCGCGTCGGTCATCGGTGGCGCGGTGTTGATCACCGGCATTGGGCTGGCGATCTACCGTGCGGACACGATCGGTGACCAGTACGCCTCGATCGTCTCAAGTGTGGCCGGACTGCTGACGGTGGCGATTGGATCTCTGTTCCACAAGCGTGCCGACTCTGCTCTCCAGCACATGGAGTCGCAGAGCAGAGGGCTCCGCGAAGACATGAAGGCCCAGAGCGATCTGGACAAGGCGATCGAGCTGTTGAAGCAAGAGGAAGACGACGCCACCAAGTCGCACCTGCGAGCCGCGCTGATCCTGAAGCTCTCGGCAGCCGAGCTGCCCGAGCTTGGCGGTGGTCCGAAGCCGGCCGATCCTCTTCCGCAGGCGAGCGTCAACGGCATCGTCCCGCAGCAGCAGTCGGAGAGCCCCGCGTCATGACGCCGTGACGCTGACACCACCAGACGAAGTTCACAGCTAGATCACGACCCGGACCTATGTGTAGATCCCATGTATGCCTCATGCATATTCTGTGCCGCCCGACTCCTCGTGCACGACGTAGTTGCCGGTCAGGGCTCCAAGGAGGCTGTCGTGGAGAACTCGTCGCCACTTCCCCCGAACGTCCCCCCGCGCCCGTCCAGCGCTCCCACCGTGCGCACGACGGCTGACTCGACGGAGTCGCCGGACGGCTGGCGGGATGAGTACGAGGCCGATCCGGAGTACCAGGCCATCCTGGCGCGGATGGAGAACCCCTGGTGGAAGCGGCCTGTGGCCCTCGCGGGCGGTGTCGTCGTCATCGTTGTCGCTTCGTTCTTCCTCGGCTTCAGCTCTGGCGGCGGCGGGGGTTCGGACAGTCTGACCGCAGCCGAGCAGGGTAAGGCCGATGCTCAGCGGATAGTCCGGACTCACGCTAATGACGTGACGCTCTCCTATAGTTCGCCGGAGTTCGACTGCCATGTGGCGGAGAACGGAGTGGGCTTCATCAACCTCTACACCGATGCGCAGGTCCAGGAGTACATGGCGGCCTGCGAGCAGGAGTTTGCGGCTCTCACTCACCAGTAACGTGTAGGGGCTCCGCGGGTCCGAATTTAAAAAGCGTCAGGCGGCCCGTACCAGTACGCGCTTGGCCTTCGCCCTCGTAGCCTTCTCGGCCTGGGCGACGGAGAGATGCCGGAAGAGCTTCTGGCCTCGGTGATCGAGGCCCTCGACTTTCAGGTGTCCTCTGCGGACCCAGCTATAGACCGTCATGACGCTGACGCCCGTCAGGTTGGCCGCCTCGCGGCCCGTCATCCAGACCTCGGTGTCCTCCACTGAAGCCCTCCCCGAGCATGCGAAAGGCCCCGGTCCGCCAGTGGCGTCGGGGCCTGCGCGAGGACGTACGTGTCCTGCTGCGTTCGATTATGCAGTCGTTCGTTAGGGAAAGCAAGTACTAGTTCCGGCGGGGCGATGCCGGGGGCCAGGCACCGGGGAACCGAGCCCATATGCCGTCCGGGAAGGGCTCCCTGCGGATCACTGTCCCCATGGCGGTCCGGAAGTGGTGGCAGATGTCCCCGTACCGGGGTGCCGCCCACTCCTCTTCCTCTGCCACACCATCAGGGTCGCGGAAGATCTCGGCGTGACCCCACAGGACGACCCGCTGAACTTTCGGGTCAGGGAACCTCAGAGCCTGGGCCTCCAAATCTCGCAGAATCATCCGGAGGTCTGCGATCCACTGCTGACGGGCCTCCGGCATGCGTGTCGTCGGCACACCATCCGCGAAGTGATCCCCTATCGCATAGGTCAGTCGGATGATCTCGTTGGCGGCCGTCTCGGACAGGCCTAGCAGGTACGTCCGCTCGGCCTCGTGGGCTGTCTTCCGCTGCTGCCAGATCACGGCCCCCGTGGAGACCCCTGCACCCACCACAGCACCCGCGAGACCCATTAGCCCCGCCAGCGTCTCTGCCTGCATGTCACTCCGTCTCGGGCATCCGAGCTGGGCCAGTCGTTGCGTCAGGGGCCGCCCCCTGGGGAGGGAGGATCCCCAGTGCCTGCTGAAGTTCGTGGGCCCGTTCCTGGTCCTCGTCGTCCAGGCCGCCGTAATCGGCCTGCCGGGCGAGGGCTGCCAGCTCGGCTGTCATCCATTCGCGCCGGTAGTGCTCGATCGCCTCTGCGATGGCAGGGGCCATGTCCCGCTTCTCCGGAACCTTCGACCCACGGACGAACAGACCCAGGAACTTCAACGCCTCGGAGAGGAGAAGGTTGGTCTCCACCTCGTACTCCCGCCACTCGGGATCTCCGTACCACTCCTTGATCACGCGGAGCAGCATGAGGGCCTGTCCGCGCGTCTCCTTGTATGCGTCCGGCAACAGCATGATCGCGCTGTTGGCCGTGGCGATGAGCGTCTTGCGCTCTCGATTCCAGGCCGCTCTGGTCTCGTGTGTCCCCCTGCCCACGAAGGTCTGGGCTTCCAGCTGTACGCGGAGCTGGGTGAGGGTGTCGAAGGCGCGCTGGGCATTCGCCCGAGCCTGAGCAAGAGCTGTCGCCTTGTCGCTGCTCCGGGCCTGGAGCCACGAACCGAGGATCGTGAAGGCTCCACCGGCCAGGGCACCCAGCAGCGCGGCCCCGAACTCCATCGACCAGAGCTTGCTCAGAAATTCATGCATGCCGATCATCATGCCGATGGGGCCAACCCGTATGGGGCTGATCCCGTCAAGTCCTCGGCGGCCGGCCTCGCCGCTCGCGGACTCAGCGTTCGGCTCCCTCCCTCGAAATCCTCATGACCTCCTGGATGTAGGCGTCGGTCTCTCGGGCCGTGAGGAGGGCTCGAGGGAACGCTGGCAGCGGCTGGTTGCGGACCGCTGCCCCCAAGCAGTCAAGGCCGTACTGGCAGATCTCCGACATCATCACCATTGTCGTCATGTGCCCCATCTACATGCCGCTGGTCTGGAAGGTCCGCCAGGGCCGCTCGATCCTGTACCAGATCAAGTGGTACTCGTGCCTGAACCGCGACGGCGACTACTTCGAGAGCGCCGTCCTGCGGGACGAGATCCGCCGCAAGCGGGCCGCCAAGGACATGGAGGTCCAGCGCACCTCGGCCCGCCGGGTGCCGGACCGGGCTACCTGGACTTCTTGCACTCGGTGAACGGCGCCGTCGCGGGAGCCCCCTTCACGCCAGCGGACCTGATGTGCGGTGCTGCCGTCCTGGCGGACGCGCCTGCGGATGCTCGCCATGGGAGGACCGTAGGACCCTTCTCAAGATCCCGGGTGGCCACCAGTGTGGCCACAGGAGAGACGAATGAGGCCGGCGACTGCGTTTCCGCAGATCACCGGCCTCATTCCACAGGGTGAGTGACGGGACTTGAACCCGCGGCATCCTGGACCACAACCAGGTGCTCTACCAGCTGAGCTACACCCACCATGACCGGCGCTTCGAGGAGTGCTTTCCCCGACCGGCCGAGAAGAAGTCTACATGGTCCGCCGGGGTGCTCGCGCACAGGTTTTCGCGGAGGCGTCCGTGCGGGCCCGGCCGGCTGCCCGCACGGACCGGGGGAGGTCCGCGCCTGTCACTCGGCGGGCAGGACGTGCTTGGCGGCGATCGCCTTGGCGGTGTCGGAGTCCGGGCCGGGCTGCGGGACGAAGACGGCCTCGCGGTAGTAGCGCAGTTCGGCGATCGACTCGCGGATGTCGGCCAGCGCCCGGTGGTTGCCGTTCTTCTGCGGGCTGTTGAAGTACGCCCGCGGGTACCAGCGGCGGGCCAGCTCCTTGACCGAGGAGACGTCGACGATGCGGTAGTGGAGGTAGTCCTCCAGGACCGGCATGTCGCGCAGCAGGAAACCGCGGTCGGTGCCGACGGAATTGCCGCACAGCGGGGCCTTGCCCGGCTCCTTCACATGTTCCCGGACGTACGCGAGGACCTGCTCCTCGGCGTCCTTCAGCGTCGTGCCGTCCGCCAGCTCGGCGAGGAGCCCGGACGCGGTGTGCATCTGACGCACCACCTCCGGCATCGTCTCCAGCGCCCGCTCCGGGGGACGGATGACGATGTCCACGCCGTCGCCGAGTACGTTCAGCTCGGAGTCGGTGACGAGGGCGGCAACCTCGATGAGAGCGTCGTCGGACAGCGAGAGGCCGGTCATCTCGCAGTCGATCCACACCATGCGATCGTTCATGCGACCACCCTAAAGCGGGCGTGCGCTTTTGGGATGCCCCCTGCCGCCCCCTGGCTTCCGCCGTCTCGTCCTCGGGCCTGTGCCGGCCCGAGGACGAGAGAAGGGTCACGCGGTGCGGCGGGTCAGCTGCCGCTGCGCGGACCCGGCAGCAGACTCACCGCGCCGGCCGCGGCACGCCGGCTCTGCATCGGCACGCCGCTGTCCGGATGCAGCATGGCGGGCACATGGCCCACCGGACCGGGTCCCCCGGGCAGACCCGCGGGCGGTCCCTGCTGGCCGACCGGGGACATCGCGGAATCCGGCTCACCGTGCCGGTCGCCCTGCGGACGACGGGCCCGGTAGGCCGCGCGGTACGCCGCCGGGGACGAGCCGAGCTGGCGGCGGAAGTGCCCGCGCAGCGCGACGGGGGAGCGGAAACCGCACCGGCCCGCCACCTCGTCCACGGAGTAGTCCGACGTCTCCAGCAGGCGCTGCGCCTGCAGCACCCGCTGGGTGATCAGCCACTGCAGCGGTGCGCTGCCGGTCAGCGAGCGGAACCGGCGGTCGAACGTACGGCGGCTCATGTAGGCGCGTGCCGCCAGTGTCTCCACGTCGAACTGCTCGTGGAGGTGTTCCAGCGCCCAGGCGACGACCTCGGCCAGCGGGTCGGCGCCGATCTCCTCGGGTAAAGACCGGTCGAGGTAGCGCTCCTGGCCGCCCGTCCGGCGCGGCGGTACCACCAGGCGCCGGGCGAGCGCGCCGGCCGCCTCGTTGCCGTGGTCCGTCCGCACGATGTGCAGACACAGGTCGATGCCCGCGGCGGTACCGGCCGACGTCAGCACGTCGCCGTCGTCGACGAACAGCTCCCGCGGATCGACGTGCACCGACGGATAGCGCTTGGCCAGCGTCGGCGCGTACATCCAGTGGGTGGTCGCCGGGCGTCCGTCCAGCAGTCCGGCCGCCGCGAGCACGAACGCGCCCGTGCACAGCCCTACGATGCGGGCACCCTCCTCGTGCGCTCGCCGCAGGGCGTCGAGCGCCTCCTCCGGCGGCGGCGAGGTGATCGAACGCCAGGCCGGTACGACGACCGTGCCGGCGCGTGAGATCGCCTCCAGTCCATGTGGTGCGGTGAGTTCCAGGCCCCCTGTGGTCCGCAGCGGGCCTTCCTCGCCGGCGCACACCAGCAGCCGGTAGCGCGGTACTCCGGCGTCCTGGCGGTCGATGCCGAACACCGACAGCGGAATGGAACTCTCGAAGATGGGGCCGCCGCTGAACAGCAGCACGGCGACGATCTCCTTGCGGCGGCGCCCGGAGAGCTTCCGGGCCGCGGCTTCCGGCGTGGCAGTGGAGTCGTGGCTCATACTGCTAAGCCCCCCTCGGTGGTCGCGGCTCCTCGGTTGTGTCGCTCCTGCACGTTTCCCCTCGGTCCTGCACGAGTCCCCCGCCATAAGACGTCAAGATCGAATTTACTGGCTACCGCGGTCTCACGGTGGCCGGTTCGACACGCCGGACATTGTCGACATGACAACTTGGCGTGAAGCATTCGATCACGAAGCGTTGCACTCACGGGCCGCGTAGGGAAGTACGCCTTGTCGCAGTGGCCAAACCGCGTAGGGTGCGCAGCGCCCCGTGGACCCTTTCCGTGCAGGTGGAACGGGGGTTGGGGGGTGGTCGGGACCCCTCCAGGGCGATATCCAGAAGTTGGCTGAAAAGATGCGTCCGAGGGTGCGGAAACCGGTCAGTCGACCGGTGTCTGCCCCCGGGTGTGACGTCCGCCTCTTTGCGTGGCGCAATCCGCGGCACATCGCTCGGAGCGGCGCAGCAGTACCCGGCACGCGGCCGTGACCGCGGTCAGGCCCAGCGCGGTGCCCGCCGCGCCGGCCAGCGAGGTGCCGTACCAGAGCAGGACCACGGGGACGAGGACGCAGCTGAAGGCCGCCCAGCGGATCACGTCGCTGACGGTGTCCGGCGCGCGGCGCGGCTCGGAGTGCGGTCCGGGTCGGGGCATCTCGTACTCCCTGTGGCGGTGGCTCACCCCGGTACAACGCCCGTTCGACGCGTCGGTCACCGGCCGCGCATCTGTGAATCCCGTGCAAACCGCCTGTACGGGGCAGCAACCATTGCGTTGCGGGCGCGGCTCGTGCATGCTCCGGTGAACCCCTACGGACCACGGGGTGCCGCTCACGGAGCGTGCGCGGTGACTGGGCTCAGGAGGAGTGCCGCCGTACCCTTGGGGGTATGGGCTTGGGAAGATGTTTCCCGGACACAGCTCCGCCGCACGCTTTCGCAGCACACTGTCGTCCCACCCATGACCCATGAAGGATCACGACGCCGAGACAGCCATGGCCGGTCACGAATTCTCCGAACCCGCGGACCGCAAGCGGCCGGTCGCCGACCCCACGGCGGCCGACCCCCTGGCGGCGGCGGAGGCACGCCCTTCCTGCGACCCCGCCTTCCGGCACGGAGTGGTCGTCGGCTTCGACGGCTCCACGTCCAGCGAGCGCGCCCTCGCCTACGCGATCGGCATGGCCCACCGCTCCCACGCCGGGCTGATCATCGTCCACGTGGCCAACCGGCTGCCCACCACGGTGTGGGCCGGCTGTGAGCCGCCGGTCTTCGTCGATGTGCCGGACCACCGCACCGAGGTCCTCGGTCTCGAACTGGCCTGCGCGGACTATCTGGCCGAGGTGCCGTGGATCCTGGTCGAGCGCGGCGGTGACATCTGCCACGAACTCGAAGAGGTGGGCCGCGAGTACGAGGCCGACGCGATCGTCGTCGGGTCCACGCACGGCATCGTCGGCCGGATCTTCGGCTCGGTCGCCGGCCGGCTCGCCAAGCGGGCGCAGCGGCCCGTGATCGTCATCCCCTGACGGACCTCACGCTCCGTCAACTCCCTTTGTGCAGCGCGAAACTACTCGCGCGTAGAGGTGGTTTGTGTCCTTGTGAAGGGCATATACCGGTCACCGCTCAACCGCACAGCACGAAGGGAGCCCGCCGTGGACAACGAAGTCTCCGCGGGAATCGTGACCACCACCGTGGTCGGCCGACTCGCCCTGGGGATCACCCTGTTGGCGTTCGGGGTCGGTCTGACCGGCGTGATCGACGGCGTGCGGGCCTCCGACGCCGTGAACGTGGCCCATTACGTGGGCGGCGTCGCCCTCTTCCTCGTCGGCCTGCTGGCCCTCCGCGACAACGCCGGCTCCGGTGTGGCGTACGTGGCCCTCGGCGCCCTGTGGTTCACCTGGGCCGTGTCGGGTGCCTCGTCGGCCAACGCGACCGGGCTGTTCCTGCTGCTGTTCGCCCTGGTGGCGCTCACACTGACCCTCGCGGGCGGCGACACCCTGGGCCAGATCGTGCACGGGCTGCTGTTCCTGGCGATGGTCGTGCTCGCCGTCGCGGCCTTCGCCGACAGTTCGGCTCTCGCGAAGGTCGCGGGCTGGGTGGCCGTCGTCTCGGGCGCGGTGGCCTGGTACGCCGCGACCGCGGCGCTGGCGCACTGGCCGACGGCCGTTCCCGGGCGTGCCGCCGGCCGGGGGGTGACGGCCACCGGCTGACAGCTAGCGGCACGGAAAGGACCCCCATGTGTCCGCTGGGCGCACGTGGGGGTCCGTTCCGTTCTCGGGCCGCTCGGGGCGGGTTACTCCACCGTCACCGACTTCGCGAGGTTCCGCGGCTTGTCGATGTCCCGGCCCAGGGCCATGGCCGTGTGGTAGGCGAGGAGCTGGAGCGGGATGCCCATGAGGATCGGGTCCAGTTCGTCCTCGTTCTTCGGGACGAGGATCGTCTGGTCGGCCTTCTCCTGGTGCTGGTGGGCCACGGCCAGGATCTTGCCCTCGCGGGCCTTGATCTCCTCCAGGGCGGCGCGGTTCTTCTCCAGCAGGTCGTCGTCGGGGACGATCGCGACCGTGGGCAGCGCGGGCTCGATGAGGGCCAGCGGGCCGTGCTTCAGCTCGGAGGCGGGGTAGGCCTCGGCGTGGATGTAGGAGACCTCCTTGAGCTTCAGGGAGGCCTCGCGGGCCACGGGGTAGCCCCGGACGCGGCCGATGAAGAGCATCGAGCGGGCGTCGGCGTACTCCTCCGCCAGCTTCTTGATCTCCTCCTCCTGCTCCAGGATCTCGGTGATCTGCTGCGGCAGCCTGCGCAGGCCCTCGATGATCCGCTTGCCGTCGCGGACGGAGAGGTCGCGGGTGCGGCCGAGGTGCAGGGCGAGCAGGGCGAAGGCGACCGTGGTGTTGGTGAAGCACTTCGTCGAGACCACGCAGACCTCGGGGCCCGCGTGCACGTAGACGCCGCCGTCCGCCTCGCGGGCGATCGCCGAGCCGACCACGTTGACCACGCCGAGGACGCGGGCGCCCTTGCGCTTCAGCTCCTGGACGGCGGCGAGGACGTCGTACGTCTCGCCGGACTGGGAGACCGCGACGTAGAGGGTGTCGGGGTCCACCACCGCGTTGCGGTACCGGAATTCGGAGGCGGGCTCGGCGTCCGCGGGGATGCGGGCCAGTTCCTCGATCATCTGGGCGCCGATCATGCCCGCGTGGTACGAGGTGCCGCAGCCGAGGATCTTCACGCGGCGGATCTTGCGCGCCTCGCGGGCGTCCAGGTTGAGGCCGCCGAGGTGCACGGTGGAGAACCGGTCGTCGATCCGGCCGCGCAGCACCCGGTCCACGGCGTCGGCCTGCTCGTGGATCTCCTTGTGCATGTACGTGTCGTGGCCGCCCATGTCGTACGAGGCCGCCTCCCACTCCACGGTGGTCGGCTCGGCGGTGGTGCGGGTGCCCTCGGTGGTGTACGTGCGGAAGTCGTCGGCCTTGAGGGTGGCCATCTCGCCGTCGTCGAGGGTCACTATCTGCCGGGTGTGGGCGACCAGGGCGGCGATGTCGGAGGCGACGAACATCTCCTTCTCCCCGATGCCGAGGACCACCGGGGAGCCGTTGCGGGCCACCACGATGCGGTCGGAGAAGTCGGCGTGCATCACCGCGATGCCGTACGTGCCCTCGACCAGCCGGAGGGCCTCGCGGACCCGGTCCTCCAGCTTCTCGGCCTGCGAGCGGGCGACGAGGTGGACGAGGACCTCGGTGTCGGTCTCGGAGAGGAACTCGACGCCGTCCGCCTCCAGCTTGCGGCGCAGGTCGGCGGCGTTGTCGATGATGCCGTTGTGCACGACGGCGACCTTGCCGTCGGCCGACATGTGCGGGTGGGCGTTCAGGTCGGACGGGGCGCCGTGGGTGGCCCAACGGGTGTGCGCGATGCCGGTGGTGCCCTTGAAGCGGGCCGGCACCTTGGCCTCCAGGTCCCGCACCCGGCCCTTGGCCTTGACCATCTTCAGGCCGGGCGTCTTCGGGGAGGTGACGACGATGCCCGCGGAGTCGTAGCCGCGGTACTCCAGGCGCTGGAGGCCTTCCAGCAGGAGGGGGGCGACGTCACGCTTCCCGATGTATCCGACAATTCCACACATGTATAAAGGTATCCCTTGAGTGTCGCTCGTCGGGTCCCGGCCGGTTCTCAGCCGTAGACCATGCGGCGCAGCTGCCTGAGCGTCAGCTCCGGCGGCGCCACCGCCCGGTATTTCAGATCCGCCTCGATCCGGTCGAAGATCTCCGCGTTCACCAGGCCCTGGGCCTGCAGTTCACGGTGGCGGCGACGGACGAAGTCCTGGGTCGTCTCGTCGAAGAACGCGAGCACGTCCTGGACCACCCGCAGCGCCTCGCCCCGACTCAGGGGCGTGGACCGCGTCAGGTGATCAACCAGTTCCTCGTGCACCCGGTAGATCCTGGGGTACCGGCCGCCGTTTCGCAAGGAGCGTGCCCGATTTCGGGCAGGCGTCTGTTCAATCTCTTATGGAGTGCTGTTCGCAAGCCGTCCATTTTGTGTCTTGCGTCTCGTTGCCCGGACCCACGAGTTTCGGACGCCATGGACATTCCACGTATGGGCGTTCCCGAGAAGCTGGCCGAGCGCATGAGCATGGCCGAGCGGCACGAGTACCTGCACGCCAGGTTCTCGCGGCGCACGATGATCAGAGGCGGTGCCGTCACGCTGGGCGCCGTCACGGGCGGCGCGTTCGTGACGGGCGCCACCGCCCGGGCCGCCGCACCCACCCAGCGCACCGCCCCGGCGGGCGAGTCCGTCGACGGCGCCCTCGTCGCCCCGTTCGGCCGCCACCTCGCCTACGGCAACGACCCGCGCACCGAGATGGCCGTCTCCTGGCAGGTCCCGGTCGCCGTGCGGAAACCGTTCATCCGCATCGGCGCCCACCCCTGGGACCTCTCCCGCAAGATCGAGGCCGAGGTCCGCACCCTCTACACCCCGGCCGGCGTCGGCGCGAGCGGCGACCACACCCAGTACTACGTGCACGCCCGGCTGACCCACCTGCGCCCCGGCCGGACCTACTACTACGGGGTCGGCCACCAGGGCTTCGACCCGGCCGAGCCGCACCTGGCCGGCACCGTGGGCACCTTCACCACCGCCCCGGCCCACAAGGCGCCGTTCACCTTCACCGCCTTCGGCGACGAGGGCGTCGGCTACCACGGCCTGGCCAACAACGCCCTGATCCTCGGCCAGAACCCGGCCTTCCACCTGCACGCCGGTGACATCGCCTACGGCGACCCGGCCGGCCAGGGCAAGTCCACCGACACCGGCTTCGACTCGCGCACCTGGGACCAGTTCCTCGCCCAGACCGAGACGGTCGCCAAGCAGGTCCCCTGGATGCCGGCCTACGGCAACCACGACATGGAGGCCTGGTACTCGCCCAACGGCTACGGCGGCGAGGAGGCCCGCTGGAGCCTCCCGGACAACGGTCCCGACCGGAAGAACCTGCCGGGCGTCTACTCCTTCGTGCACGGCAACACGGCGGTCATCTCGCTCGACGCCAACGACATCTCCTTCGAGATACCTGCAAATCTGGGCATATCCGGTGGAACTCAGACCAAGTGGCTGGAAAGCCAGTTGAAGAAGTACCGCGCGTCGAGGGACGTCGACTTCATCGTCGTCTTCTTCCACCACTGCGCCTACTGCACCTCCACCGCGCACGCCTCGGAGGGGGGCGTGCGCCAGGAGTGGGTGCCGCTGTTCGAGAAGTACACGGTGGACCTGGTCATCAACGGCCACAACCACCAGTACGAGCGCACCGACGTCATCAAGGGCGGCAAGGTCACCAAGAAGCTGCCGATCGGCGGCACGGCCTACCCCGAGACCGAGGGCGTGGTCTACGTCACCGCGGGCGCGGCGGGCCGCAGCCTGTACGCCTTCTCCGCTCCGGACTCCTACGAGGGGCACGAGCACGAGCGCGAGTCCGTGGCCTCGTTCGTCAACACCAAGGACGGCAAGGTCGACGAGACCGTCACCTGGTCCCGGGTGCGCTATCTCGACTACTCCTTCCTGCGCGTGGACGTCGAGCCCGCGCCGCGGGGCCGGCAGACCACGCTGAAGGTGTCGGGCATCGCCGAGACCGGTGACCGCATCGACCACTTCACGGTGTCCCGCAGGGCGAAGTAGGCCCACGCGCGCCCGCGGGGCCGGGGCGCGCCGAACGGGGCGGGCGGTCCTCACAGCCGATCGAGGACCGCCCGCCCGGCCTCGGACGAGGCACCGGCGGACGCGGGACGCGGGACGCGAAGTCCGCCCGGCTCACGGCGGGACGCAGTGACGTCCCCGTCCTGTTCCGGCGTCAACCGACGGGCATCGCCGTCGGCAACCCGAGTGACGTCCCGCCGGTTGACTTCCGCCACGGGGGGATCGTTTCACCGGATCTGCGGGAGAGTGGTCTCGACCAAATCCGAAGGGAGCGCATGTGAGACGGAACCACGGCACCACTCCCCGAACGACCCGGATCCTCGGATCACTGCTGCTTGTCGCGGCGGCCGGCGTCTTCACCTTCACCGCGAACACCGCCGCGCGGGCGGACGCCCCACCACCGCTGGACCGGGTGGTCCCGGCACCCGTATCGGTCGAGCCGGGCGGAACCCCCTACCGCATCACCCGGGCGACCGGCATCCGGGTGGACCGCTCCGCCGAGGTCCGCCGGATCGGCGCCTACCTCACCGGCATCCTGCGGCCCTCCACCGGCTACCCGCTGCCGCTCACCGACCACGGCGGCGGCGGAGGCATCCGGCTCCGCCTCCAGAAGGGCGACTTCGGCGCCGAGGGGTACCGGCTGCACAGCGGGGCCGGTGGCGTCACCATCACCGCCGCCGCCCCCGCCGGCCTCTTCCACGGCGTGCAGACGCTGCGCCAGCTGCTGCCCGCGGCCGTCGAGAAGAAGACCGTCCAGCCCGGCCCCTGGCGGATCGCCGGCGGTACCGTCGAGGACCGCCCGCGCTACGCCTACCGGGGCGCCATGCTGGACGTCTCCCGGCACTTCCTCACCGTCGCCCAGGTCAAGCGCTACATCGACCAGTTGGCCCTCTACAAGATCAATGAGCTGCACCTGCACCTCAGCGACGACCAGGGCTGGCGCATCGCCGTCGACTCCTGGCCGCGGCTGGCCGGCTACGGCGGCTCCACCGAGGTCGGCGGCGGCGCGGGCGGCCACTACAGCAAGGCCGACTACCGGGAGATCGTCCGGTACGCGGCCGCCCGCTATCTCGAGGTCGTCCCCGAGATCGACATGCCGGGCCACACCAACGCCGCCCTCGCCTCCTACGCCGAGCTGAACTGCGACGGCGTGGCGCCCCCGCTCTACACCGGCACCCAGGTCGGCTTCAGCTCGCTGTGCGTGCCCAAGCAGGTCACCTACGACTTCGTGGACGACGTGATCCGCGAGCTGGCCGCGCTCACCCCGGGGCGCTATCTGCACATCGGCGGCGACGAGGCGCACTCCACCAGCCACGCGGACTACGTGACGTTCATGGACCGCGTGCAGCCGGTCGTCGCCAAGTACGGCAAGACGGCCATCGGGTGGCACCAGCTCACCGGCGCCCATCCGGTCAAGGGCGCCCTCGCCCAGTACTGGGGCCTGGACCGCACCAGCGCGGCGGAGAAGGCGCAGGTCGCCGAGGCCGCACGGAACGGCACCGGGCTGATCCTGTCCCCGGCCGACCGGGTGTACCTCGACATGAAGTACACCAAGGACACCCCGCTCGGCCTGGACTGGGCGGGTCTGGTGGAGGTGCGGCGGTCCTACGACTGGGACCCGGGCGCCTATCTCGACGGGGTGCCCGCCTCGGCGATCCGGGGTGTCGAGGCGCCCCTGTGGACGGAGACGCTGAAGAAGTCCGCCGACCTCGAGTACATGGCGTTCCCACGGCTGCCGGGCGCGGCGGAGCTGGGCTGGTCACCGGCGGCCACCCACGACTGGGACGGCTACCGGGTGCGGCTGGCCGCACAGGCCCCGCGCTGGGACGCCCTCGGCATCCACTACTACCGCTCGCCGCAGGTCCCCTGGCCGGCGGGCTGACGGACTGACGGGCCGGCGGGCGGCCGACCGGCCGACCGGCCGAGGACGAGCCGGCGAAAGAGCGACGGGCACCCCGGAGGACCGTACTCCGGGGTGCCCGTGCGCCGGTGCGGGCTCAGAACCCGGCGAGGGGGTTCTCCAGGCGGCCGACGAGCTGGAGTGCGCCGGAGGGGTCGGCGAGGTCCACCATCTGCCGGTTGTCGCGCAGCTGGAGCCGGTTCAGGCAGGACAGCGCGAAGTCCGGGGCGAACAGGTCGTACTGCCGGAACCTGTCGGCCAGGTGGGGGTTCGCCTCCTGGTACGCGCGGGTGACCTCCGCGACCGTGCGCCAGAAACCCTCCTCCTTCAGCACGCCCTCGCCGGCCAGCCGGGCGGCGAGGAAGCGGAAGAAGCAGTCGAAGACGTCCGTGAAGATGGACAGCAGCTTCTTGTCGTCCGGGACCTCCACGCGGATCCGCTGGACCTCCGGTGGCAGCACGGCGTCCGGGTCCATCACCGCGATCTCCTCGGCGATGTCCTTGTAGACCGCCCGCCGCACCACTCCGTCCGCGAGCACCAGGATGACGTTCTCGCCGTGCGGCATGTACACCAGGTCGTAGGCGTAGAAGCTGTGCAGCAGGGGGGTGTAGTAGGCGTTCAGATACCGCCGCAGCCACTCCTCCGGGGCCAGGCCCGAGCGCTCGATCAGCGCGGCCGCGAAGGAGGCGCCCCCGTGGTCGACGTGCAGCAGGGAGGCCATGGTGGCGAGGGACTCGCCGTCCCGCAGCGAGGGCACCGGGCTCTCCCGCCACAGCGCGGCCAGCATCTTGCGGTAGGGCGAGTGGCGGTCGGTGGCCTGCTCGTACTCCAGATGCCGGTAGCCGACGGCCGCGCGCTCCCGGATGATCGACAGGCCGGCCGCCCTGAGCACCGGGTCGTTCTCGATCAGCTGGGCCAGCCAGTCGTTGATCGCCGGGGTCGCCTCCATGTACGCGGCCGAAAGACCGCGCATGAAGCCCATGTTGACGACCGAGAGGGCCGTCTTCACATAGTGCTTGTGCGGGGCGCCGGAGTTGAAGAAGGTCCGGATGGACTGCTGGGCCAGGTACTCGTCGTCACCCTCGCCCAGGCAGACCAGGTTGCGGCGGGCCACCTCGGCGGCGAAGGTCACGCTGAGCTTGTTCCACCACTGCCAGGGATGGACCGGGATCAGCAGATAGTCGTCCGCGTCCAGGCCCAGCCCGGTGAGCACGCCCCGGAACCGCTCCAGGGTGGCCCCGCCCAGCTCGCGCCGGAAGAACTCCTCGTACGCGACACCCGCACCGGCGGTGAAGGCGGCGCGCGAGCGGTGTGCGGCCAGCCAGACCAGTTTCACCGGGCTCGCCGTCTCCGGGGCGTACGCCAGGTACTCCTGGACGCCGAAGCCGAGCCGCCCGTTGTTGGCCACGAAGCAGGGGTGGCCCTCGGTCATCCCGGTCTCGATGTCCTGGAACGAGGCCGCGGCCAGTTCCCTGGCGCTCACCCGGGGCTTGGTCAGCTTGTAGCAGGTGCTCGACAGGGTGGAGGAGATCTCCTCCAGGTACACCGGCAGGATCTCCCCGCTCAGCCCCAGGCTTTCCTTCAGCTCGATGAAGAAGTCCAGTGCGGCGAGCGGCAGTTCGGCGCCCTCGCGGTGCCGGGTGATCGACTCGCCGTCGACCTCCCAGTGGTCCAGCGCCCGGCGGACGGCGTCGAACCGGTAGGCGGTGAGCCCGTCGTCGCCGCGCACGACGTACCGGTCGTCCTCCCGCTCGGGCGTGAGCAGGCGCTCGTGCGCGAACTCGGCGAGGGCCTTGCGGATCAGCAGACGGTTGGCCTGGTCCCAGCGCTCGGGGGAGAGGTGGGCCACGGAGTCGGCGAGGGTCACGCCGCCACCCCCGTCGCCGCCTCGAACCGCTCCCGCGTGCAGAAACTCAGCAGGGCGCGCTTCTCCGGCTTCGCTATCTCGCCCTCGGGCACGAACCCGACGGCCTCGTTCAGCGCGTGCACGGCGGTGTTGCGCACATCGGGCTCCACGACCACCCGCAGGGTGCGCGGGTCCGCGAACAGGTGCGCCAGCACGGCGGTGACGACCCGCCGGGTGAACCCGTGCACGGGCTTGTCGGTGGGCGCCACCAGGAAGTGCATCCCGACGTCCCCCGGCTGCGCCTCGTACAGGCCGGCCAGCTCGCGGTGCGCGGGGTCGTAACGCTCCATCAGGAACACCGGCACCCCGTCGTCCAGTCCGAGGAAGGCGTGGTGGTGCTCGTCGGCCGCGATCTCCATGTACGCCCGTTCCACGTCCTCCAGCCTGGCGTCCTGCATCATCCAGTACACGGCCTTGGGGTGGGTGACCCAGCCGTGCAGCACCTCGGCGTCCTTCAGGGGGTCGAGGGGGCGGATGGTGAAGGTCAGGTCCTGCGTGGTCATACTGCGAACTCCTGGAAGGCGATGGACTTCTCGACCGGGTAGTACTCGCTGCCGAGCAGCTCGCGGATGATGCAGGCGTTGCGGTACGCGCCCATGCCCAGGTCGGGGCTGGTGATGCTGTGTGCGTGGACGCCGGCGTTCTGCAGGAAGACCCCGCGGCCGGTGACGTCGATGGCGTAGTTGCGGCCGATGTCGAAGTTGCCCCGTGAGTCGTAGTGCAGCCGGTCCCGCAGGGGCGCCAGGAAGGCCGGCTCGGTGTAGTGGTAGCCGGTGGCGAGGACCAGGCCTTCGGTGGTCAGCTCGTAGTCCTTGCCCTGCTCCTGCTGGCGCAGGCCGAGGACGTACGTGCCGTTCTCGTGACGGGCCGAGCGCAGGGCCGAGTTGGTGAGCAGGCGGGTGGGGACCGGGCCGCCGAGGTTCTTCCGGTAGAGCAGGTCGAAGATCTCGTTGATCAGGTCGCCGTCGATGCCCTTGAACAGGCCCTTCTGCCGGCCGGCGAGCCGGTAGCGGGTGTCCTCCGGGAGCGCGTGGAAGTAGTCGATGTACTCCGGGGAGGTCATCTCCAGGGTGAGCTTGGTGTACTCGAGCGGGAAGAAGCGTGGCGACCGGGTGACCCAGTTCAGCCGGTAGCCGTGGACGTCGATCTCGCTGAGCAGGTCGTGGTAGATCTCCGCCGCCGACTGGCCGCTGCCGACCAGGGTGATCGACCTCTTGCGCTGGAGTTCCGCCTTGTGGTGCGCGTAGCGGGAGGTGTGGATGAAGTCGCCGTCCAGGTCCTTGCAGGCGTCGGGGAGGTGCGGCGCGGTGCCGGTGCCGAGGACCAGGTGGCGGGCGCGGTGGAGGGCACCGGTCCGGGTGCGGACGACGTACACCTCGTCCTCGTACGTCACCTCGGTGACCGTGGTGCCGAAGCGGACGCAGCTCAGCTTGTTCGCCGCCCAGCGGCAGTAGTCGTCGTACTCGACCCGCAGCGGGTAGAAGTTCTCGCGGATGTAGAACGAGTACAGCCTGCCCTTCTCCTTCAGGTAGTTGAGGAAGGAGTACGGCGAGGTCGGGTCGGCGAGGGTGACCAGGTCCGACATGAACGGGGTCTGCAGGTGGGCACCGTCCAGGAACATGCCCGCGTGCCACTCGAAGTCGGGCTTGGACTCCAGGAAGACGCCGTCCAGCCCGGCGATCGGCTCGGTGAGGCAGGCGAGGCCGAGGTTGAAGGGGCCGAGCCCGACCCCCACGAAGTCGTGGACGTGATCCGGGGCTTCAGGACGCGCGGTCAAGGGACTCTCCCAGGTACTGCTCGGCGTGGCCGGCCAGCAGATCGAGGACGGCGGCGATGTCGGCCGTCGTGGTCTCGGGATTGAGCAGGGTGAACTTCAGGTAGTGGCGGCCGCCGACCTTGGTGCCCGCGACCGCGGCGTCGCCGGAGGCGAACAGGGCCTTGCGGGCGTGGAGGTTGGCGCGGTCGATCCGGGCCGGGTCGGTGACGGCCGCCGGGACGTAGCGGAAGACGAGGGTGGACAGCGTGGGCTCGACGACGACGTCGTAGCGCGGGTCGGCGGCGAGCAGCTGCCAGCCCTGCCGCGCCAGGTCGCAGACCTCGTCGAAGAGCTGCCCGATGCCGTCGGCGCCCATCGTGCGCAGGGTCATCCACAGTTTGAGGGCGTCGAAGCGGCGGGTGGTCTGCAGGGACTTGTCCACCTGGTTGGGGATGCGCTCCCGCACCGTCCGGCGCGGGTTGAGGTACTCGGCGTGGTAGGTGGCGTGGCGCAGTGTGTCCGCGTCCCGGACCAGCACGGCGGAGGAACTGACGGGCTGGAAGAAGGACTTGTGGTAGTCGACGGTGACCGAGTCGGCGTGCTCGATGCCGGCGATGCGGTCCCGGTACTTCAGGGAGGCGAGCAGTCCGCAGCCGTAGGCCGCGTCCACGTGCATCCACGCGCCGTACTGCTCGCACAGCTCCGCGATCTCCGGCAGCGGGTCGATGGAACCGAAGTCGGTGGTGCCGGCGGTGGCGACGACGGCCATCGGCACCAGGCCGTCGCGTCTGCACCGCTCCAGCTCGTGGGCGAGGGCGACCGTCTGCATGCGCTTGTCGTGGTCGACGGGCACCGACACCACACGGTCCTGGCCGAGGCCGAGCAGTTCGGCGGACTTCTGCACGCTGAAGTGGCTGACCTCGGAGGCGAAGACACGCAGTTCGGAGAGGTCGTCGGTCTTGGCCTCCTCGCGCGCCAGCAGCAGCGCCTGGAGGTTGGACTGGGTGCCGCCGGAGGTGAACACGCCGTCGGCCGCCGGGCCGAGGCCGATGCGGGCGGTGGTCCAGTCGACGAGCCTGCGCTCGATGAGGGTGCCGCCGGCCGACTGGTCCCAGGTGTCGAGGGAGGAGTTGACCGCGGAGAGCACGGCCTCGGCGAGCACGGCCGGGATGACGACGGGGCAGTTGAGGTGGGCCAGGTAGCGGGGGTGGTGGAAGTAGACGGCGTCCCGGAGGTAGACGTCCTCCAGCTCGTCCAGGACGGCCGTGGTGTCGCCGAGCGGCCGGTCGAGGTCGATCGCGTCGATGCGCGGGCTGAGGGCGTCCACGGTCACGCCGGTGAACGGACGGTCGGTGGTGGCGAGTTTGGCCGCCACCCGCTCTACTCCATCGGTCACGGAGCGGCGGTACCGCTCCGCGGTGAGGCCATTGAGCAGGTGCGAGCGCATGTGGGGGTCCTCCGAAGGACAGTCCGTGCGGGGAACTCTGGGTCGGGGAAGCGGGGCGCGGGAGGGCGGGTGAAGTGAGGCCCGGGAGGAAGGTCAGGGCCTTCGATTTAGGTTAGCCTAACCTAAGTTGAAGGTCCGGAAACATGCCCCTTCCGTGACCGCCGTCACAGGGTGGTCCGTTACTCGGTGGCGCGCAGCTGTTCCTCCGTCATGCCCTGCCGCCAGTACCCGACGAACGCCACCCGGCGCCGGTCGATCCCTCGCTCCCCGACGAAGTGCCGGCGCAGCGCCCTCACCCGGCCGGACTCGCCCGCGATCCACACGTACGGCCGCTCGGCCGCGGGGAGTTCGGCGGCCCGCACGGCGTCGACGGCCATGGGGGACCCGTCGTGCCGCACGAGCCAGGTGATCTCCGCGTCCGCCTCGGTCGCCACGTCCTGGATGTCGCCCGGGTGCGGCACCTCCAGCCAGGCGCGGGCGCGGGTGCCGGCCGGCAGGGACTCGAGGATCGCGGTCGCGGCGGATACGGCGGTCTCGTCGCCCCAGAGGAGGACGGCATCGGTGTCCGCGGGCGGACGGAAGCGGATCGCGCGGTTGTCGGCGACGGCCGGGCCCAGCAGCAGGACGCGGTCGCCGGCGGTGGCGCGGGAGGCCCAGCGGGAGGCGGGTCCGGCGGGGGCGGGGGAGCTGCCGGGACCGACCCCGTGCAGCGCGAAGTCGACGTCGATCTCGTCGGGGTCCCGGCGCAGCGCCCGCAGGGTGTACGAGCGCATCACGGCCCGTACGCCGGCGGGGAGTTCGCGCCAGCCCTGCCACCAGCCGTCGCCCAGCTCCAGCGGGACGACGGGCTCGCTCTGGCCCGGGTGCGGCAGGAACAGCGACAGGGACTGGTCCCGGCCGTGGGAGTGGAAGGCGTGCAGATCGGCACCGGCGAAGGTGACCCGGACCAGCGACGGGCCGAGCCGCCTCGTCCGTGCGACCTGGAGGGAGAAGAAACGGAACGGGGCGGCTACGGCCGTCGTCATGTGTGGCTCCCGAGAGCGGGGTTCAGGGTCTGCCAGGGCTTGTCCGGGGTCAGGAGACCTTCTCGGCCTTCTCCAGGGCCTCGGCCAGCGTCGTGAGCAGCGGCACGCACTTGTCGTACGAGAGGATCGGCTCGGGGGAGCGGGAGATGACCTGGCCGGCCCTGACCGCGGGGAGCTTCTTCCAGGTCGGCTTCGAGATGTCGGCCGCCTGGAGGGTCGAGGTGCGGTCGTCCATCATGATGACGTCGGCCCGGTACTTGTCGACGTTCTCCCAGCTCAGCGACTCGTACCAGCCGCCGCCCCTGGCCTTGGCGCGCTCCGGGGGCTCGACGAAGTTCACGCCGAGGGCCTTGAAGTACTCCAGGTCCACGGAGAGGTTGGTGCCGGAGACGTAGAAGAGGGGGTCGCTCGCGGAACCGGCCATCACCCTGATCTCGGGCTTGGCCCTGGCGGCGGCGCGCAGCCGGGCGGAGGCGTCCTCGAACCGCTTCCTGGCGTCCGTGGCCTTCGCGGCCCTCATGTCGCCGCCGAGCGCCTCGGCCAGTTCCCACATCCGCTGCAGCGACGTGGGCAGTTGCCGGTCGTAGACGGAGATCCCGACGCTGGGCGCCAGCTGCGCGATCTTCTTCTTCGACTCCTCGGGGACGTACCAGAGGGTGCCGGCGCCGTCGAACATCGTGGAGACCAGCACGTCCGGCGCGAGGGAGGCGTACTTCTCGATGTTGAACTGGCCCCAGGTGTTGCCGATGACGGTCACCTTGGTGACGTCCATGTCGCCGGCCTGGACATCGGCCTTGCCGTCCTTGGTCGTCGTCGGGCCGAAGACGCCCTTGACCTGGACACCGTAGTCGTACAGCGCGGCGGCGACACCGGTGAAGGCGACGATGTTCGCCGGGACCCCGTCCAGCTTCACGGTCGTGCCGCGGTCGTCCCTGAAGGACCAGGGGCCGGACCCGGTGGCCTTCGTGTCCTTGCCGGAGCCCGCGCCTTCGCCCTTGCCGCCCCCGCAGGCGGTGAGTGCGGCACCGAGTCCGAGGACGCCGCCCGCGGCGAGCAGGCCGCGGCGGGAAAGAGGGATGACACGTGCATCGGGCATGGATACGACTGCTTTCGACCGGGGCGAGGGGCCCACCGGACAGGTTCATTGGGAAGGTTAGCCTAACCTCACCTGATGTCCAGTGTCCGGAGGCGAACCCCGCCCCGGCGAAAGCGTGTCGGCCGGGAGGGGGCTAGCTCACCAGGCCCAGTTCCCGGGCGATCAGCATGCGCTGGACCTCGCTCGTGCCCTCCCCGATCTCCAGGATCTTGGAGTCGCGCCACATGCGGGCCACCGGATACTCGTTCATGAAGCCGTATCCGCCGTGGATCTGGGTGGCCTCGCGGGCGTTGTCGACGGCGACCGTGGAGGAGTACAGCTTGGCGAGGGCCGCCTCCTTCTTGAACGGCTCGCCCGCCACCAGGCGGGAGGCCGCGTCCCGCCAGGCCAGCCGGGCCGTGTGGGCCTTCATCTCCATGTCGGCGATCTTGAACTGGATCGCCTGGTTGGCGCCGATCGGGCGGCCGAACGCCTGCCGTTCCCTGGCGTACTTCACCGACTCGTCCACACACCCCTGGGCCAGGCCCGTCGCGAGCGCGGCGATGGCGATGCGCCCCTCGTCCAGGATGCGCAGGAACTGGGCGTAACCGCGGCCCTCCTCGCCCAGGAGGTTGGCGGCGGGGACCCGCACGTCGGCGAAGGACAGCTCCCGGGTGTCGGAGGCGTTCCAGCCGACCTTCGAGTACGGGGCCGCCACCGTGAAGCCGGGGGTGCCCGAGGGGACGATGATCGCCGAGATCCGCGGGCTGCCGTCCGGCTTGCGGCCGGTGACCGCCGTGACCGTCACCAGGCCGGTGATGTCCGTACCGGAGTTGGTGATGAAGCACTTCGTGCCGTTGATCACCCATTCGTCCGTGTCCGGGTCCAGCCGGGCCGTCGTACGGGTGGCGCCGGCGTCACTGCCGCCGTCCGGCTCCGTCAGGCCGAACGCGCCCAGCATCTCGCCCGTGCACAGGCGGGGCAGCCACTCGCGCTTCTGCTCCTCGGTGCCGAACAGATGGATCGGCATGGCGCCCAGGGAGACCCCGGCCTCCAGGGTGATCGCCACCGACGAGTCCACCCGGGCCAGTTCCTCCAGGGCGATGCCGAGGGCCAGGTAGTCGCCGCCCATGCCGCCGTACTCCTCCGGGAACGGCAGCCCGAACAGACCCATGCGGCCCATCTCGCGGACGATCTCGTAGGGGAACTCGTGCCGCTCGTAGAAGTCGCCGATCTTCGGTGCCACGACATCGTGCGCGAACTCCTCCACCGTGCGGCGGAGTTCTTCCAGCTCGGGGCTGAGACGGTGGTCCATGCTGATCACTGATCCTTGTGGGTGAGGGCGCGGACGGTACGGGAGGGGCTGGGGCGGCCCAGCCGCTCGGCCATCCACACGCTCGTGGCGGTCAGACGGTCGAGGTCGACCCCGGTCTCGATGCCGAGGCCGTGCAGCATCCAGACGAGGTCCTCGGTGGCGAGGTTGCCGGTGGCGGACTTGGCGTAGGGACAGCCGCCGAGGCCGCCCGCGGAGGCGTCCACGGTCGTCACGCCGTGCTCCAGGGCCGCGTAGGTGTTGGCGAGCGCCTGGCCGTAGGTGTCGTGGAAGTGCACGCCGAGCACGTTCGTCGGCATGCCCTCCTCGTTCAGGAGGTTGAGCAGTTCGTGCACATGGCCCGGGGTGGCGACGCCGATCGTGTCGCCGAGGCTCAGCTCGTCGCAGCCCATGTCCCGCAGCGCCCGGCAGACGCGGACCACCTGGTGGAGCGGGACCGCGCCCTCCCACGGGTCGCCGAAGCACATCGACACGTACCCGCGCACATGCACGCCCTCGTCCTTGGCGCGCCGCACCACCGGCTCGAACACCGCCAGCGAGTCGTCCAGCGTGCGGTTGAGGTTGGCCTTCGCGAAGGATTCGGTCGCGCTGGCGAACACGGCGACGCGCTCCGCGCCCAGCGCCAGCGCCCGCTCCAGCCCGCGCTCGTTGGGCACCAGCACCGGGAGAGCGGCGTCCAGGTCCCGCACCATCGGGTACAGCCGCTCGGCGTCGGCCAGTTGGGGCACCCACTCGGGGCGCACGAAACTGGTCGCCTCGATGGTCCTCAGGCCCGCGTCGGCCAGCCGGTGGACGAACTCGGCCTTCACCTCGGTCGGTACGACCGTCTTCTCGTTCTGCAGTCCGTCGCGCGCACCCACCTCGTGGATCCGCACCCGTACGGGCAGGTCCTCGTCGGGTACCACCATGGGCAGTCCCTCGGCGCTCACCGGGCCGCCTCCTCGGCCGTGATGACGGCCAGCACCTGGTCCATGGCGACCGTCGTGCCCGGCGTCACGTCCAGCTCGGCGACCGTCCCGGCGTGCGGGGCGGAGATGACGTGCTCCATCTTCATCGCCTCCACCACCAGCAGGCTCTGCCCGGCGGTCACCTCGTCGCCCACGGCCACCTTCACCACGGTCACCGTGCCGGGCATGGGCGCGGTCAGCGAGTCGGCACCCGCATGGGCCGCGCGGCTCAGCGAGGCGGCCACCGGGTCGTGGTCGCGCACCTGCCAGGCGTCACCGTCCCGGCCCAGCCAGGTGCCGTCCGGCAGCGCCGCGAAGGTGTGCGTGACGCCGTCGAGCCGGAAGGTGAACCGGTGCCCGGCCCCGCGCCCCGCGGCCACGATGCCGGAGCCGCGCAGGGGCTCGTCCGCGCCGGGCAGCAGCAGTTCGGTGCCGCCGTCCGGGGTGCTGCGCACGCGCAGCGTCACCGGCTCCTGGCCGGGCACCCGCAGATGGTGCGGCGTCCAGGCCCGCTCACCGCCCAGCCGCCAGCCGTCGGCGGCGGCGAACGGGTTCTGCCAGCCGGCGCCGCCGGTGGGCGCGAGCGCGGTGTGCCGCAGCAGGGCCGCCGCCGCGTAGACCTCCGCCGGCACCTCCCCGGGCACCAGGCCGGCCACCTCCCGCTCCACCAGCCCGGTGTCCAGGTCGCCCGCCACGACCGCCGGGTGGGCCAGCAGCCGGCGCAGGAAGCCCGCGTTGGTCTGCACGCCCAGCGTGACCGTCCGCCCGAGGGCCGCCCGCAGCTTCCGCAGCGCGCTCTCGCGGTCCGGGCCGTGGGCGATCACCTTGGCCAGCATCGGGTCGTACAGGCTGCCCACCTCGGTGCCCTCGCTGAGCCCGGAGTCGGTGCGCACTCCGTCGCCCGCGGGCTCGTCGAGCAGCAGGACGGTGCCGCCGGACGGCAGGAACCCGCGCGCGGGGTCCTCGGCGCAGATCCGGGCCTCGACCGCGTGTCCGCTCAGCGTCACGTCCTCCTGCGCGAAGCCCAGCCGCTCCCCGGCCGCCACCCGCAGCTGCCACTCCACCAGGTCGATCCCGGTGACGAGTTCGGTGACCGGGTGCTCCACCTGCAGCCGGGTGTTCATCTCCATGAAGTAGTACGACGACGGGTCCCCGCCCGGCACGATGAACTCCACCGTGCCCGCCCCCCGGTACCCGCACGAGCGGGCCGCCTGGACGGCCGCCTCGCCCATCGCGGCCCGGATGCCCTCGTCGAGGAGCACGCTCGGCGCCTCCTCGATGATCTTCTGGTGGCGCCGCTGCAGCGAGCACTCGCGCTCACCGAGGTGGACCACGGCGCCGTGGCCGTCGGCCAGCACCTGGATCTCGATGTGCCGGGGCCGGTCCACCCACCGCTCCACGAGCAGGGTGTCGTCGCCGAAGGAGGCGCGGGCCTCCCGGCGGGCGGCGGCGATCTCCTCCTCCAGCGCGCTCACGTCGCGCACCAGCCGCATGCCCTTGCCGCCGCCGCCGGCCGAGGGCTTGAGCAGTACCGGGGTGCCGATCTCGCGGGCGGCGTCGGCCAGTTGGGCGTCGGAGAGCCCGCTGCCGCTGGAGCCGGGCACGACCGGCACGCCGGCCGCGCGCACGGTCTCCTTGGCCCGGATCTTGTCGCCCATCAGCGCGATCGCGTCCGCCGGCGGGCCGATGAAGACCAGCCCCGCCTCCTCGCAGGCACGCGCGAACCGCGCGTTCTCGGCGAGGAAGCCGTACCCCGGGTGGACGGCCTGCGCGCCGCTGCGGGCGGCCGCCTCGATCAGCCGCTCCACCGACAGATAGCTCTCGGCGGCCGGCGCCGGACCGATCCGTACCGCCGTGTCGGCCTCCCGCACATGCCGCGCGTCGGCGTCGGCGTCGGAGAAGACCGCCACCGAGCGCACGCCCAGCGAGCGCAGCGTGCGAATCACGCGTACGGCGATCTCGCCCCGGTTGGCCACCAGCACTGTGTCGAACACGGTTCCCCTCCTCACATCCGGAAGACGCCGAACTGGGGATCTCCCAGCGGCGCGTTGGCGCAGGCGGTCAGGGCGAGGCCCAGCACCTGACGGGTTTCCAGCGGGTCGATCACGCCGTCGTCCCAGAGGCGGGCGGTGGCGTAGTAGGCGTTGCCCTGGCGCTCGTACTGCTCGCGGACGGGCGCCTTGAAGGCGTCCTCCTCCTCCGCGGGCCACTGCTCCCCGCGCGATTCGAGCTGGTCGCGCTTGACGGTGGCGAGCACACTGGCCGCCTGCTCGCCGCCCATGACGGAGATCTTGGCGTTGGGCCACATCCACAGGAAGCGCGGGGAGTAGGCCCGGCCGCACATGGAGTAGTTCCCGGCGCCGTACGAGCCGCCGACGACGACCGTCAGCTTCGGCACCCGGGTACAGGCCACCGCCGTCACCATCTTGGCGCCGTGCTTGGCGATGCCGCCCGCCTCGTAGTCCCTGCCGACCATGAAGCCGGAGATGTTCTGCAGGAACACCAGCGGGATGCCGCGCTGGTCGCACAGCTCGATGAAGTGGGCGCCCTTCTGGGCGGACTCGGAGAACAGGATGCCGTTGTTGCCGATGATCCCGACCGGGTGACCGTGGATCCGGGCGAACCCGGTGACCAGGGTCTGCCCGAACTCGGACTTGAACTCGGCGAACCGGGAGCCGTCCACCACGCGCGCGATGATCTCGCGCACGTCGTAAGGCGTACGGGAGTCCACGGGGACGGCGCCGTAGATCCCGTAGGGGTCCACCTTGGGCTCGACCGACGGCTGGACCTCCCAGGGCGGGGACTGCCGGGCCGGCAACGTGGCGACGATGTTCCGGACGATCCGCAGGGCGTGCCCGTCGTCCTCGGCGAGGTGGTCGGTGACCCCGGAGATCCGGGAGTGCACCTCGCCGCCGCCCAGCTCCTCGGCGGTGACGACCTCACCCGTGGCGGCCTTCACCAGCGGGGGCCCGCCGAGGAAGATCGTGCCCTGGCCCCGCACGATCACGGCCTCGTCGCTCATCGCCGGCACGTACGCGCCGCCGGCCGTGCACGAGCCGAGCACGGCGGCGATCTGCGGGATACCGGCGCCGGACATCCGGGCCTGGTTGTAGAAGATCCGCCCGAAGTGCTCGCGGTCCGGGAACACCTCGTCCTGCATCGGCAGGAAGGCCCCGCCGGAGTCCACGAGGTAGACACAGGGCAGCCGGTTCTCCAGGGCCACCTCCTGCGCGCGCAGGTGCTTCTTCACCGTCATCGGGTAGTACGTGCCGCCCTTGACGGTGGCGTCGTTCGCGACGACCACGCACTCGCGCCCGCTGACCCGCCCGATCCCGGCGACCACCCCGGCCGCCGGGGCCTGCCCGTCGTACAGCCCGTCCGCCGCGAGCGGGGCCAGCTCCAGGAACGGCGAGCCCGGGTCGAGCAGCGTGTCCACCCGGTCCCGCGGCAGCAGCTTGCCGCGCGCGGTGTGCCGGGCGCGCGCCCGCTCCCCGCCGCCGAGCGCCGCCGCGGCCAGCTTGCCGCGCAGCTCCCCGACGAGTGCGAGATGGGCTTCCTCATTGGCCCGCCAGGCCTCCGACGCGGGATCTGCCGCGCTGTGAAGCTCCGGTGCCTCGTGCATCCTGCGGTCCCCTCACACGGTGATCGAACCTGTTAATGAGCGTTAACCATTTCCTTCAGGTTAACGACCGCTAACCTCGCTGTCTAGAATTGGCCACATGGTCACCAGAACCGACGCGCCCACCCGCCGTGAGCAGATCCTCAAGGAAGCCGCCCGGCTCTTCGCCGAACGCGGTTTCCACGGTGTCGGTGTGGACGAGATAGGCGCCGCTGTCGGCATCAGCGGACCCGGCCTCTACCGGCACTTCCCGGGCAAGGACGCGATGCTCGCCGAGCTGCTCGTCGGCATCAGCGAGCAGCTGCTGACCGGGGCGAAACGGCGACTGGCGGAGACCGACGGGAACGGCGGCGCCCCGGCGGTCCTGGACTCGCTGATCGAGGGCCACATCGACTTCGCCCTCGACGACCGCCCCCTGATCACGCTGCACGACCGCGAGCTGGACCGGCTGCGCGACAGCGACCGCAAGCTGGTGCGCCAGCTCCAGCGGCAGTACGTCGAACTGTGGGTGGAGGTGGTGCGCGAGGTGTACCCGCAGCTGACGGAGCCCTCGGCCCGCTCGGCGGTCCACTCGGTCTTCGGCCTGCTGAACTCCACGCCTCACCTGGGCCGCGCGGGCACGCTCCCCGGCCGGGGAGCCACGGCGGCGATGCTGCACCGGATGGCGCGGGGCGCGTTCGCGGCGGCGGGCGCGGAGTAGGGGCACCGGCCCCTCTCCCGTCCCACCCCCTCTCCTTCGCCCGGCCCGGCGGCAGGGTGGGCTAGCTCACCCTGGACGCGGCGCCTTACTCGCCGGTATCTTCGAGTCTGAGCAAGCGCTTAGACAGACGTGGAGGTGGGCGGCGTGCGCCGTACGGTGTTCAACGAGGATCACGAGGCGTTCCGGGAGACCCTTCGCGCCTTCATCGAGGCCGAGGTCGTGCCCGTCTACGACGAGTGGTTCGCCGCCGGTCAGGCCCCGCGCGACTTCTACTACAAGCTCGGCGAGCTGGGCGTCTTCGGCATCAGCGTGCCCGAGGAGTTCGGCGGCGCGGGCATCGACAGCCACAAGTTCGAGGCCGTCCTCTACGAGGAGACCGCCCGCGCGGGCGTCCAGTTCGGCGGCTCCGGCGTGCACGTGCTGCTCGCCCTGCCGTACCTGAAGATGCTGGCCACCGACGAGCAGAAGAAGCGCTATCTGCCGAAGTTCGTCACCGGCGAGGAGATGTGGGCCATCGCGATGACGGAGCCGGGCACCGGCTCCGACCTCGCGGGCATGAAGTCCACCGCGAAGCTCTCCGAGGACGGCACGCACTACGTCCTCAACGGCGCCAAGACCTTCATCACCGGCGGCGTCCACGCCGACCGCGTGATCGTGTGCGCCCGCACCGCCGCGCCCACCGCCGAGGACCGCCGGCACGGCATCTCCCTCTTCGCCGTCGACACCAAGTCCGAGGGCTACTCCGTCGGCCGCAAGCTCGACAAGCTCGGCCTGAAGACCTCCGACACCGCCGAGCTGGCCTTCGTCGACGTCAAGGTGCCGGTCGAGGACCTGCTGGGCGAGGAGAACAAGGGCTTCTACTACCTCGGCCACAACCTGGCCTCCGAGCGCTGGGGCATCGCCTTCGGCGCCTACGCGCAGGCCAAGGCGGCCGTCCGGTTCGCCAAGCAGTACGTGCAGGAGCGCACGGTCTTCGGCAAGCCCGTCGCCCACTTCCAGAACACCAAGTTCGAGCTGGCCGCCTGCCAGGCCGAGGTGGACGCGGCCGAGGCCGTCGCCGACCGCGCCACGGAGGCGCTGGACGCCGGTGAGCTGACCCCCGCCGAGGCCGCCTCCGCCAAGCTCTTCTGCACCGAGGTCGCCCACCGCGTGATCGACCGCTGCCTGCAGCTGCACGGCGGCTACGGCTACATGAACGAGTACCCGATCGCCCGCCTGTACGCGGACAACCGCGTCAACCGCATCTACGGCGGCACCAGCGAGATCATGAAGACGATCATCGCCAAGGACATGGGTCTGTAAGGTCTCGGCGATCACTGGCCGGTACAACTCACGTCATGAGCCAGGCACTCCAGGACCTCCTCGATCTGCTCGACCTCGAGCAGATCGAGGAGGACATCTTCCGCGGCCGGTCCCGCTCCGCCGTCGTCCCCCGGGTCTTCGGCGGGCAGGTGGCGGCGCAGGCGATGGTCGCCGCCGGGCGGACGGTCCCCGCGGACCGGCCGGCCCACTCCCTGCACGCGTACTTCCTGCGCCCCGGCGACCCGGGTGCGCCGATCGTCTACACCGTGGACCGCATCCGCGACGGCCGGTCCTTCACCACCCGCCGCGTGGTCGCCGTCCAGCACGGCAAGCCGATCTTCCATCTGTCGGCGTCCTTCCAGACGTACGAGGAAGGGCTCGACCACCAGGCGCCGATGCCGGCCGCCCCGGACCCGGCCACCCTGCCGACCTCCCAGGAGCGGCTGCGCGCCTACGGCCACCTCGCGCCCGACGTCGTCGAGCGGTTCCTGGAGGCCCGCGAGGCCATCGACCTGCGGTACGTGGACGAGCCGCCGTACGGGCAGTTCGGCGAGCCGCGGGAACCGCACTCCCAGGTGTGGTTCCGCACCAACGGCAAACTCGAAGGCGCCGTGGACGAACCCCTGCTGCACGTCGTCCTCGCCACCTACGTGTCCGACATGACCCTGCTCGACTCGGTGCTGCTCGCCCACGGGCGCGGCGGCTGGGCCGTGGGTGACGTCGTGGGCGCCTCCCTGGACCACGCGATGTGGTTCCACCGCCCCTTCCGCGCCGACGAATGGCTCCTGTACGACCAGGAGTCCCCGTCCGCACACGGCGGCCGCGGCCTTGGCCAGGCCCGCATCCACACCCAGGACGGCCGCCTCGCCATCTCGGTCATCCAGGAGGGCGTGGTCCGGGTTCCGCGCGGAACCTGACGTGGGTGCCGCTCGAGATGACGCGTGGCGCAAGCGGGATTAGGCTCTTTGAGTGAAAGCCGCAGTGAGCGGCATGTTCGGCCGACGAGGCTCCGGAACTCCGGGGTCTCAGCCGCAGTATCCGCCGGCCTGATCCGGTACCGGGTGGGCTGCAGGCGTCGGTGTCGAAAGCGTCCGCTCGACTCAACTCGCTGCGGTGGTCCCTGAAGACCGTGCCGCACGTCACGTTCCGCGGCGGCGACGGCCATCCACCTCGCGCCTGCTCCGCAGGGAGCCGCGAGAGACGATGGAGATGGAAGGTATTCCCATGCGATCACAGCGCACGAGGCGTCTTGTCGCGATGTCCGCCAGTGGCCTGCTGCTGGCCGGCGGAGCCGCGATCGGAATGGCCGGCACCGCGGCGGCCTCGGACTACGGCAACAACCACAGTTCCTACAGCAGTGGCTACGGGGACTCGGGTCGCGACCACGGTGGCAACTGGTGGGGCGGCGACGATGACGACGACTACGGCTGGGGCGGCGGCGACTACGGCGGCGACCACGGTGGCGACTATGGCGACCACGGTGGCGGCGGCGACCATGGTGGCGGCGACCACGGCGGTGGCGGTGACCATGGCGGTGGCGGCGACCACGGCGGTGGCGGCGACCATGGTGGCGGCGGTCACGGCGGTGGCGGCGGTCACGGTGGCGGTGGTGGTCACGGTGGCGGTGGTGGTCACTGACCCCATCGGGAACTGAACCCACGATGTGCGGCCTCCTCAGGCCGCACATCACTCTTGTCGCGTCAGGCCGGTCACCGCGTCAGGCCGGTCGCCGTGTCGGGCGGGTCACCCCGTCAGGCCGGTCACCGCGTCAGGCCCGTCGCCCCGTCGGACCGGGCCCCGGCCTCGGCCGGCCGCGTCCACGGAGTCGCCCGGCCGCCCTTGTCGGACCGGGGCCGCTCCGGTCGGCTGCGTCAGCTCAGGCCCGCCTCCGCCAGCAGATACGCCGTCAGCGGGTCGTAGTGGCGCGGGCTGACCACGTGGTCGTCGAGCGGCACGACTACCTGGACGGTGCCCTCGGACTCGGCGAGGAACAGCGCCGGGTCGTTGCAGTCGGCGTACCCGACGGAGTCGACGCCGTGCTGTCCCGCGTACCCGGCCCAGCCGTGGTCGGCGACGACCAGGTCCGGCAGCGGGCGCCCCTCGCGCTCCAGGCCCGTCAGAACGGCCCGCATCGGCTCCCCGGAGTGCGTGTGCCACAGCGTCGCCCCGTGCTCCAGCACGGCCACGTCCGCGAACTGCATGACATACCCCTCGTCCGTCTGCAGCCCCTCCGGGATGACGACGATCTCGCATCCGGCGGCGCGCAGCGCGTCGGCCGTGGCCCGGTGCACGTCCAGCAGGCCGCCCGGGTGACCGGTCGCGAACAGCACCCGCTGGCGCCCCTCGGCCGCCTTGCGCAGCCGCGCCGCCATGCGGTCCAGCGCGTCCACGGTCAGCTCGGGGTCGATCGTGTCCTGCCCGTACCGGTGACCGGGGTCGTCGTTGACGCCGACCCGCTCGGCCATCACCGCGAGCACGTCCTGCTCGTCCGTCCAGCGGTCGCCCAGCTCCAGGCCGAACCAGAAGTTGCGGACACCGTTGGCGAGCTGGCGGTAGTGGGAGAGGTTGTTCTCACGGGGGGTGGCGACGTCCCCCGCGATACGGGTCCTCACCAGGTGGTCGACGAGCTGGGCGCGGCTGGGTGTCCCGGATATCGGCATGCCTCCCATTGTGGGGCAGCGCCCTCCTGGGCGTCCTCGCCATATCGCCCCCTGGGACGCCCGTGACCCGGGTCACCGGGGTGTGCCGTCAGTTGTTCGGGGACGTCGGTCACCGGGGTCACGGGGGGTGTGCCGTCAGTTGTGCCGGGAGGTCGGTCACCGGGGTCACGGGGGGTGTGCCGTCAGTTGTGCCGGGAGGTCGGTCACCCGGGTCACCGGCGCGTGCCCTCAGTTCTGGCGCAGCGCGAACCACAGCTCCATGCGCACGTCCGCGTCGTCCAGGTCGGTGTCCAACAGGGCGGCGCAGCGGGCGATCCGCTGCCGCACGGTGTTGCGGTGCACGTCCAGCGCCACCGCGGTGCGGTCCCAACTGCCGTGCAGCGACAGCCAGGTGCGCAGGGTCTCGGCGAGCGCGGCCTGTCCCGCGAGGGGTGCGAGCAGCGCGCGGGCGTGCGTCTCGGCGTCCGCTCGCGGCACCAGGTCCACCAGCGCCGGCCGGGCCGCGTGCCGTACCAGCGGGGTGCGGGTGGCGCGGGCGCGGGCGAGGGCACGGGCGGCCTGGGTGTCGGCGGCGGACCAGTCGTGCGGCGCCACGGCGGCACTGACCCCGAGCGTCCAGCCCGGCTGCGGCTCCGGCTCCCGCCCGTCCGGCACCAGCACCCGTACGACGTCACGGTCGAGGTCCACCAGCGGCGAGCCCAGGGCGGCACCGAGGGCGGACGCGGCGACGGCGTCATGGGGATCGCTTCCGGGCGAGCGAGGCCGGCCGGCCTGCGGACCCCGGGCGTCCGGCCGCGCGTGCACCACGAGCCACCGGCCGGCGCCGAGCAGCGGCGCCACCTGTTCGGGCGGGGCGCCCAGCAGCAGCCGTACGAGGGCGGAGGAGCGGGCGGCGCCGGAGCCGCTCTGGTGCTCACCGGTCAGCAGGGACAGCAGTACGGCGGCGACGGAGGCGATGGTGTGGTCGCCGGGCTCGCGGCGCGCGGTGGCCACCCCGAGCACGAAGCCCTCGCCGGCGCCGAGCGCGTAGACGGCGAGATGGCTGGCACCGAGGGTGTCGGTGGCGGAGGCGGGCAGCGGCCGGGCGGTGAGAGGGGACGCGGGGGGAGGGGGCGAGGAGGGGGGTGACTTCGCGTGAGCGGCCGCCGCGCGGGGCGACGACGGGGGACGGGGTCCGGCGGGGGGTGGCAGCGGGGCAGTGGACGCGGTGGGGGGCGACGCCGGGGTACGGGACCCGGTGGCGGGTGACGCCGGGTGGGCGGTCGCCGGCCCGGCCACCCCCGCCGGCTGCGGCCTGACGACTTCCGCCAGCCGCGCCAGCGCCGCCCGCACCTCCTCGGGTGTCTCCCGGCCGGCCGAGGCGACGTCCGTACCGTCGGGCCCGTACAGGACCGCGCGCCCGCCCAGGCGCTGGGCCAGCTGGCGCAGCACCGAGGGGACCGGATCGGGGCGGGAGGCGGCCGCCGCGAGGCTCTGCTGGGCCTCCGTGACGCGCCGCAGCTCGGCCAGGCGGGCCTGGGCCATCAGCTGCCACACCGCGCGCGCCACCCCGGAGAACGTGGTCTGCGGCGGGACCTCCAGCAGGGGCAGCCCGTGCGCGTCGCAGGCGGCGAGCAGGGCGCGCGGCACCGTGTCGTGCACCGGCGCCAGCCCGAAGCCGAGGGCGGCGCCGCCGGCCGCGACGATCCGCGAGACGTAGCCGTCGAAGTAGTCCTCTCCCGCGGCCCCCTCGTCCCTTCCCGCGGCTCCCTCGTCCCCTCCCGCGGCCCCCTCGTCCCCTCCCGGTTCCTGCCCTGGTCGCTGCCCGGGCTCCCGCCCCGGCTTCCGGCCTCGCTCCCGCCCCGGACCGCCCCCCGCTCCCGCCGGGACGTGCACCCCGGCCGTCAGGAGCAGCTCGCCGCCCAGCAGGTACGGGTAGGGGTCGGCCATCTCCGAGGTGTGCGCCCAGTGGATCACCGTGTCCCGGTCCGTGGGGCCCGCGATCTGGCGCAGCCCCAGGTCCTCCCGGGCCAGCAGGGCCGAGAGCGGAATCGGTGGGGTCGGTGGGACTGCTGGGGCGATCGTCTCCGGCATGCTGTGCGTTCCCTCCACCCCGCCCTGTTCATATGGATGAAACGTACTCTTCGCAGTCGCTTTCCGGCCACCTAGTCTCAACACTGAACGGCAGCCGCGGGTACGGGCGGATGTCCCCGCGATCCGCTGCCGTCGAGCCTCTTCGGAGGGCCCCCCACGTCTTCGCACGACACGCCACCGACCCTGAAACGAAGGAGGGCCGCCCCATGGCCGTCGACTACACAGTGATCGTCGTCTATCTCGCCGGCATGCTGGCCATGGGCTGGTGGGGCATGCGGCGGGCCAGGTCCAAGAGCGAGTTCCTGGTCGCCGGCCGCCGCCTCGGCCCGGCCATGTACTCCGGGACCATGGCGGCGATCGTCCTCGGCGGCGCCTCCACGATCGGCGGCGTGGGCCTCGGCTACCGGTACGGCCTCTCCGGCGCCTGGATGGTCTTCACCATCGGCCTCGGCCTGCTGGCCCTCTCGGTCTTCTTCTCGGCCCGCATCGCCCGGCTGAAGGTCTACACCGTCTCCGAGATGCTCGACCTGCGCTACGGCGGCCGGGCCGGCCTGATCTCCGGCGTGGTGATGTGGGCCTACACGCTCATGCTCGCGGTGACGTCCACCATCGCCTACGCCACGATCTTCGACGTCCTCTTCGACATGAACCGCACGGTGGCGATCGTCCTCGGCGGCGCGATCGTCGTCGCGTACTCCACCCTCGGCGGCATGTGGTCCATCACGCTGACGGACATGGTCCAGTTCGTGGTGAAGACCATCGGCGTGCTGCTGCTCCTGCTGCCCATCGCGGTCGTCAAGGCCGGCGGTTTCTCCGCGATGAAGGCCAAGCTGCCGACCGAGTACTTCGACCCGCTGGGCATCGGCGGCGAGACGATCTTCACGTACGTCCTGATCTACACGTTCGGCATGCTGATCGGCCAGGACATCTGGCAGCGGGTGTTCACCGCCCGCAGCGACCGGACCGCCCGGTGGGGCGGCACGGTCGCCGGGACGTACTGTCTGGCCTACGCCCTGGCCGGCGCCGTCATCGGCACGGCCGCCAAGGTGCTCTACCCCAAGCTGGGCAACCCCGACGACGCCTTCGCCACCATCGTCAAGGACGAACTCCCCGTCGGGGTGCGCGGACTGGTGCTGGCCGCCGCCCTGGCCGCCGTGATGTCCACCTCCTCCGGCGCCCTGATCGCCTGCGCCACCGTCGCCAACAACGACATCTGGTCCCGGTTGCGGGGTGCCGTCCGGCGCGACGGCGGCGAGGAGCACGACGAGGTCGCGGGCAACCGGGTGTTCATCCTGGTCATGGGCGTGGCGGTGATCGGCACCGCGATCGCGCTCAACAACGTGGTCGAGGCGCTGACCCTGGCCTACGACCTCCTCGTCGGCGGCCTGCTCGTGCCCATCCTCGGCGGTCTGCTGTGGAAGCGGGGCACCGCGCAGGGTGCCCTGGCCTCCGTGATCGTCGGCGGCCTCGCCGTGATCGGCCTGATGGCCGGCTACGGCATCCTCGCGAACGAGCCCGTCTACTACGGTCTGCTGGCCTCCCTCGTGGCCTACGTCGCCGTCTCCCTGGCGACGAAGCCCACCGACGAGAGCGTCCTCGCCGCCTGGCGCGAGCGCCTCGCCGGACGTTCTCCCGAACTCGCGTCCGAACCGGTCCCGGCTCCCCAGTAGAGTCATAGGGAAAGCAGTACATGCGCGACGAAGCGCAGGAAAGAAGGCATTTCACCATGAGCAGCAACGAGACGCCCCGCGGCCCCGTCGACTCCTCCCGCGTCCCGCGGTACGCCGGACCCGCGACCTTCGCCCGGCTGCCCCGCCTGGACGAGGTCGGCACCGCCGACGTCGCCGTCGTGGGCGTGCCGTTCGACTCCGGCGTCTCGTACCGGCCGGGCGCCCGCTTCGGCGGCAACGCCATCCGCGAGGCGTCGCGGCTGCTGCGCCCCTACAACCCGGCGCAGGACGCGTCCCCCTTCGCGCTCGCCCAGGTCGCGGACGGCGGCGACATCGCCGTCAACCCGTTCAACATCAACGACGCCGTGGACACCATCGAGGCCGCCGCCGACGACCTGCTCGGCACCGGGGCCCGCCTGATGACCCTGGGCGGCGACCACACCATCGCCCTGCCGCTGCTGCGCTCGGTCGCCAAGAAGCACGGCCCGGTCGCCCTGCTCCACTTCGACGCGCACCTCGACACCTGGGACACCTACTTCGGCGCCGAGTACACCCACGGCACCCCGTTCCGCCGCGCGGTGGAGGAGGGCATCCTCGACACCGAGGCGCTCTCCCACGTCGGCACCCGCGGCCCGCTGTACGGCAAGCAGGACCTCACCGACGACGAGAAGATGGGCTTCGGCATCGTCACCTCGGCCGACGTCTACCGCCGCGGCGCCGACGAGGTCGCCGACCAGCTGCGCCAGCGCATCGGCGACCGCCCGCTGTACATCTCCGTCGACATCGACTGCCTCGACCCGGCCCACGCGCCCGGCACCGGCACCCCGGAGGCCGGCGGCATGACCTCCCGCGAGCTGCTGGAGATCCTGCGCGGGCTGGCTTCGTGCAACCTGGTCTCGGCGGACGTCGTCGAGGTCGCTCCCGCGTACGACCACGCGGAGATCACCTCGGTCGCGGCCTCCCACACGGCCTACGAACTGACCACCATCATGAGCCGCCAGATCGCCGCGGCCCGCAACGCCTGACGCTTCCTTCCGGCGACGCCCGACGTTTCCTAGGGGACCGAGAGCAGTGACCCACGACCACGACCTGGTACTCAGCCCGACGCCCGCGCAGACGGAGGCCGCGCTGAACCCGCCCCCCGGCCGCAACGGCGGAGACCTGGTCGTGGAGACCCTGGCCGGGCTGGGCGCGACGACCGTCTTCGGCCTGCCCGGCCAGCACGCCCTCGGCATGTTCGACGCCCTGCGCCGCTCCGCCCTGCGGTACGTCGGCCTGCGGGTGGAGAACAACGCGGGCTTCGCGGCGGACGCGTACGGCAGGATCACCGGCGAGGCGGCTCCCCTGCTGCTGTCGACCGGACCGGGCGCGCTGACGTCGCTCGCCGCTCTCCAGGAGGCGGCGGCCGCCTCCGCCCCGGTCCTGGCGATCAGCAGCCAGATCCCGACGGCGGGCCTGGGCGGCGGCCGGCACGGCTACCTCCACGAACTCCCCGACCAGGCGGCCTCGTTCCGCGGTGTCGTCAAGTCGGTCCACACCGTCCGCACCCAGTCCCAGATCCCGTCGGCGATCGCGGCGGCCTGGCAGTCGGCGCTGACCGCTCCGCACGGCCCGGTGGGGGTGGAGATCCCGCAGGACGTACTCCTCGCGGAGACGGCCCTGCCGGTGGTGACGGCGATGGACGCGACCCCGGCCGACCTCGCCCCGCGCCCCGAACTGACGGCGGTGGCGGCCGACCTGCTCTCCCGCGCCTCCCGCCCGGCGATCATCGCGGGCGGCGGGGTCGTACGGGCGGACGCCTCGGGCAAGCTCGAGGCGCTGGCCGAGCAGCTGAACGCCCCCGTCGTCACGACCTTCGGCGGCAAGGGCGCCTTCCCGTGGGAGCACCCCCTCTCCCTGCAGTCCTGGCTGGAGGACCGGCACACCACCGACTTCCTGGAGGACGCGGACGTCCTGCTGGTCGTCGGCTCGGGCCTCGGTGAACTCTCCTCCAACTACCACACGTTCAAGCCCCGGGGCCGGGTGATCCAGATCGAGGCGGACCTCGGCAAGCTGGAGTCCAACCACCCCGCCCTCGGCATCCACGCGGACGCCCGCCTGGCACTCCAGGCCCTGCTGGAGACGGTGCGGGAGCGGCCGGACGCGTCGGCGCGGGACCGGGTGCGGGACCTTCTCGCCAAGGTGGCGGACCGCATCTCCGCCCAGCAACTCACCCTGGAGCAGGACGTGCTGGCGTCGGTCCGCCGTGCGCTCCCGGCCGACTCGCCGTCCTTCTGGGACATGACGATCCTCGCCTACTGGGCCTGGTCGGCGTTCGACCCCCGGGGCACGAACACCATGCACTCGGCCCAGGGCGCCGGCGGGCTCGGTTACGGCTTCCCGGCCGCCCTGGGCGCGGCGGCGGCCGACCCGACCCGCCCGGTGCTGGCGGTGTCGGGTGACGGCGGCGCCCTCTACTCCATCGCCGAACTGGCCACGGCCCGCCAGTACGACCTCCCGGTCACCTGGCTCATCGTCGACGACGGCGGTTACGGCATCCTCCGCGAGTACATGACGGACGCCTTCGGCCAGGCGACGGCCACGGAACTGACCCGCCCGGACTACGTGGCCCTGGCGGAGTCCTTCGGCGTACCGGGCGTCCGCACGACACCGCAGACCCTGGAGCAGGACCTGGCGAAGGCACTGGCGGCACCGGGCCCGTCGGTGGTCGTACTCCCGGCGGTGCTGCGGATGTTCGCACCGACGCACCTGGGCGAGTGACACACGGGCTCCTCCGGCACGTGCCCGTCAGCGGCGGACATGCCATGCCCGCCGCGCACACCGCGACGGGTCGGGCATGCTCGCGCGCCGCGACGGACCGGTGGCCGGTCGCCCGCGTGGCGGGTCAGCAGCCTTCCGGGCCCAGCCCGTCCATCCGGCCGCCGAAGTCGCCGAGGTAGCGGGAGCGCCAGTCGCCGTTGAAGACGTCGCGCCTCTCGACCGGCCCCCAGTCGACGAAGCAGGCGCGGGTGGCGGCGACGAAGGAGCCGACGTGGTCGTGGAGGCCGGGCGGCAGGTCGCGGTAGCCGCTGCGGGCCGTCCACTCCCAGTACGAGCCGCCGAAGGCCTCGCCGCTCCACAGGCAGACGGAGCCGTCCGGGCACGAGGGCGCGGCGGCACCGGCCGAGGCGGACTGTGCCGGCACGAGCAGGGCGGTCAGCGCGGTCAGGGCGAGGGGCGCGGCCACGGGCCAGGTGCGCCGTCTCATGAGGGCCGCCGGCGAGGGGAGTGGGGGAAGGCGGCCGGCTGACGTGCCGGTTCCGTCCTGGTCCTGGCCGAGGGTGGGACACGCCCGGGCGGAAGACCGCCTTCACCGGTGCGAGCGAAGAAGTGGGGTGAGCGGGACCGGCCCCGGTCGGGGTCGTACCGGAAAGTGATCACGGGTTCGACGACCCTGAGCGGCTCGTTCGACTTCCGCCGGCCGTGACCGGCCGGGGTGCTCCGCACGGCTCGCCGCCCGGCTGAACTCCCGTACTGCGAACAGGCGTACAACCTTCCGTCGCCCTGACCTGTCGAACCGGACAGCGCACGGGTGCGCTCAATGGCGTTCAGGGGGACGCCCGTACGACTTCCTAGGGGGAACTTTCCATGACTTTCCGGACTCCCGGCCGGGCCGGCGCGCTCGCCGCCGCCGTCAGTGCCGCGCTGCTCGTACCGGCCGTCACCGCGGCCGCACCGGCCGCCGCGGCCGCGCCGACGGTGAGCTGCACGTCCGCCAAGGCGGGCCTCGCCGACAAGCTGAAGAAGGACATCACGGCGGCCCTGAAGGACCGCAAGGGCACCGTCGCGGTCGGCGTGTACGACCGCAGCACGAACACCACCTGCACCTTGCGGGCCACCAGCGCCTACGACTCGGCCAGCACCGTCAAGGTCACCGTGCTCGCCACGCTGCTGTGGGACGCGAAGAAGCACAACCGGTACCTGACCAGCACCGAGACCAAGCTCGCCACGGCCATGATCACCAGGTCCGACAACGACGCCACCAGCAGGCTGTGGAAGCAGCTGGGCCTGACGAAGATCAAGGGCTTCCTGGCCGCCGCCGGGATGACCAAGACCACGCCGGGCACGGGTGGTTACTGGGGCCTGACCCAGGAGAACGTCACCGACGAGCAGAAGCTGCTCAAGCTGATCACCGCCAGGAACAGCGTGCTCAGTGACAACTCCCGCGCGTACATACAGAAGTTGATGGGACAGGTCGTCTCCTCGCAGCGCTGGGGCACCCCGGCCGGTGCGCCGTCCTCCGTCTCCGTGCACGTCAAGAACGGCTGGCTGCAGCGCGCCACGCACGGCTGGCGCGTGCACAGCCTGGGCACCTTCAAGGGCACCGGCCACGACTACATGATCAGCGTGCTGACGCAGGACAACGCCACCATGGGCTACGGCGTCACCACCATCCAGAACGTGGCCAAGGCCATCCACAAGGACCTGGTGACGACGACGGCCGGTGTCACGCGCTACACCCCGACCAGCCGGCCGACCGAGGCGGTCGTGGCCGTTCCGCCGCAGGGCTGACGCCGGGCCCCCGGCGGCCACGGGCGGCCCGGGCCGCCCCAGGCCGCCCCAGGCCGCCGCGGGGCCTCGGGGCCGACCTCCCGTCAGGACGGTCACGGTCGGCCCGTGCCGCCGCGGAGCCGACGACCGGGCTCCACGGCGGCCACGGGCGGCCGCAGCCGCCTTCCGTGTGCGCGGGCCGCTGGCCGGGCCGCACCGTGAGCGTCGTGACGGCCGAGAGCGGCGGCAGCGATGCTCGACGCCAACTCGCCCGGCCGGCTCGGCCTTTCGGCCTTACGTCCATCCCCCTGATCTCTCGAACGAGCGGCCTGCGAACATGCGTACAGCCGTCGTCCGTTCCCGGTGGCCGGATCAGGCAGCGCGGAGATGTGGCCCGGCGGTGCGCAGGGACCTAGGACGCCCGAACGACGTTCAACAAGGGGGAAGTTCTTCATGACCCATCGGATACCCGGCCGGGTCGGCACGCTCGCGACCGCTCTCGGTGCCGCGTTGCTCGTACCGGCCGTCACGGCCGCCACGCCGGCTGCCGCGACGCCCACGCCCGCCGTCAGCTGTACGTCCGGCAAGGCGGGCCTCGCCGACAAGCTGACGAAGGACATCACGGCCGCCCTGAAGGACCGCAAGGGCACCGTCGCCGTCGGCCTGTACGACCGCAGCACCAACACCACCTGCACCCTGGGTGCCACCACGGCCTTCGACTCGGCCAGCACCGTCAAGGTCACCGTGCTCGCCACGCTGCTGTGGGACGCGAAGAAGACCGGCCGGTACCTGACCGACGCGGAGGACGCGCTCGCCAAGGCCATGATCACGCAGTCGGACAACGACGCGACCAGCAAGCTGTGGAAGCAGCTGGGCCTGACGAAGGTCAAGGGCTTCCTGGCCGCCGCCGGGATGACCACGACCACGCCGGGGGCGGACGGTTACTGGGGCCTGACCCAGGAGAACGTCGCCGACGAGCAGAAGCTGCTCAAGCTGATCACCGCCAGGAACAGCGTGCTCAGCGACAACTCCCGTGCCTACATTCTCAAGTTGATGGGCCAGGTCGTCGCCGACCAGCGCTGGGGCACGCCCGCCGGTGCGCCGTCCACGGTCGCCGTGCACGTCAAGAACGGCTGGCTGGAGCGCGCCACGCACGGCTGGCGCGTGCACAGCCTGGGCACCTTCGACGGCGCCGGGCACGACTACATGATGACCGTGCTGACGCAGGACAACGCCACCATGGACTACGGCGTCGCCACCATCCAGAACGTCGCCCAGGCCATCCACAAGGCCCTGGTCCCGACCACCGCCGGCACCCAGCGCCTCACCCCGCCCACCCGGCCCGACGAGGCGTTCGTCGCGGTGCCCCCGCGGGGCTGACCGAGGGCCGGTGGAGGTCCGGGCAGGCGTTCACCGGGGGCGGTCGCCCGTCCCGCGCGGGGCCGGCCGAGGGGCGGCGGAGGACCGGGCAGGCGTTCACCGGGGGCGGTCGCCCGTCCCGCGCGGGGCCGGCCGAGGGCGGGCGGAGGACCGGACACGCCCGCACCGGAGCCCCGGCCCGCACCGGAGCCCCGGCCCGCACCGGAGCCCCGCGCCCGTCCGGCGCCGGGCCGTCGCTTCGCGAGGCGGTCTCCCGCCGGACACCGGGCCGCCCTACGGTGGCGGTCATGCGCCTGAGAACCGTACTCGCCACCCTCACCGCCGGCCTGGCGGCGGCCGCCTGCCTGACCGCCGCCGGGTCCGCCGGTGCCGACACCCCTGCCGGGAACGCCTGTTCGGCCACCGTCTTCCTCGACCGCTTCTCCGACGCGCTCGACAAGACGACGTACGACGGCACCTTCGTCGGCAACCTCTCCGCCCTCGCCGTGGACCGGGACGGCTCGCTCGCGGCCCTGGGGGACCGCTCGACCCTGTTCGGTCTGGACGGCCGTACCCTCCGGCCGGAGAAGGCCGTCCACCTCGCCGACGAGAAGGGCGCCGACCTCGACTCCGAGGGCCTGGTCGTCGACCGGGACGGCACCCGGCTCGTCACCTCCGAGACCGAGCCGTCCGTCCGCCGCTACTCCCGCGCCGGGAAGATCCTCGACCGGCTCCCGGTGCCGTCCTCCCTCCAGGTCGCCCCGGCCGGCCGCGCCTCACCCAACCTGACCTTCGAGGGCCTGACCCTGCTGCCCGGCGGCCGCACCCTCCTCGCATCCATGGAGGCCCCGCTCTCCGGCGACGCCCCGGACACCGCCCGCTTCCAGACCTGGACCCGGACCAAGGGCGGCCACTTCCGGCTCGCCGCGCAGTACGCCTACCGCGTCGACGCCTCGCTGGGCGTCCCCGAGGTCCAGGCCACGCCCGACGGGCGCCTGCTCGTCCTGGAGCGCGGCTTCACCGCCGGCGTCGGCAACACGGTCCGGCTCTACCTGGCGGACCCCCGCCACGCCACCGACACCAGCCGCGTCGAGCACCTGACGGGGCAGAACGGGGTGCGGCTGATCAGGAAGACCCTGCTGGCCGACATCGCCGCCTGCCCCTCCCTGGGCGCCACGGCGAAGCAGCCGCAGCCCAACCCGCTGCTGGACAACATCGAGGGCATGACGGTCACGGGCCGCGACCGAGCGGGCCGCCTGAAGGTCGTCCTGGTGAGCGACGACAACCAGAACGCCGCCCAGACGACCCGGTTCTACTTCCTGCGGGTACGCGCCTGACGCCCCGGGGGCGGCTTCCCGCGGCGCGCGTGCGACCCCGCGCACGAACCGCTCGCGGGAAGCCGCCCCCGCGCCGCCCCCTCGCGCATCCCGCACCCCCGGCACAAGGACCGCCCTCACCCCCCTCGCCCATCCCGCGCCCCCCCCCGCACAAGAACGCCGCCGCCGATTGTTACAGCGGGATGAAATCGCGCCCGCCGAGCGTTGCTGTCTACCGTCAGAGCAGGCAGAGCAGGTCCGGTCGACAGGAAGGCACCCGCGTGGCAGCGCAACGGGGATGGGCACGAAGGCTGGCCGGTTACGCCTGGCGGTATCCCAGGAACCTCGTCCTGGCCCTCGGCTCCTCCCTCGCCGGCATGGCCGTCCTCGCGGTCGTCCCGCTGGTCACCAAGGTGATCATCGACGACGTGATCGGCGACCACAGCCGCGCCATGGCCCCCTGGGCGGGTGCCCTGATCGTCGCCGCCGTCCTGGTCTACGCGCTGACCTACATACGCCGGTTCTACGGCGGCCGGCTCGCCCTCGACGTGCAGCACGACCTGCGGACCGAGATGTACGGAGCCGTCACCCGGCTCGACGGCCGCCGCCAGGACGAGCTGTCCACCGGGCAGGTGATCGGCCGGGCCACCAGCGACCTCCAGCTGATCCAGGGCCTGCTCTTCATGCTCCCGATGACCATCGGGAACGTCCTGCTCTTCCTCATATCCCTGGTGATCATGGCGTGGCTGTCGCTGCCGCTGACCCTGGTCGCGCTCGCCGTGGCGCCCGCGCTGGGCTGGATCGCCAAGCACAGCCGGTCCAAGCTGCACCCCGCCACCTGGTACGCGCAGGCCCAGGCCGCCGCGGTCGCCGGGGTGGTCGACGGCGCGGTGAGCGGCGTACGCGTGGTGAAGGGCTTCGGGCAGGAGGAGCAGGAGACGGGCAAGCTGCGCGAGGTCGGCCGCCGCCTCTTCGCCGGCCGCCTGCGCACCATCCGCCTGAACAGCAGGTACACCCCCGCCCTGCAGGCCGTGCCGGCGCTCGGCCAGGTCGCCATGCTGGCCCTCGGCGGCTGGCTCGCCGTACGCGGCCACATCACGCTCGGCACCTTCGTCGCCTTCTCCACCTACCTCGCCCAGCTCGTCGGCCCCGTCCGCATGCTGGCGGTGGTCCTCACGGTCGGCCAGCAGGCCCGCGCCGGCACCGAGCGCGTCCTGGAGCTGATCGACACCGAGCCGACGCTGCGGGAGGGCACCAAGGAGCTGCCCGCCGACGCGCCGGCGACCGTCGAGTTCGACGACGTGTCCTTCGCGTACGACACCGGTCCCCAGGTCCTCGAAGGGCTCAGCTTCGAGATCCGGCCCGGCGAGACGCTCGCCGTCGTCGGCTCCTCCGGTTCCGGCAAGTCCACGCTCTCCCTGCTCCTGCCGCGCTTCTACGACGTCACCCACGGTGCGGTGCTGCTCGGCGGCCACGACGTGCGCGAGCTGACCCTGGACTCGCTGCGGGCCGCGATCGGCCTGGTCCCGGAGGACTCCTTCCTCTTCTCGGACACGGTCCGCGCGAACATCGCCTACGGCCGCCCGGACGCCGGCCAGGAGGAGATCGAGGCCGCCGCGCGGGCCGCCCAGGCGGACCGTTTCATCGCCGAGCTGCCGGAGGGCTACGACACCAAGGTCGGCGAGCACGGCCTGACCCTCTCCGGCGGCCAGCGCCAGCGCGTCGCGCTCGCCCGCGCCCTGCTCACCGACCCCCGCCTGCTGGTCCTGGACGACGCCACCTCGGCGGTCGACGCCCGCGTCGAGCACGAGATCCACGAGGCGCTGAAGCACGTGATGCAGGGCCGCACGACCCTCCTCATCGCCCACCGCCGCTCCACGCTGAACCTGGCCGACCGCATCGCCGTCCTGGACGGCGGCCGGCTCGCCGACCTCGGCACCCACGAGGAACTGCAGGAGCGCTCGGCCCTCTACCGCCGGCTGCTGACCGACCCGGACGAGCTGGGCGGCGTCTCGCCGGGCCACGCGAGCCCGGCCGCACCGCAGGAGGACACCTCCGTCCGCGCGGAGCTGGACGCCGAGTTCGACGCCGAGCGCGGTGTGACCCCCCGGCTGTGGACCGGCGACCGCGAGCCGAAGGACCAGGCGCTCGGCGGCAGCCCGGCCACCCCCGAACTCCTCGCGCAGGTGGACGCGCTGCCCCCGGCCACCGACACCCCGGACGTCGACGAGGGCCGGGCGGTCCGCGCGGAGGACTCCTACGGCCTGCGCCACCTGCTGCGGGGCTTCGGCGGCCCCCTCCTCGTCAGCCTGCTGCTGGTGGCCGTGGACGCGGGCGCCGGACTGCTGCTGCCGGTGCTGATCCGGCACGGCATCGACCAGGGTGTCAGCCGGGCGGCCCTCGGCGCCGTGTGGGCGGCCTCGCTGCTCGGCCTGCTGACCGTCCTCGTCCAGTGGGCCGCGCAGACCGGCGAGACCCGGATGACCGGCCGGACCGGCGAGCGCGTGCTGTACACGCTGCGGCTGAAGATCTTCGCCCAGCTCCAGCGGCTCGGCCTCGACTACTACGAGCGCGAGCTGACCGGCCGGATCATGACCCGGATGACGACGGACGTCGACGCGCTGTCGACGTTCCTGCAGACCGGTCTGGTCACGGCGTTCGTCTCCGTCGTCACCTTCTTCGGCATCATGGTCGTCCTGCTGGTGATCGACGTCCAGCTCGCCCTCGTCGTCTTCGCCACCCTGCCCCCGCTGATCGTGGCCACGTTCTTCTTCCGCCGGGCCAGCGTGAAGGCCTACGAACTCGCCCGCGAGCGCGTGTCGGTGGTGAACGCGGATCTGCAGGAGTCGGTGTCCGGGCTGCGGATCGTGCAGGCCTTCCGGCGGGAACGGGACGGCGCGCGCCGGTTCGCCGAGCGCAGCGACAGCTACCGGGCCGCCCGCATCCGCGGTCAGCGGCTGATATCGGTCTACTTCCCGTTCGTCCAACTGCTGTCCTCGGTCGCCGCGGCGGCCGTGCTGATCTCCGGCGCGGGCCGGGTGGAGGCGGCCACCCTGACCACCGGCGCGCTGGTGGCGTACCTGCTCTACATCGACCTGTTCTTCGCACCCGTCCAGCAGCTCTCCCAGGTCTTCGACGGCTACCAGCAGGCCACGGTGTCGCTGGGCCGCATCCAGGAGCTGCTGCGCGAGCCGACGTCGACGAGGAGCGCCGACGCGCCCCTCGAGGTCCGGTCCCTGCGCGGCGACCTCGCCTTCGAGGACGTGAGCTTCGCCTACGGCGACGACGAGGAGGCGCTCACCGGTGTCAGCCTGACGGTTCCGGCCGGGCAGACGGTCGCGTTCGTCGGCGAGACGGGCGCCGGGAAGTCGACGCTGGTGAAGCTGGTGGCCCGGTTCTACGATCCCACCGGCGGCCGGGTCACGATCGACGGCACCGATCTGCGCGCCCTGGACCTCACCTCGTACCGGCACCGGCTCGGGGTCGTCCCGCAGGAGGCCTACCTCTTCCCCGGCACGGTCCGCGACGCCATCGCCTACGGCCGTCCCGGCGCCACCGACGCCGAGGTGGAGGCGGCGGCCCGGGCGGTCGGCGCGCACGAGATGATCGCCACCCTGGAGGGCGGCTATCTGCACGAGGTCGCCGAGCGCGGCCGCAACCTCTCGGCCGGCCAGCGCCAGCTGATCGCCCTCGCCCGCGCCGAACTGGTCGACCCCGACGTCCTGCTCCTCGACGAGGCCACGGCCGCTCTCGACCTGGCCACGGAGGCCCAGGTCAACCACGCCACCGACCGTCTGGCGGGCCGCCGTACCACCCTGGTGGTGGCCCACCGGCTGACCACCGCCGCCCGCGCCGACCGGGTGGTGGTGATGGACCACGGCCGGGTCGCGGAGGACGGCACGCACGAGGAGCTGCTGGCGCGCGGCGGCCGGTACGCCGAGCTGTGGCGGACCTTCGTGGGGCAGTCCGGGCCGGAGGAGCCGGTCGGGGTGTCCGCCGAGGCGTGACGCCCGCTACGAGGGCCGCCCGGTGGACGGGCCGCGGTCTTCCCCGGCCCGTCCGGCGTCGCGCCGTCGACGGCATCGCGGTGCCCCCGGCCGACGCGTCCCGCTGACGGTCGTGCAACCATCCGGCATACCCGTGCGTCCGTACATCAGTACGGACATCGGGGTGCACGATCGCGGTAGGGGGAGGACGACAGTGGACAGTGGTGCGATACGCCGGCGGCTGGCACTCGGCGCGGCCGTGCTGGCCGCCTCCGGGATGCTCGGCCTCACGGCGACCGGTACCGCCCAGGCGAGCACGTCCGGCGCCTGCGCGGGGCGCGAAGTGCGGACCCTGCCGTTCCGTACCGGCGTCACCCACGTCTACAGGCGCGACGGCTACATCTGCGCCGTCACCGTCACCCGCCAACTGGGCCTGCCCCAGACGATGTTCGTCAGCGTGCAGGCCCGCGGCAACCGCGCGGTCGCCGACAAGGGCCGCTACAGGCACCACGCCGGCCCGGTGACCGTACACGCCGGGCACCGCTGCGTGCGGGTCAAGGGCTCGGTGGGCCGCGATGCGGTCGACTCGGGCTGGATCCTGTGCTGAGCCGCCCGGACCGGACCGCGCGGGCCGGTCAATCCCCTCTGGTGTGACGGCAGTTGCTGGGATAGCTTCCGGCGCACATCTGTCTCACAGGGGAGAGTGCGCATGCGCAAGGCGCTCAGATGGCTGCTGGCGCTCACGGTGCTCATAGGCACGCTGAGCACGGCGACCGCGGCCACCGCCGCACAGTCCGAGCCCACCGACATCAAGGACCGGTTGCTGTCCGTACCGGGCATGAGCCTGATCCAGGAGAAGCCGTACCCCGGCTACCGCTTCTTCGTGCTGAACTACACGCAGCCGATCGACCACCGCCATCCCGGACGGGGCACCTTCCAGCAGCGCATCACCGTGCTGCACAAGGACACGAGCCGCCCGACCGTCTTCTACACCGGCGGCTACAACGTCTCCACGAACCCCTCGCGCCGCGAGCCCACCCAGATCGTGGACGGCAACCAGGTCTCCCTCGAATACCGCTTCTTCACCCCGTCCCGCCCCGACCCGGCGGACTGGTCCAAGCTGGACATCTGGCAGGCGGCCAGCGACCAGCACCGCCTCTTCGAGGCCCTGAAAAAGGTCTACCCCGCCAACTGGCTGGCCACCGGCGGCTCCAAGGGCGGCATGACGGCCACCTACTACGAGCGCTTCTACCCGCGCGACATGGACGGCGTCGTCGCCTACGTCGCCCCGAACGACGTCGTGAACGACGAGGACTCGGCCTACGACCGCTTCTTCGCCCGCGTGGGCACCGAGGAGTGCCGGGACCGGCTGAACGCCGTGCAGCGCGAGGCGCTCGTGCGCCGCAAGCCGCTGGAGGAGAGGTACGCCGGGTACGCGGCGGCGAACGGGTACACCTTCGACACCATCGGCGGCCTGGACAAGGCGTACGAGGCGGTCGTGCTCGACTACGTGTGGGGCTTCTGGCAGTACAGCCTGCTGGCGGACTGCGGCAGCGTCCCGGCGAAGGCGGCCACCGCGAGCGACGAGGAGATCTGGAACTCGGTCGACACCATCTCCGGCTTCTCCGCCTACACCGACCAGGGCCTGGAGCAGTACACGCCGTACTACTACCAGGCGGGCACCCAGCTCGGCGCACCCACCATCCACTTCCCGCACATCGAGCGGAAGCTGATCCGCTACGGCTACCAGCCGCCGCGCGACTTCGTGCCCCGGTCCATCCCGATGCGCTTCGACCCGCGGGCGATGCGCGACGTGGACACCTGGGTCCGCCACCACGCCCGGCAGATGCTGTTCGTCTACGGCCAGAACGACCCCTGGGGTTCGGAACGCTTCCGGCTCGGCGCGGGTGCCCGTGACTCCTACGTCTTCACCGCACCCGGCATGAACCACGGCGCGAACGTGGCGGGCCTGGTCCCCGACCAGAAGGCCCTCGCCACCGCCCGCATCCTGCAGTGGGCGGGCGTGGCCTCCCCGGCGGTCCGGGCGAACCCGTCCGCGGCGCGGCCCCTGGCCCGCCACGACGCCAGGCTCGACGTCCACGACGTGGAGCGTGAACCGGCGCTGCGGCCGTAGCACTGCGCCGACGGCCACGACGGCCACGACGGCCACGACGGCCACGACGGCCACGACGGCCACGACGCCCGGCGCGGCCGCGCGGCCGTGGCACACCGCCCCCGGGCACGACGCCCGCCCGGCGCCGCGGCCGGGGGCGGCGGCCCTGTGCTCCTCGCGGCGGCCCGGGGCCGCCGCGCGGGTGGGGGCCCCGCGGCGGCGGCCGCC